>CANISR010000299.1 GCA_947470105.1 Fidelibacterota bacterium | reverse complement strand
TGCGTTTGGCCGCTTTAATTCCGGCGTCAGTTGGAACTATTCAAAACCCCATCCGTTGCAGTGGCCTACCGCAACACTCACCCGGGGTCTTCCATGGCCAAAGCCAAGCCGCAGCCGCGCGCCGCATCCCGCGCCGCACTCTCCTCCAGCTATGCCGAAACCCAAGGACCCGGCGGGGAGACCCACCAGACGGCGGGGGCCACAGGGGCCATCCTCACCACCGCGCAGGGCATTCCAGTTGCCGACGACCAGAACTCGCTGCGCGCCGGCGCCCGCGGGCCGGCCCTGCTGGAAGACTTCCATCTCCGTGAAAAACTCTTCCACTTCGACCATGAGCGCATCCCCGAGCGCGTAGTCCATGCGCGCGGGTACGGTGCCCACGGCTTTTTCGAACTCACCGACTCCCTGTCCGACGTAACCCGCGCCGACGTATTCCATCGCGAAGGCGAACGTACGCCGGCTTTCGTGCGCTTCTCGACCGTGGCCGGCAGCAAGGGCTCCGCCGACCTGGCCCGCGACGTGCGCGGCTTCGCGGTCAAGATCTACACCAAGGAAGGCAACTGGGATCTGGTCGGCAACAACATCCCGGTGTTCTTCATCCAGGACGCCATCAAGTTCCCCGACCTCATCCATTCGGTGAAGCCCGAGCCGGACCGCGGCTTCCCCCAGGCCGCCTCGGCCCACACCAACTTCTGGGACTTCATCTCGCTGACGCCGGAAAGCATGCACATGATCATGTGGGTCATGTCCGACCGCGCCATCCCGCGCTCCTTGCGCTTCATGGAGGGCTTCGGCGTTCATACGTTCCGTTTTCTGGACAAGAAGGACCGCTCCACCTTCGTGAAATTCCACTGGAAGCCCAAACTCGGCCTCCAGTCCGTGGTGTGGAACGAGGCCGTGAAGATCAACGGCGCCGATCCCGACTTCCACCGCCGCGATCTGTGGGATGCCATCAGCACCGGCAACTTCCCGGAGTGGGAACTGGGCGTTCAGGTGTTCGACCAGAAGTTCGCCGATCGCTTTGTGTTTGATGTGCTTGACCCCACCAAGCTGATCCCGGAGGAGGAGCTGCCGGTGCGCATCGTCGGCCGCCTGGTGCTCAACCGTCTCGTGGACAACTTTTTCGCCGAGACCGAGCAGGTGGCGTTTTGTACCCAGAACGTGCCGCCGGGAATCGACTTCAGCAACGATCCCCTGCTGCAAGGGCGCAACTTCTCCTACCTCGACACCCAGATTAAGCGTCTCGGTGGGCCCAACTTCACCCATATCCCCATCAACGCGCCCAAGTGCCCATTCGCGCACTTCCAGCAGGACGGCCACATGGCCATGCGCAACCCGGTGGGGCGCGTCAACTACGAGCCAAATAGCTGGGGCCAGGACGGCGGCCCGCGCGAGCATCCGGTGGGCACCAGCAGCTTTGCGGAGGATACTGGCCCGAAGCAGCGCCTGCGCCCCGACAGCTTCGCCGATCACTACAGCCAGGCGCGGCAGTTCTTCATCAGCCAGACCGCGGGCGAGCAGAAACATATCGCCGACGCCCTGGTATTCGAGCTGAGCAAGGTTGAGCGCCCCGACGTGCGGGCCCGCGTGGTGTCGCATCTCCTTAATATCGACGACGGCCTCGCCGGCGCCGTATGCGACGGCCTGGGCATCGAACCGCCCGAGCCCGCCAAGGCCGCGCGGCCTACCAATCGCAAACTCCAGCCCTCGGACGCGCTCAGCATCCTGAAACGCCCGCCCGGCGCGTTCACCGGCCGCAAGCTCGGCATCCTGCTCACCGACGGCGCAGACATTGCGCTCTACGACGCCCTGGTGTCCGCAACCAAGCGCGCCGGCGGTGCCGTGGAGGTCATAGCGCCGAAGATCTCCGGCGCCAAACTCATCGACGGCACAATCGTGCCGGCCCAGCAGAAGATCGACGGCGGTCCGTCGGTGCTCTACGACGCCGTGGTGCTGCTGTTCTCGCCGGAAGGCGCCGACGCCCTGAAGACCGACAAAGCCGCCCAGGATTTCCTCAGCGACGCCTTCGCCCATTGTAAATTCATCGGCTACACCGGCCCCGCGGCCGTCCTGTTTGACGTCACGGGTCTGGGCGACAAGTTCGATGACGGCTGCATTGAGCTGAAATCCAAACGCGACGCCGGTGCGTTCTTGAATACCTGCCGCGCCTTACGCTTCTGGGATCGCGAACCCGGCACGAAGGCCAAGGACGCAGCCGCTCCGCCGAAGAAGGCGAAGCCAAAGAAGTAGCGTAGATGCGCGCTAGCCTCTCCCCCGTGTGGGGAGAGGAAGGGCCCGCGAAGCGGTGAGGTGAGGGTGCCTAGACGCAGCCGCTGACGTTCTAATTGCGCCGCCGCTCATCATAATTAGACCGCATCCCGCGTCCGCGATGTTGGTCATCAATATCGCGCACTTCTTTGATCAGCCCCGACTTCTGGTTCGCGAGAAAATACTGCTGCCCGAATCTCATCCACGCATAGCCATTAGGTGGCTTCGGCAGGCCGCTTTCGCGCCATTGATAATAGATGTTCTTGCCGCCGACCATCAGGTCATAAGGCACCTGGCCGCCTTCGCGCAGGGCCGGGCGTTCCCGGCGTGCATCTTTCACATCGCGGATCTGCCCCGACTGCTGATCGGCGAGATAGAACTGTTCGCCGATCTTCATCCAGGCGTATCCGGTGGGCGGCCGCTGCAGGCCGTTTTCGCCCCAGTTATAGGTGATGTATTGGCCGCCCTTCATGTACTCGTAGGGGATTTTCTCCCCTTCGGACCAGCGTCCGCGTGCCGGCGTGGCATCCGGGCCGCGCCGGTCGCTGTAATCAGGCCGTGCGTCACGGGTCTCAAACCGCTGGGCGAACGCGGCGGAACCGGTGAGTGTGCGTCGTCAGAACATTTGGGACAGATGCGGGGGTGATTTAGCGGAGTGTTGGCCTCATCTGGTTGGTCGATTCTAAGCGGCGAGCTTGCGGTGAAGCAAGCGGCGATGTTCGATAGTTTTCTGTTTGATGCGGTGTCGTTCCT
>CANISR010000298.1 GCA_947470105.1 Fidelibacterota bacterium | reverse complement strand
TCAAAGACTGCGTCGAGACCATGGACGGCCCCGCCCTGCATGAGGCGGGGCTGCTGTGCATCAAGACGGCTTTCGGCTTCGTGCTGAGCACGGACGAAGTTCAGGGATTGAAGACGCTTATCCCATGAACCTGTTCTCGCTCCTGAACGGCCTGACCTTCGCGGCTCTGTTGTTCATCGTGGCGTCGGGCTTCACCTTGATCTTCGGGCTACTCAGGATCGTTAACCTGGCCCACGGCGCGCTCTATCTGTTCGGCGGCCTGGTGGGCTATAGCGCCGCTCAGGCCAGCGGCAGCTTTGCGCTGGGCATTTTCGCGGCCATGCTTTTCTCCGCATTGCTTGGGGTGGCGCTCGACCGGGGACTGTTGCGCTTCGTGCGCGGCTTTGAATTGCGCCAGGTGCTGCTGACCCTGGGGGTCGCCTTTATCCTCAACGACCTCGCCTTGGTGATCTGGGGCGGCGACACGCTTACGGTACCGGTTCCCGAGGCCCTGTTGGGTGCGTTCAATGTCGGTACGCTGTACTACCCCAAATACCGGCTGTTCGTTCTGGCGCTGGGGGCCGTGGTCTTCGCCGGCCTTTGGCTGCTTTTGAACCGCACGCGGCTGGGCGCGCTGATCCGGGCCGGCGTGGATGATCCCGAGACCATCGAGGCCATGGGCATCGATATCCGGAAGATCTTCCTCGCCACCTTCATGCTCGGCGCGGCGTTGGCCGGCCTCGGCGGTGCCGTGGGCGGTGCGTTCCTCACCCTCTACCCCAGCGCCGATTCCGAGATTCTGGTATTCTCGCTGGCGGTGGTGATCATCGGCGGGCGCGGAAGTCTCGCGGGCGCCGCTGTCGGCGCATTGTTGGTAGGCCTGCTCAACGCTTTCGGCCAGGTGATGTTCCCCGAACTGGCTTACTTCGCCATCTTCGGCCCCATGGCCCTGCTGCTGGCCTTCCGCCCCCTCGGCCTATTCGGAAAGACCGCATGAGCAGCCGCCAGATCTGGATTGCGGGGCTCATGGGCGCGCTCCTGGTGTTGCCGCTGCTGTTGCCGAGCTACCAGGTGTCCATCGCCACGCAGATCCTGATCTTCGCCGTGCTGGCCATGTCCATCGACGTCCTGGCGGGTTTCGCCGGGCGTACGCCCTTGTGTCACGGCGCCATCTTCGGCACCTCGGCCTATGTGGTGCTGTATTGGACCACCACGCTCGGGCACGATGTCTGGACCGGCCTTGCGTTGGGCGTCGCGGCCGCCACCGCTTTGGCCGCCGTCTTCGCCCTGCTCGCGATCCGCACCTCGGGCGTTTACTTTCTTCTGCTGACTCTGTCGCTCGGTATGATCGTGTGGGGGGTGTGTTTGCGCTGGACCGATGTGACCGGCGGCGAGAACGGCATCAGGGGCGCTGGGCGCCCGGCCATCTTCGCCGATCATGTGATGTTCTATTACGCGGTGCTGGCGGTCGTTGCCCCAGTCACGTTGCTCATGTGGCGATTTGTCCGCTCGCCTTTTGGCCTAACGCTGCGTGGCATCAAGGACAGCGACAGCCGTATGCGCGCCCTCGGCTACAATGTGCCGCTGCACCTGTTCCTGGCTTTCACGGTGTCAGGCTTTTTCGCCGGCATCGCGGGGGCGCTCTACGCCCTGTTCAACGATTTCGTCAGCCCGTCCACCGTGCAACTCTCGCAGTCCGTCGCCGCGCTCCTGATGGCCATCACCGGCGGCATCGGCACGTTGTTCGGGTCATTCGTCGGCGCCGCCGCCATTATTTCCCTCGAGAACGCGGTCAGCGCCTACACCGCCCGCTGGCCTATGGTCCTGGGCCTCACCTTCGTCCTGATTATGATCTTTGCCCCAGAGGGTATCCTCGGGCGCATCCGGCGCCGCACGCTATAGGAGTTACGTTATGGATCGCAGACAGTTCCTCGCCACCAGCGGCCTCTCGTTTGTGGCCATCTCGGCGAACATCTCGGCCACTCGGGCACAAAGTGGGGGCCAGACCGCGCCGATCCGGATCGGCTTGATGGCGCCGCTCACCGGTGTCGCCGCCGCCGGGGGCCGGGAAATCGTCGACGGATTCACTATGGCCTGGGCGGACGCAGGCAATATGGCCGGCGGGCGCAAGGTAGAGATCATCGTCGAGGACGATGCCTCCAACCCGGACACCGCCCTGCAGAAAGCGCGGCGCCTGGTAGAGCAGACCAAGGTGGACTTCCTGGCGGGCAACCTGCTGGCCAATACCGGCCTCGCAGTGGCCAACTACGTGAAGGGCAACGGCGTGCCCTATTTCATTCCAGTGATCGCCGCCAACGACCTCACCCAGCGCGGGCGCATCAAGAACGTAATCCGTTGCGGCGGCTACGCCGCCAGCCAGTTCTCGCCGCCGCTGGCCGACTGGGCCCTGAAACAGGGCTACCGCAAGGTGGCCATGATCGCCCAGGACTACACCTTCGGGCACGAACAATGCGGCGGCTTTGCCCAGGTGTTCACGGAAGGCGGCGGCACCGTGCTGGGGCAGTTTTGGCATCCGCTTAACACGTCCGATTTCAGCCCCTATCTCGGCCAGGTAGCGAGCCTGAAGCCGGACGTGGTTTTCGGCATGGAGACCGGCGCCGATTCGACGCGCCTGGTACAGCAGTATGCAAGCTTCGGACTCAAGGGCCGCATTCCCCTGCTCGGCGCCCAGAATACCATCGACCAGTCGGTCATCCGTACCATGGGCCCGGAATGCGAAGACATCATCAGCGCCGCCCATTTCGCCGAGGGCGCTGATCTGCCGGCCACCCAGGCCTTCGTGAAGGCGTACTCCGACAAATACGGCAAGATCCCGTCGCTCTACGGCTTCACTCACTATATCGGCGGCATGTGGCTGGCTAAGGCCATCAATGCCATCAACGGCAAGATCGAAGATCGGAACCTGTTCCTCGACACCGTGATGAAAACCGACCTGCCCACCAGCCCCCTGGGCAAGCCCGTGCGCCTCGATGAATACGGCAACCCAATCTACGACGTGTTCATCCGCAAGGTGGTGAAGAACAAGGACGGCAAATACTGGAATGCGCCCATCGAGAC
>CANISR010000297.1 GCA_947470105.1 Fidelibacterota bacterium | reverse complement strand
CCGGCATTTCGCCGAGGCCCTTGAACCGGCTCACTTCGACTTTGCCGCGGCCGTCGAATCTGGATTTCAGCAGTTCCTCTTTGTGCGCGTCGCTCATGGCGTAGACGCTTACGTTCTTCTGCGTCAGGCGGTAGAGCGGCGGGAGGGCGAGGAACAAATGGCCTTCGGCGATCAGTTGGGGCATCTCACGATAGAAGAATGTCATCAGCAGGCTGGCAATATGCGCGCCGTCTACGTCGGCGTCGGTCATGATGATGATCTTCTCGTAGCGCAGCTTGCTGACGTTGTAATTGTCGCGGATGCCGCAGCCCAGCGCCTCGATCAGGTCCTGGAGTTCCTGATTGCCGCGCAGCTTGTCGTCGGTGGCCGAGGCGACGTTGAGGATCTTGCCGCGTAAAGGCAGCACCGCCTGGGTTTCGCGCGAGCGCGCCTGTTTGGCGGAGCCGCCGGCGCTGTCGCCTTCGACGATGAACAGCTCGGTGCCGATGGGATTGGAGCGCGTGCAGTCGGTCAGCTTGCCGGGCAAGCGGAGCTTCTTGGTCGCCGACTTGCGGCTGAGGTCCTGGTCCTGGCGCTTGCGGATGCGGTCGTTGGCACGCGCGATGGCGGTTTCCAGCAGGAGGTTGGCGGTGGCTACGTCGCCCGACAGCCAATGGTCGAAGTGATCCTTGACCACGGTTTCGACCAGTTTTGTCGCCGCGACCGAGACCAGCTTCTCCTTGGTCTGGCCTTGGAACTGCGGTTCCTTGATGAACACCGACAGCATCATGCAGGCGCCGCCCCAGACATCATCGCCGGTGACATTGGCGATGCCTTTGGCGTTGGTGAGGTCGGCATAGCCCTTGAGGGCGCGGAGCAGGGCGGTCTTGAGGCCCTGTTCGTGGGTGCCGCCTTCGGGCGTCGGGATGATGTTGCAATAGGAGTTGAGGAAACCGTCTTCGTCATCGGGCCAGCAGATCGCCCATTCGACGCGGCCGCCGCTTTCCTTGTCCTGGAGTTCGGCCTTGCCGGAGAAGAACGACGGAATCAGGAGTTTGCGGCCGGCAAGCACGTGGGTGAGGTAATCGGTAAGGCCGTTCTCGAAGTGGATATCGTCCTCGGCCGGGGTCGTATCGCCGTCCTTGAGCAAGCTCTTGTCGCATGACCAACGCATGCGAACGCCTTCGAACAGATAAGCTTTCGAACGCACCATGCGGTAGACGGTGGCGGGGCGGAAATGCGCCTTGTCGGTAAAGATCTGCGCGTCGGGATGGAAGCGCACGGTGGTGCCGCGGCGGTTGACCGGGCCTTCCTTGGTGAGCTTGGTCTTCGGCAGGCCGCGGCTGAATTTCTGGACCCACAGTGTCTTGTCGCGCGCGACTTCGACGGTGAGGGTGTCCGAGAGCGCATTGACCACGCTGGCGCCGACCCCGTGCAGGCCGCCGGAGGTCTGGTAGACCTTATCGGAGAATTTCCCACCCGCATGCAGCGTGGTCATGATGACCTCCAGCGCGGACTTTTTTGGGAATTTGGGATGCGGGTCGATGGGCATGCCGCGGCCGTTGTCGCGCACCGTCACTTCATCGCCGGCGCCGAGCGCCACTTCGATGGTATTGGCGTGGCCGGCGACCGCTTCATCCATGGCGTTGTCGAGCACCTCGGCGATGAGGTGGTGCATGGCGTTTTCGTCGCTGCCGCCGATATACATGCCGGGGCGGCGGCGCACGGGCTCGAGGCCCTCGAGAACCTCAATGTCCTTGGCGGTGTAGTCGCCGCGAGAGGGAGCGGCTTTCGCCGCCTTGGCGGCGGATTTTGCAGCTTTGGAGGTAGGCTTGGAGAACAGGTCAGCCATAACGGGAAATACTCTGGAACCGGGCGTTAAACGGCGCATAAAGTAGGAGCGATCGACGGCGCATACAATACGTTGCGGGAAGGCTGAACCGATGACCGAAACACACACACAGGGCCCCCAGGGGGAAATCTCCATCCGCGTGATGGCGATGCCCGCGGACACGAATGCCCTGGGCGCCATCTTCGGCGGCTGGGTGCTGGGCCAGATGGACCTGGCCGGCGGCATTCACGCGGCCTCCCACGCCGGCGCCCGCGCCGTGACCGTGGCGGTGGATGCGATGAAGTTCCACAAGCCGGTCCACGTGGGCGATGAAGTGACCTGCTACACCCGGATCGAGCGCATCGGCCGCACCTCAATCGCCATCAAGATCGAAACCTGGGTCCGCCGCGCTCGCCACGGCACCCCCCTGCTCGTGACCGAGGGCGTTTTCACCTACGTAGCCGTGGATTCGACCAACCGCCCCGTCGAGATCCTCAACAAACAGATTTAATTGTACCTGGTACATTTATTAAATGTACCAGGTACAATTACTTTGATTTGGGGCGTCCGCGCTGTCTTACCGCCATGGGCCGGCCGGCGTGGCGGCTCATGCGGGTGACAAAGCCTGGACTTCCGAGCGCGCCCCCGCCGTTTGCGGCGTCGCGGATGGATTTTAGGGTGTCGGCGCCGAGGGCGTTTGCGAATAACGCCCGGTAAGCCTCAGCCCCGAGGGCCTCGTACAGCGGATGCGGTGTGATCAGCGGGTCGGCTTTGCCCTCCGCATTGGCGCGGTAGCTGGACCAGCGGTAGGCCGCCGGATCCGGGGCTAGACCCGCCCGGACCGGATTGAGTTCGATATAGCGGCTGCAAGCCAGGAAATAGTCATCCGCGTCGATAACGCAGGCCTTATAGCGCCCTTCCCACAAGGCTCCGGTCCGGCCTCGGGCTTCATTGGAATGCACGCTGAACCGCCAGTTCACGTGGCGCATGCACATGGGCAGCGACTGGGCTGTATCCGGCGACACGAGCAGGTGCACATGGTTGCTCATGAGCACGTAGGCATGCACCGCCACCCCGTAGCGCGCCGCCCCCTCGGCCAGCCAGCCCTGGTAAAGCTTGGCGTCGGACTGGTCGAAAAACACCTGACCGCGGTTATGCCCCCGCTGGATCACGTGCAGAGGGTGGCCGGGTAGGAATATCCGGGGGATGCGGGGCATTTAAATGTACCTGGTACAATTAAATAAATGTACCAGGTACAATTTAGTGGGGCAAGGAGCGCCGGAAGGG
>CANISR010000296.1 GCA_947470105.1 Fidelibacterota bacterium | reverse complement strand
CCGACGTCGAAACCGGCCCGATATGGCCACCGGCCTCGGAGCCTTCAATCACCAGCGCATCGGCGCCGTTCTTGATAAGACGCTTTGCCATAACCACCGCCGGGGCAAAGCATACGACTTTCGCGAAAGCCTTTGCACGCTTAATGGCTTCACCCGGCGGCACGCCGCCCGCGAACACCACATGGGTGGTCTTGTTGGCCTGGCACACATCCACCAGCTCCATCAGTTGCGGATGCATGGTGATGAGATTGACGCCGAACGGCCTGTCGGTGCGGGCCTGCGTGGCTTTGATTTCGGCGTCCAGAAGTTGCGGCGTCATGGCGCCGCAGGCGATCACGCCGAAGCCGCCTGCATTGGAAATGGCGGCGACCAGGTGGCGTTCCGACACCCAGGACATGGCGCCGGCCAGGATCGAGATCGGGCAGCCCAGAAAGTCGGCGCCGCGCTTCCACAATTCCGCCAGGCGGGGCGGAATCGCGGGGGAGGCCGGCGCGTCATGCGGCGCCGACCTCGTTGTGTTTGTGGTGGCGGCCGCTTCATTCATGGCGTTTCTGCTTCAAGCCGCCGCGTCGAGGCCGTAGGCCGTATGGAGCGCCCGGATCGCAAGCTCGGTGTACTCCTCGCTTATCAGCACACTCACCTTGATCTCCGAGGTGGAGATGATGTGGATGTTGATGCCTTTGTCCGCCAGCGCCTTGAACATGGTCTGGGCGACGCCGGCGTGGCTGCGCATGCCCACGCCGATCACCGACACCTTAACGACGTTCTTATCGGTGGAGATGCTGCGGTGGGGCACCTTCATGTTCTCCTTGACCACCTTGAGCGCGCGGTCGAGTTCGCTGCGGCTGGTGGTGAAGGTCAGGTCGGTCGTGCCGTCGCTGGAGGCGTTCTGCACGATCATGTCGACGTTAATGTTGGCGGTCGCCAGCGGCCCGAAAATGCCGGCCGCGATGCCCGGCTGATCCTGCACGCCGATCAGCGTCACCTTGGCCTCGTCACGGCTGTAGGCGATGCCGCTTACCAGTTCCTGTTCCACGATTTCTTCCTCGTCACATACCAGCGTTCCCGGCTGGTCATTGAAACTCGACAGCACCTGCACGCGCACGCGGTGCTTCATGGCCATTTCGACCGAACGTGTCTGCAATACTTTAGCGCCCAGGGACGCCATTTCCAGCATCTCTTCGTAGGTGATCTTATCCAACTTGCGGGCAGCGGACACAATGCGCGGATCGGTGGTGTAAACCCCATCCACGTCCGTATAGATGTCGCAGCGGTCGGCTTTTACGGCTGCAGCTATGGCAACAGCGGTGGTGTCCGAGCCGCCGCGGCCCAGGGTGCTGACACGGTTATCGGGACCGATACCCTGAAAGCCGGCGATCACGGCCACATGGCCGGATTCCATGCTGCGGATGATTTCCGTGCCGTCGATGGACACGATCCGCGCCTTGCCGTGGGCGCCGTCGGTGGTGATGGGGATCTGCCAACCGGCCCAGGATCGGGCCTGAAGTCCCAATTGCTGCAAGGCGATGGCGAGCAGGCCCGAGGTCACCTGTTCGCCTGTCGCCACCACCGCGTCGTATTCCCGCTGGTCGTGATCGGCTGCAATCTTAGTGCAATAATCCACCAGCTGGTTGGTGACGCCGGACATGGCCGACACCACCACCGCGACCTGGTTACCGCGGTCGACTTCCGCTTTGACCCGCTTGGCCACATTCTGGATGCGGGCGATGTCGCCCACCGATGTGCCGCCGAACTTTTGAACAATCCGCGCCATGGCGCCGTACCTTCATACCTAACACGTCATGCTGGGCGCTTTTCAGCCCAACCGCCCCCAAAAGGGCGCGTATAGATAGCCAAAGCCTCCTGCCCGAACAAGGCTGAACCCGGGCATTGGAGCCCTTGGGGGAATCCTCAAAAAATCCTGAGAAAAGTGGACATTGCCGGGCACGGCGCTGCACTTATAGTGGGATATAATGGCCTCCCAGCCCTGGACCTGCCCCACACCCATGCCCGCCACCGCCTCAGCCACCGAAATCGCCAAATTCACGGCCTTGGCCGACCAGTGGTGGGACCCTAACGGGCCCTTCCGGCCCTTGCATAAGTTCAATCCGGCCCGCATCCGCCTGATCCGCGACAGGTTGGCGGCTCATTTCGGGCGGCCGACGAACGGAGAAGCCCCGTTTACCGGGCTTAGCCTGCTGGATATCGGCTGCGGCGGGGGGCTGGTGGCCGAGCCCATGAGCCGCCTGGGATTCGCCGTCACCGGCATTGATGCTGGGGCAGAGAACGTCGGCGTCGCCCAGATCCACGCCGACCGCCTTGGCCTGCCCATTTCCTATGAAACTGCCGGTCCTGAGGACCTCCTCAACCGCGGGCTCCGCTTTGACGCCGTGCTGGCCATGGAAGTGATCGAGCATGTGGAGGACGTTGCCGCGTTCCTGCAGAGCGCGGCGGCGTTGCTGGCGCCCGGCGGCATCATCATCACCGCCACTTTGAACCGCACGCTGAAGTCGCTCGCCCTGGCCAAGATCGGCGCCGAGTATGTGCTGCGCTGGGTGCCGGCCGGCACCCACGACTGGCGCAAATTCGTCCGCCCCCATGAATTGGCTGCACACCTGAGATCGGCCAAACTGTCCCTCACCGCCCTCGCCGGCCTGAGCTATGACCTGTTCACCGACCGCTGGCAGGAAAGCACGGATCTCGACGTGAACTACTTTGCAGTCGCAGTGAACGTGCCGGGCTAGCGGTCGTGAGCGCGTCCAAGCTCCTCGTCAAGAACGCCCTCAAGCTGCATCAGGAAGGCAAGGCCGCCGAGGCCGAGGCCGAATACCGTTCCGCCAAGGCCGCCGATCCCGGTAATTTCGTCGCCACGTACAACCTCGGTATCCTCCTCATTCAGCAAGGGCGCCTCAAAGACGGCGCGCCCTTTTTGGCCGAAGCTATTGCTCTCAATCCCGATATCCTCGCGGCGCAGGTGGTTTACGGCGGCGTGCTATCCCAACTCGGCCGCACCGAAGACGCCGTTGCTGTTTTCGACAAAGTGCTGGCGCGCGAACCCGACCACCGCGACGCGCTCAACGACCGCTCCAACGCGCTGCTG
>CANISR010000295.1 GCA_947470105.1 Fidelibacterota bacterium | reverse complement strand
TTGACCGCCGCCAAGGCCACCTTCGCCTTAAACCCAGGTGTGTGGTTCCGCCGTGTCCGTTTGGTCATGTTCTCTCCTGATTCGCGACAATATGCGCCGCATTCAGGCGGAAATTCCACTTAGCCTACTGTCCAGATTCCCCAGGCCACCTCTAATTGGCGGCCTTAAAGGACATCACCACAGCATCGGACTGGTTGAACACCTCTACGAAGGTGTTGATCACGCCCCGGTCGGGTTTGGACTGACTGATGCGCGCACCCTCTACCGTCACCTTCACGCGGATGCTATCGCCGGGCCGCACTGGCGCGCGCCACCGCAGTTCATCGACGCCGGGAGATAGCGCCCCCGAGCCGGGCAGGAATTCATCGAAAAACAGCCGCATCGCCATGGCGCAAGTATGCCAGCCGCTGGCCATGAGCCCACCGAATTCGCTTTTGGCCGCCCGCGCCTTGTCGACGTGAAAGTACTGGGGATCGTAGGCCGCTGCGAAATCAATGATCTCCTTCTCGGTGACGGCGTGGGTCTTGGAGATCACCGTCAGTCCCTGCGGGTAATCCTCGAAAGCCCTTTGATCCGTCGGAGGCAGGCTCATGCACTCAACCTCTGCGCATGCCAGCGCAAGTGGTCTTCGATGAACGTTGCGATGAAGAAATAGCTGTGGTCGTAGCCGGGCTGCATCCGCAAGGTGCAGGGAATTCCGGCTTGCGCGCAGGCCGTGGCAAAGAGCTGCGGCTTGAGCTGGCCGTCCAGGAACTTATCGGCGTCGCCCTGATCGATGAGAACGTCCGCCACCCTTCGCCCCTGACGTACCAGCGCAGTGGCGTCGTAGGCCAGGCCGGCGTCAACGCTGCCGAGGTAACGCGAAAACGCCTTTTCGCCCCATGGCCCCTGCGTTGGCGCCACGATCGGTGCAAAGGCCGAAACCGATTTGAACCGCCCGGTGGTTTTGAGCGCGATCGTCAGCGCGCCGTGTCCGCCCATGGAATGGCCGGAGATGCCCTGGCGGGTCATGTCGGCGGGAAAACCCGCGATCACGTCCGGCAGTTCATCGACGATGTACGAGTACATGCGGTAGTGCTGGGCCCAGGGGCTCTGGGTCGCGTTGAGGTAAAATCCGGCCCCGAGGCCGAAGTCATACCCATTGTCGGGGTCGCCCGGCACGCCGTCCCCGCGAGGGCTAGTATCAGGCGCTACCAGCATCAACCCCAACTCAGCGGCCACCCGTTGCGCGCCTGCCTTTACGGTGAAGTTGTCCTCGGTGCAGGTGAGACCCGCAAGGAACCAGAAGACGGGGACTTTGCCATGCTTGGCCTGCGGCGGGGTGAACGCGGCGAAGCGCATGGGCGTGCCGGTTTCCCGCGACAGGTGCCGGTAGACGCCCTGAATGCCGCCGAAACAGCTCTGCTCCGAAAGGGTTTCGAGAGTCATTAGTAAACGACGACAGAACGGATCGACTTGCCCTCGTGCATCAAGTCGAAGGCCTGGTTGATATCCTCCAGCTTGAGGACATGGGTGATCATGGAATCAATCTCGATCTTACCGTTCATGTACCAGTCGACAATTTTCGGCACGTCGCTCCGGCCCTTGGCGCCGCCGAAGGCCGAACCCTTCCACACCCGGCCCGTCACCAGTTGGAATGGGCGGGTGGCGATCTCTTTGCCGGCCTCAGCCACGCCAATAATGATGCTCTCGCCCCAACCCCGGTGGCAGGCCTCGAGCGCCTGGCGCATGACGTTGGTGTTTCCGGTGCAGTCGAAGGTGTAGTCCGCCCCGCCGTTAGTGAGGTTGACGAGGTGGGGCACCAGATCGGCGACCTTGGTAGGGTTGACAAAGTGGGTCATGCCGAACTTGCGGCCCCAGGACTCCTTACCGTCGTTGATATCGACGCCGATGATGATATCCGCCCCTACCATCTTAAGGGCCTGGATGACATTGAGGCCGATGCCGCCGAGACCGAACACGATGCAGTTAGAGCCCGCCGTGACCTTGGCGGTCTTGACGACGGCGCCCACGCCGGTCGTCACGCCGCAACCGATATAGCAGGCGCATTTGAACGGCGCGTCGGTCCTGATCTTGGCCAGCGCGATCTCCGGCAGCACGGTGAAATTGGAAAAGGTCGAGCAGCCCATGTAGTGGAACACCGGCTTTCCCTTGTAGGAAAACCGGCTGGTGCCGTCGGGCATCAGTCCCTTGCCCTGGGTAGCGCGGATGGCGGTGCAGAGGTTGGTCTTGCCCGAGAGGCAGGATTTGCACTGGCGGCATTCGGGTGTGTAGAGCGGAATCACATGGTCACCCACCCCGACGCTGGTGACCCCGGCGCCGAGTTCACGCACGATCCCCGCCCCTTCGTGGCCGAGGATGGAGGGAAAGATGCCTTCGGAATCAAAACCGTCGAGGGTATACGAGTCCGTGTGGCAGATGCCGGTGGCCATGATTTCCACCAGGACTTCGCCGGCCTTGGGACCTTCCAGATCGACCTCGACCACCTCAAGAGGCTTCTTGGCTTCAAAAGCGACGGCGGCGCGGGTTTTCATGGGCAAGGCTCCGGGAACTAAAAGGGGCCTTACAATGCAAATTGGCGAGGCAGCGTTCAATATGAATCGCCGCCCCGCCGCTCTCCCTGAGGGCCGTTCTACTTCCCGCCCTTCACCAGACGCACGGCGTTCGGCGCGGTGCGATAGCCGTTAAAAGTAGAGCCGTTGTTGAAGCCGACGATCCACGCCAGAGCGTTGTCGGTCGCGGTGGAGGTCCAGTACCACGGCTTGAGGGGATCGATATCGGAGAAGACCTTTTTGTCGCCCGCCGGCAGGCCGCAGGGCTGGGCGGTGATGGCGGTGAGTTCCTCCAGCGTCGGCAGGCGCCAGCCGCTCCGGGCGGCCTTCTTGGCCTGAGTCCAGTCCAGCGCCGCGACGGTGCCGGTACAGGCATCGCCACTCAACTTTTGGCCCACGCTGCAGCGTTGCCAGGTCAAATTGGTCTTGGTGTCGAGGACTTCATCTCCTTTGACGACAAAGCGTCCGGGCTGGGATGAATCTTCGCAGGCGGCTGCCAGGGCGAGATGGGCATTGGCGAGGCTCGCGATCAGGGTTGCTGTGGCAATGAC
>CANISR010000294.1 GCA_947470105.1 Fidelibacterota bacterium | reverse complement strand
TTGTCCTTCTCGCCCTTCGAAAATTATGAGACTCTGTACTCGTGCGCATTTTTGTTTTGAGCCACTACTGGTTGTGTGGCTTTGAGGTGCGCCGTCCGACGTAAAAATGCGCGGGCGGATCGCCGGGGGATGGGTTTGCGGGTGTCGAACGACAACGGGCGCGGTCACCGCGCCGGTAGTGGGTTGCCGACGAGGAAGCAGAAGGGCCTGGCCGCTGCGGCCATGCGCGCGTCCATCCGCCTCAGCCGTCTGTTCGGCCATGACGCCCGGGACACATCCGTCGAAGCCAAGGATGCCGTCGCCAATTTCCTGACCGCTATGGCCGGGGTCGCCGCACGGCTCTATCCGGCCTGGCAGAAGATCCTCAATGAGGCCCTTGCGGACTGCGCGCTCGACTTCGACGAGCGCCGCAATCTGTTCGAGATGCATCCGGTCGACGACTATTTCTTCGCCGCCGTGGTGGCGATGGAGACCGCTAAGCTGCGCGGGCTGTATACGCCGCTTGAGGCCGCCGAACTCCTGGGCGAGATCGGCGCGCAAGTGGACGCCAAGGCCGACCGGCGGGACCGCGTGGTTTCCGACCTGGTATTTCTCATGCTCGGGCGTATCGAGATGGGCGCCGGCCTGGAGCGCATGAAGGCGCCCTATGACAAGGCCGTCAAAACCATCCTGCAGCACATGGGTATCGGCAAAATCGCCTCCACGCGGAAGCTCCTGGGCGACGTGGGGTTGCGTCATATGCTGGGTGAACCCCTGGCCCTGGGCGTGCCGCAGTGGTGGAAGGCCTTCCACGCCCAGTTCCGGATCTATTGGAATGAACCGGAGCCGGTGTATCTGGAAGATCATGATGTGCCCCTGGCCACGTCAGCACCCGCACCGGCCCGCCGCAAACTCCGCCGGCGCGCTATTGCCTTTTAAGCGCGTGCTTTCTGCGTTGCGAAGGACGGCGCGACGTCCAACACTCCCCCGGTGAATGGGGACCCTTTGAATTTCGATTTCGCTTTTCCCTCGGGAACCAAGACCCTGGGCCTGCGGCACGCGCGGCTTTTCACCGCGCTGCACGCGCCTGGCCCTGTGGTGCTGTTTGTCCACGGCGGATTTCACGGCGCGTGGAGCTGGGCGCCCTATATGCGCCTGTTTGCCGCGCATAAAATTTCCACCGCCAGCATCGACCTCCGCGGCCACGGCGGGCTGCCGCAGGATTCTGGTTTTCTCCAGGACGGTGTCGACGCGCTCAGCGAAGACGTGTGCGAGGCCGCAGCAGCACTCGGCGGTGATGTTGTCCTGGCGGGCCATAGTCTCGGGGCCCTGGTGGCCATGGCCGCAGCGCGTGAGATGTGCCCCCGCGCGTTGGCGATGCTGGCGCCCGCGCCGCCGGCGAATATTCCGAAGCTGCACGCCCTCCCGCCTTTCGCCGACAACGCTCCAGTCGCACCGCCGCCGGAAGCCCGGGCGCGGCGGTGGTTGCTGCAGGGCCTGGATGCGAACGCGGACATTGCGCCTTATCTCGCCCGGCTCTGCGCCGAGAGTCCGGCGCTTCTCAATGACCGCTACTGTGAACGGATCGTCGTCGACCCGACGTGGGTGGCCGGGCCACGCCTTTGCATGAGCGGCGAACGCGACGCGAGTCCGCTGACGGATTCCCGCGAGAGCGCAGCGGTCGCGGCATTGTTCGGCGCCGACATCGTAACGCTCCCGGATGCCGGCCACTGCTTCATGCTGGAGGCCACATGGCGCCACAGCGCCGAACGCCTGCGCGCTTGGCTCGACGCACACAACCTGACCGCGGCCTATTGAACGCGGGAAAATCGCGCACGGTTCTCTCTGTCATGTTGGTGATTCTGCGAGGCGCTGCGGGGCTGTTTGCTATATTACGCTGGCAGAATTAGCGCCGCCCCGGGGACTCTCCTTGCTCATTCGCTACACGCTGCTTGCTTTGCCCGCGTTGCTGTTCGCCGGCGCGCCGGAGTCCGCCCAAGCGGCATGCGTGCGCGACGGGCTGGTCGTCAATTGTACCGACCAGGACACCAACGGCTATGTCTCGCCGAACACCTCACAGCTTCGGCTGAACATTGCACCGGGCGCCACGCTCTTCAATTCGAACAACGGCGAACTGATAGGCGACTGCGATGAGCTGGCGCTGCCGAGCGTATGGCTCGGCGACAACAGCGCGGTGACCAACGGCGGCACCATCGCCACCAGCGGCGTGTGCGGCTGGGGAATTGCCCTCGGTGACGGCGGCAGTGTGATCAACCGCGGCGCGATCGTCACCCAAGGCAAGCTTGGCATCGGCATCTTGGCCGGGGACGACCTCAGGGTCATCAATGCCGGCAGCATCGTCACCCACGACAACGTCGCCCACGGCATCTACAGCGGCAACCGGTCCGTCATCACGACCGAGATCGGAAGCTCGATCGTCACCGATGCGGGCGGCACAAACGCCATCGCCGTGCTTGACGGCGCCGTCATCGACAACCGGGGCCGGCTTGAAACCATCAGTGACGCCTCCGACGGCGTCAACGCCGGCGCCAACGCAACTTTTCGCAATTCGGGAGTGATCGCCGTGAGCGGCTCTCAATCCGCGGGCTTGCGCGCGATGGGCGGCACCATTGCTATCGCAAATTCCGGACAGATCTGGTCGCTGTTCACGGGTCAGAGAAACCCGCAATCGCACGCGGTGGGGATTTACGCCGACGGCGCCGCCGTCGCGCTCTCGAGCAGCGGCGTCATCGCCGGCACCTTTGCCGCGGCGCAGATCATGTCCACCGGCGCGGTGACACTCACCAATACCGGGGTCATGAGCACAACCGGCGAACGCCGCAACGACGGCACGCTGGCCACAGGCGGTGGCGTTATCGTTGTGACGGCGGCGGCCGGCGCTGCCGTCACCATCGCAAATTCGGGCCAGATTACGGGTTTGAATGGCCAAGCAGCGTTTCGCGCAGCCGGCGGAAATATCAATTTTTCGAACAGCGGCGCCATCATCGGCGATGTGGTGTTCGGCGCCGGCGAAGATACTTTCGCACTGTCCAGCGGCGGCCGTTTGTCGGGTTTGCTCGACGGCGGCGGCGGCGCCGATACGCTGCTGCTGACCGGCGACGGCGATTTCGCC
>CANISR010000293.1 GCA_947470105.1 Fidelibacterota bacterium | reverse complement strand
GTTAATGATTCGTTTGCCTTTGCGCACGCCCTCATCGATCTTGGCGGCTTCCTCGGCAAAGTCGCGCCAATCGGCGCCATACATCTTCACGTGCATCAGGTCGCCGCGCGTATAGGCGTGATCGGGTTCCAAGCGCAAAGCCTTCTGCAGATCCTGCAACGCGGGTTCGTATAGCTGCCGGGTCGTCCACAGCATGTTGCCCCGGGCGCGAAGCGCCACGACGCAGTCCGGGTCGATGGCCAGGGCTTCGCTAAAGCTGGCCGCCGCGTCGTCGATGCGGCCCATGTCCCAGAACGTTGCGCCGAGATTGTACCGCGCCTTCACATGGTTCGGCTCGAGAGCTATGGCCTGGGTAAAGCTGGCCACGGCTTCGGCAAAACGGCGAAGGCTCTTGAGAGCCTGGCCGCGGTCATTCCAGGCCTCGACATGCTTCGGCTGTAGCGCAAGCGCCCGGTCGTGGCTAGCGACCGCTTCCTGGAAACGCCCGAGCTCTCGCAGGGATAGCCCACGATTGTGGTGCGCCGTGGCGAAGCCGGGCTGCAAGGCCACGGCGCGGTCGAAATCCGCTATGGCGTCATGGAAACGCCCCAAGCTGTGCAATGCGCCGCCACGGTTGTTCCAGGCATCGGCGTAGCCCGGCTTCAGTTCCACGGCGCGGGTGAAATCAGCCACCGCGTCCGGGATCCGCGCCAAATTCAGGAGGACGAGGCCGCGGTTGTAGAACAGTTCGGCTAACCGCGGCTGCCGGGCGACCGCCTTATCGTAACTGGCAAGGGCCTCGGTGAAGCGCCCGAGTTCGCAGAGCGCGCCGCCATTGGCGATGAGCGTGTCGGCATGATCAGGCTGGAGGGCGAGCACCTTGCTGAAGCTCTGCGCCGCCTCGGCGAAGCGCCCCTGACCGCAGCGCAATATCCCGAAATAATACAGGGCCGCGCAATCGCGGGGCTGAAGCTGGAGAGCCATGATGTAAAGGCGCTCCGCTTCGGCCAACCTGCCCGCTTGGTGAAAAGATATGGCCTGTTGCAACGACACGGAGCGTCCTAGACCAGCGCAGGTACGGCAAAGTTTTCCGGCCCGCGTCCGCGTTGCCAGGTATCGAACATCATCACATAAGCGGCTTCCATGTGCCGGGTGAAGCGGGCGGTATCGAACAGCGCTGCGGATGATCGGCTTCTGGCAAGCTTCCGGCGCAAGCCCTCCAGCACAGCGCGGTCCTTGGCTAACGTGACGGCCAGCGCCTCGTAAGCATCCGGCGAGGCCGCCACCAATTCGGACAAGCCCACCGCGTGCAAAAGGCTGGCGGCGACGCGGCCCGAAAAGCAATTGCCGGCATAAGTGAGCAGCGGCAGCCCCATCCACAAGGCGTCGCTTGCGGTGGTGTGGGCATTGCACGGATGGGAGTCGAGGAAAAGATCGCCCAGCGGAAGGCGCGCCATATGTTCCTGCTGACCAAGGACAGGCGCGAAAATAAGCCGATCGCTGGCGATGCCGTGGCGTTCGGCGGCGCGGCGCAGATTGTCGGCGAAGGGCGCGCTGCTTTGTAAAAGCCACAGCACGCTGCCCTCCGTCTGCCGCAGGATGGACATCCACCGGGCGAAGGTCGCCGGCATGAGCTTGTAGTTGTGATTGAAATGGCAGTACACGAAAGCCGTCTCAGGCAATCCGACAGTGGCGCGGTCCACTTTGGTTTCCGGCACTTCGCGCCGCGAGTCATTCACCTGATAGCTGTCCGGCAGGTAGGCGGCCTGTTCCGCATAAAACTGCAGCTCCGTTTCCGGAATCACGACCCGGTCAGCGATAATGTAATCCATGTAGGGTGCCCCGAGGGTGCCGGGAAAACCCAGGAAATTGACCTGCACGGGCGCCGGCCGATGGGCAAAAACATCCATGCGATGGGCACCGTAATAGCCATTGAGATTGACGAGGATGTCGATGTCCTCCTCCGCCACACGCTCTGCCGCCGCCCGGGCATTGAGCGCCGAAACGTCGATGAAGCTGTCAAACGCCGCTGTCAGGCGGCGGCGCATGGGGCTGTCATCGCTGACGCCGGTGTCAAAGGCGGTGACTTCAAATTGGCCTCTATCGTGAGCCTCGTAGAGGCCGGCGCTGAGGATCGCGGTCGCATGCATGCGGAACTCACCGCACATATAGCCCAGACGGATCTTTCCCGGCCGGCGGGCAGTCTTCATCCGCACCGCGGCCGCTGCCGGATAATCACGGGAGGCATGGAGCCGCGCGCAGACCTGCAAGTCAGCGGGCGAGTCTGACACCGCCTGGTACATAAAAGGCTTAATCACCTTGTCGCCCCGCCGCACGCCCAGGTCGATGACGCGAATCTCTTCCTCCAGGCCTCGCCAGTCGCCGCCATACATCTTCAGGTGCAAAGCCTCGCCGCGGACATAATCATAATGCGGGGCCAGTTGCAGCACCCGCTCCAGGTCCCGCAAAGCCGGCTCGAGTTGCTTCTTGCTCTCCCACAAAAGGTTTCCGCGATTGTGGAGTGTCCACGGGGAATTGGGAGCGATCGTCAAGGCCCGATCGAAGTCGGCCAGGGCTTCCTCTGTACGGCCCAGGTCCCAGAACGTTGCGCCGCGGTTGTGAAGTGCGCCGGCGTGATGGGGCACGATGGCCAGCGCCCGCTCGAAACTCGCCAAGGCATCTCCGTACCGCTTGAGAGCCCTCAGGGCAAAGCCCCGATCGTTCCAGGCCTCGGCATTTCCCGGACGGATCGCCAGCGCTTTGTCATAGCTGGCGATGGCGTCCTCGGAGCGGCCCATATTCTGCAAGGCCAGGCCGCGATTGTGGTGTACCGCGGCGAATTGCGGCCGGAGTGTTATGGCCCGGTCAAAACTCGCAAGCGCCTCGTCAAATTGTCCGAGCGCATAGTAGGTGCCCCCGCGGGCGTTCCACGCATCCACATAGTCGGCCTTCAACGCGAGGGCCCGATCGAAGTCCGCCAAGGCTTCCTCGCGCCGCCGCACGTCCAGGAACGCCATTCCGCGGGTGTAGAGCAATTCGGCCTGCTGAAGCGGAGACGTCATTACGGCTTTTGGCTTTCGGACGCGTGTTTACCAGTGGGCAAAGATTCGGGCGAATTCTATGACATGGCCGAGTGCCGCGCATAAAAAAACCGGCGGCGCCCCTGGC
>CANISR010000292.1 GCA_947470105.1 Fidelibacterota bacterium | reverse complement strand
ATCTGCAGATTGGTGGCGAAGCGCATGTCGCGGTTGGTGAGGATGCCCACCAACTTGCCGGTGCTGCGTTCCACCACCGGAATGCCGGAGATGCGGTATTGCTCGCGCAGGTGCAGGGCGTCGGCCAGGGTCTGGTCGGGGAAGATGGTGACCGGGTTGATCACCATGCCGGATTCGAACTTCTTCACCCGGCGCACTTCCTGGGCCTGCTGCTCGGCGGATAAATTCTTGTGGATGACGCCGATGCCGCCGGCCTGGGCCAGGGCGATGGCGAGGCCGCTTTCCGTGACCGTATCCATGGCCGCCGAGATGAGCGGAATGTTGAGCGTGATGCTCTTGGTCAGGCGCGTCGAGGTATTGGCTTGGCCAGGGAGAACCGAGGATGCGGCAGGCACCAGAAGGACGTCATCAAACGTCAGCGCTTCCAGTATCTCCATGCGGCCTCCGAAAAAAAGGTGCCGGGTTATGGCACCTTTTTTTCAGGTCGGCAAGCGCGGTCCCTGACCGGTACACGCAGGGGAGAACTGCCCTGGAAACGCGGCTTCTTCAGCCCTTGAAGCCCGTCGCCACCACGTACATTTCGGCCGAATCCTTGCGGCTCGCAGGGGGTTTGGCGTGTTTGACCGTGGTCATGTGGGCTTTGATCTGGTTCAGGAGCTCGTTTTCCGTGCCCCCCTGGAACACCTTGCAGACAAAGGCGCCGCCGGGGGCCAGGACTTCCACCGCAAACGCCCAGGCGGTCTCGGCCAGGCCCATGATCCGCAAGTGGTCCGTGGGGCCGTGACCCGTGGCGGGGGCCGCCATGTCCGAGAGCACCACATCGGCTTTGCCGCCGAGGGCCGCCTTGATGGCGGCGGGGGCGCGTTCGTCCAGAAAGTCCATGACCAGGCAGGTGGCGCCCTCGATGGGGTCCCAGCCGTTGATGTCGATGCCGACCACCGCGCCGCCCTTGGGTTTACCGGCGCCAACGCGTTCCACGGACACCTGGGTCCAGCCGCCGGGGGCGGCGCCCAGGTCGACCACGGTCTTGCCCTTGGTGAGCAGGTGGAATTTGTCGTCCAGCTCCATGATCTTATAGGCCGCGCGGGAGCGCATGCCCTCGGCCTTGGCGCGAGCCACATAGGGGTCGTTCAACTGGCGCTGCAGCCAGCGTGTGGAGCCCACCGTGCGGCCGCGGGCGGTTTTGACGCGCACCGACAGGCCGCGCCCTGCGCCGCCACGGGCCTCGCCGCGGCCTTCGCCGCGTGCGCCGCCACGGCCACCTGAGGGCCCGCGTCCTTTGCTGGATGTCATGGCTGTACTTAGAGGCGAACGTCAGCGGTTCGCAAGACTTGATTAGGTCGCATTTTTCAGCGGCGAACCGGCTTCCACTTCGCCTGAAAATGCTCGCGCGCAATGCATCTGCCCAGGCGCCACGGATAACTGCGCCGGATTGATCAGATCCATCAGCAGGCCCTCGCGCAAACCCCGGTCGGCGATGCGTAAACTGCCCACCGGCCACATGCGGCAGATGGCGTCGAGAATGGCGCAGCCAGCGAGCATCAGATCGGCCCGCTGCCAGCCGATGCAGGGTTCCGCCGCACGCTGCTGCAGATTCATGCCGCGGAGCGCACTGGTGGCTTTGCACAGCGCATCGAACGGCAGCGACAGGCCGTCCACGGAGGCGCGGTCGTAGCGTTCGAGCCCCAGGTGCAGGCCGCCCAGCGTCGTGACGGTGCCGGAAGTTCCGATCATTTGCGTCAAGCCGGCGTTGATTTTGGCGGTGATCTGATGGGCGGCGTCGAAGGGCTCCAGGAGCTTGTGGACCTTGTCCGTCACCGCGCTGTAGGTGCGCTGGCACAGGTCGCCGCCGCCGCAATCCTCGGCCACGGTCACCACACCCATGGGCATGGAGATGCAGCCTTCCACCGCCAGAGACGGGTGATCGGACACGCGCACGAACAGTACTTCGGTGGAGCCGCCGCCGATGTCAAAAATCAGGGCATAGGGAATGGAGGCGTCGAGCAGCGCGGCGCAGCCCTTGAGCGCCAGCGTGGCTTCTTCCTGGGCGCTGATGATCTCCAGCGACAGGCCGGTCTCGCGGGCAACGCGGTCGAGAAAGTCGCCGCAGTTTACAGCGCGGCGGCAGGCTTCGGTGGCGACCTGGCGCGAGGCGCTGACCCGGCGGCGCTCCATTTTTTCGGCGCAGCGCTTGAGGGCGTCGATGGTGCGGTCCATGGCGTCTTCGGACAGGCGGCCGCTGGAGCTGATGCCTTCGCCCAGACGTGTAATGCGCGAGAAGGAGTCCACCACCCGGAAGCCGCCATGGGCTTCGGTGCCGGCGTCGGGCCGGGCCACCAGCATGCGGCAGTTATTGGTGCCGAGATCGAGGGCCGCGTAGACGCCCTGCGGATCCGCTTTGTGGTCGGACCGCTGCTGCAGGTGGCCTTCGGCCATTAAATCATGCCTCTCCCGGGGCGGAGCGCACCGTGACGGGCGCCTCCTTGATCCATGTGGTCATGCTATCGGCTTCTTTAAAGCCCGGTAAAGACCAATGCGGGCAACACACTAATAAAGAAGGCGGAGCGGCCATCAAAAACCTTGAAAGCCGCGGCCGTTTAAACAAGTATGCCGCCGCTTCGCCAGGGCCCCGCAATCACGGGCTACCGGAGTTGTATTACAACTCCTATAATGCCCTTCGCGAGCCCACCACTGGTGGGGGATCGTCTAACGGTAGGACCGCGGACTCTGACTCCGCTAGTCTAGGTTCGAATCCTAGTCCCCCAGCCACCTTCTCGAAATCCTGTGTATTCAACAGGTCCCGCCGCCGGGGCGAGGCGGAGGCGTTACAACGCGGCGTTACGCGAACCTCCAGCCTTCGGCCTTCATAAGCTGCTGGAACGTCATGCAGGGCACTCGTTCGGCTGCACAGACGTAGGGAATTTTTCGGTTTTCAGCCGATCCTGCATGTTCGTCAGAAACAACGATCCAATCCGGCCCGCCATCGCGCGCCATCGCGATGACGAAAGGATCGGCACCCGTGATCCCCTTCGCGGGCTTTGCAGCGTTGTGGTGCGTCGCCATCAGCCTCTTCACGATAGTCTGAACCTCTGCCTTTTCGTCGATGAAGAGTCCGTCCTGGCCCTTCACCCAGGCATGACAGTCGTCCCCAGG
>CANISR010000291.1 GCA_947470105.1 Fidelibacterota bacterium | reverse complement strand
TGGCCATGTCCCTGGCCTATACCTTGCTGGCGACCCTCATTCTCCTGCCCGCGCTCCTTGGGCCAGCTCCTGCCCCGAAGGCCTAAGCCGCGTCCTTGGTCGCCTTGGCGGTGAGGTCGTGCATGTGCTTGAGCAGATTCTCCACACCGCCAGCGGTGAGAGCCGCGGCGAACTGGCTGCGGTGCATGGCCATCTGGCTGATGGAGCCTTCCAGGAAAATATCGACCACCTTCGGCGTGTCGCCCGCCTGGCGCATGCGATAGGTGAAAAGCACCGGCGCGGCAGCCTTCAGGTTGAGGGCGGTCTCCACCATGACATTGCCCTTACCGTCATCCTTGGCGCCCTTGGTGACAAAGGCTTCCCCGTCCCACTCCTTGAAGTTGGCGGCGTAGGTCGCCACCGTCCAGTCGGTGAAAGCCGCGATGACACGGCCGCGGTCCTCCTCCGACAGCTTCAGCCAGGCGGCGCCGGTGGATACCCGGGCCATGGCGGGCAGGTCAAAAACCTCCCTGATAATCGGGTCCAGGCGCCGTTTGCGCCCTTCGAAGCCCAGGGCCTTGCCGTCCTTCATGTTGGCCGCCAGGGCGCCGTGGAACCGCTCGACAGCGGCCGTGGGCGCGTCCGCGGCGGAGGCCTGCACTGCGCCGAGGCCCATAAGGCACAGAACGATCACTAGTCCGCGAAACATGGCTGGCTCCCGGCTTTAGACCCTGTACGGGCCCGCAAATTATTGGCAACTATAGGCTTTCCGGGGATTAAACGCGACCTGTGTGGCCCCAATGTGGCCGGGTGGCTCCGCCCGTTTGCCCCAGGTCAAGGTGGGGCCCGGGGTATTTGCATAAGGTGCGTTGGGGAATAATCGGTTAGATATGCCGCCATGGAACAGACGATGAATTTGCGGGTCGTCGCGGACGGCCCCGGTAAGCCGGGGAAGCCTGCAACGCCCAGCCCCCGTGCGCTCGACAACCTGCGCCTGGTGTTTGAACAGGGCGGGCCGGGATTCGCCCAGTTCGCGCTCAACAATGCCTGCAACGCTAATTGCGGCTTCTGCAATTTCGCGCGGGACAGCTTCCCCAAGGACAAATGGATTTTTGCCGGGCGCGAAGACGGCCTCAGGGCCATCGACACCATGTTCCGGAATGGAATCCGCTACCTGCTTTTCACCGGCGGCGAACCGACGCTGCACCCGAACCTGCTGGAATTCACCCGCCACGCCCATGAGCTGGGCATGAAGGTGATGCTGGTGTCCAACGCCGGGCTTTTCAAACCCGAGAAGCTGCGTGCACTGCATGAAGCGGGCATCTCCAGCTTCATCATCTCCGTCGATGCCGCCACCATCGAGGCCCACGAAAAAAACCGCGGCCTGCCCGGCGTCTGCGACAAGATCAAAGCCGCCAACAAGCTGTTCAAGGAACTGGGCGTCCATTCGACCGCCTCGGTGACCATGAGCCGTCTGGTGGATTACGACGCCCTTCCCGCGTTCATCGAAGAACTCGGCTTTGCCTCCATAACGTTCTCCTATCCGCTGACCGGCCTGGAATCCAACTTCCTCGGCTATTCCACCTCTGACCTGGTCAACTACTCCAAGGACGAGCTGGTCGCGGCCTTCGATAAGGTCAAGGCGCTGAAGTCGCGCATGCAGGTGCTGAACCCGTCGGCCTCCATCGAAGAGATGAAGCGCTACATCGCCGGCGGCGAGCAGAAGTTCCCCTGCCTCGGTGGCTACAAGTATTTCTACCTCGACTGGAACCTGATGATGTGGCGCTGCCACAACTGGGCCGAGCCCATGTGCCACATCAGCGAATTCGACGAGACCAAGCTTGTCCGCGACGGTTGCACCAAATGCATGATCGACTGCTACCGTGATTCCAGCGTCATGCACCACGTCGGCGTGTCGGTTCACGATTCCTACCAGGCCTTCAAGCAGGGCAAGGTGGGCGAAGGTTTCAAGGCCCTCACGCGCAAGGGCAATCTCGGCTCCATCGGCGCGGTGCTCGAAGAACTGCCGTGGCTGCTGCGTTTCTGATAAATTGATCAAACCCGTTTAAGCCCGCTGAAGGGCCCCGTAAGGCGCCCGCTTAAAAGAAAGACCAAGACGATGATGAAAACCCTGTTCTTGAACCCGCCATCCTTCGAAGGCTTCGACGGCGGCGCCGGCTCGCGCTACCAGGCCAAGCGCGAAATCAAGTCGTTCTGGTATCCGACCTGGCTCGCCCAGCCCGCGGCCCTGGTGCCCGGCTCCAAGCTGGTGGACGCGCCGGCGCGCGACCTGACGGTCGAACAGGTCCTGCCCATGGCGGACGACTACGAACTCATCGTCATGCACACCTCGACGCCGTCTTTCCGCTCCGATGCGAAATTCGCCGCCGCACTGCGCGAGCGCAATCCGAAGCTCAAGATCGGCATGGTCGGCGCCCATGTGGCGGTCGATCCCTATCAGTCCATGAAGCTCGCCCCCGCCCTCGATTGGGTTGCCGGCAGCGAGTTCGACTTCACTTGCAAAGAAGTGGCCGAAGGCAACGACTACGCCGATATCGACGGCCTTACCCATCGGGTGAACGGCCAGATCGTGCGCAACAAGCCGCGCGCGCTGTTGGAGAACATGGATGAGCTGCCCCATGTGGTCGACGTCTATAAGCGCGACCTGGTCATCGAGGACTATTTCATCGGCTACCTCAACCACCCGTACCTGTCGGTCTATACCGGCCGCGGTTGCAAATCCCGCTGCACCTTCTGCCTGTGGCCCCAGACCATCGGCGGCCACGTCTACCGCACCCGCAGCGTCGAGCACGTGGTGGCGGAAATCGCCAAGGCCAAGGAATACTTCCCGCAGGTGAAGGAGTTCTTCTTCGACGACGACACCTTCACCGACGACGTGCCGCGCGCCGAAGCCATCGCCAAGGGCCTCGGCAAGCTCGGCGTCATGTGGTCGTGCAATGCCAAAGGCAACGTGCCGCGCAAGACGCTGGAGATCTTCAAGGCCAATGGTATGAGGCTGATGGTCTGCGGCTACGAGTCCGGCAACCAGCAGATCCTGCACAACATCAAGAAGGGCATGCGCATCGAGCAACTGCGCGAGTTCTCCAAGAACTGCCACGAGCTCGGCCTCAAGATCCACGGCACCTTCATCGTCGGCCTGCCCGGCGAGACCAAGGAAAC
>CANISR010000290.1 GCA_947470105.1 Fidelibacterota bacterium | reverse complement strand
CAGGCGCACAACAGCCCTGAAGCCGTCACCGGCCTCACCGGCGTGCCCGCCAATGATATCCGCGCCGCCGCCCGCCTTTACGCCACCGCCGGCAACGGCGCGATCTATTATGGCCTGGGCGTCACTGAACACAGCCAGGGCACGACCATGGTCATGTGCATGGCCAACCTGGCCATGGCCACCGGCAATATCGGCCGGCGCGGCGTCGGCATAAATCCGCTGCGGGGCCAGAACAACGTCCAGGGTGCCTGCGACATGGGGTCGTTCCCGCACGAGTTCTCGGGCTATCGCCACGTCAGCGATGAATCCACGCGGACCATGTTTGAGACACTGTGGGGCGTGCCGCTCGATGCCGAGCCGGGCTTGCGCATCCCCAATATGTTCGATGCGGCCGTGGACGGCAGCTTCAAGGGCCTCTACGTCCAGGGAGAGGATATCGTCCAGTCGGATCCCAACACCGCCCATGTGGTCGCCGGCATGAGCGCCATGGAGTGCGTGGTGGTGCAGGACCTGTTCCTGAACGAGACCGCCAAATACGCCCATGTGTTCCTGCCGGGATCGAGCTTCCTGGAAAAGGACGGCACATTCACCAACGCCGAGCGCCGCATCAGCCGCGTGCGCAAGGTTATGCCGCCCCTGGCCGGTCTCGCCGACTGGGAAACCACCCTCGCCATCTCCAAGGCCATGGGCTTTGCCATGCATTACGACCACCCGTCGGAGGTCATGGACGAGATCGCCGCCGCCACGCCGACGTTCGCCGGCGTGTCCTATAAGCGCATTGATGAACTGGGATCGGTGCAATGGCCCTGCAATGACGAGGCCCTTGCCGGAACGCCGATCATGCATATCGATCATTTTGTCCGCGGCAAGGGCAAATTCGTGATCACCGAATATGTGCCCACGGACGAACGCACCTCGGCCCGCTTCCCGCTGATCCTCACCACGGGGCGCATCCTCAGCCAGTACAACGTCGGCGCCCAGACCCGGCGCACCCAGAATGTGATCTGGCACGAGGAAGACCGGCTGGAGATCCATCCCTTCGACGCCGAGAGCCGCGGTGTGCGTGAGGGCGACCTGGTCAAAGTGCAAAGCCGCGCCGGCGCCACGGCGCTTAAGGCGCGCATCACTGACCGCGTGGCCCCGGGCGTGGTCTATACCACCTTCCATCACCCGGACACCCAGATCAACGTCGTCACAACAGAGTATTCCGACTGGGCCACCAATTGCCCCGAGTACAAAGTCACCGCCGTGCAGGTGATGCTGTCCAACGGCCCCAGCGAATGGCAGGAGCGCTACCGGGAGATGAGCGAGGCCAATACCCGGATCGCGACCCCTGCTGCAGAATAATGCCGGGCCAACCAGAACCCGCCGCGACGCCCCTTCCCGCCGCCATCGTCGATGCGCCGCACCGCTCAGTGCGCAACGGCCATGTGACCGTCGGCGCCCGCGCGGTGCCTGAGGAAACGGCGATTGCGTTCACTTACAACCGCGCCTCCTATGCGGTGATGATGGCCACCCCGTCCGACCTCGAGGATTTCGCCGTCGGGTTCAGCCTGTCCGAAGGCATCGTCGCCAATCGTGCCGACATTACGGCGCTGGAGGTCGTTCCCGGCGAGCTCGGAGTCGAACTGCGCATGGAGCTTGGCGCCCATAGCGCCGAGCGCTTTACCGAACGCCGGCGATTGATGGCCGGCCCCGTGGGCTGCGGCCTTTGCGGCATCGAGAGCCTGACAGAGGCCATGCGGCCGTTGCCTGTTGTGAATAGTAACGCCGTCATTTCCGCAGCGGATATCGCCGCGGGCTTGGCAGCCTTGGGACCCGCGCAGACGATGAACCACATGACCCGCGCGGTCCATGCCGCCGCCTTCTGGCAAATCGGCGCGGGCCTTGTGGCCGTGCGCGAGGACGTGGGCCGCCATAATGCCCTCGACAAACTCGCAGGCGCGCTCGCCATCCGCAGCGTCAAACCTGCCGACGGTTTCGTGCTCATCTCCAGCCGCGTGTCGGTGGAGATGGTGCAGAAGGCGGCAATCATGGGCGCAAGCGTGCTGGTAGCAATCTCCGCCCCCACCGCCCTCGCCATCCGCACGGCCGCGCGCGCGAACCTTACGCTGGTGGCTGTGGCCCGGGACGACGGCTTCGAGGTCTTCACCGGCGCCCAGCGGATCACGATGGATACGAACCATGGACGATAAAAAGCTTGTCTACATGGCCAATCAGATCGGCAAGGCGTTTGCCTACCAGGACGACCCCACGGCCGTCTCCAGTATCGCCGGCCATATCCGCAGTTTCTGGGATCCCCGCATGCGCAAGTCGATCTTCGCCCATGAAGAGTCCGGCGGCGAAGGTTTGGAGCCGCGTGTGCTCGCGGCCATTCGCACCCTGCGGACAGCCTGAGTGGCCAAACCCGCGGGCGTGATTCTCGCCGGTGGCCTCTCCCGGCGCATGGGCGCCGAGAAAGCCTTCGTCACATTGCGCGGCCGTCCGCTGGCCTCTCACGCCATCGATATTTTGCGGCCGCAGGCCGGCGCACTCGCCATTAACGCCAGTGGCGACCCCGCGCGGTTCGCGGTTTGGGACCTGCCGCTGATCGCCGACGCGGTTGCCGGCGCTCAAGGACCCCTTGCAGGCATTCTCGCCGGATTGCGGTGGGCGCAAGGGCCCGTGGTGTCCGTCCCCGTGGATACGCCTTTCCTGCCCGCGGACCTGGTCGCGCGACTGGAAGCGGTGTTTGCGCGCGAAGCCGCCGACGTGGTGATGGCGTCGCGCGGCGGCCAGGTTCAGCCGGTGATCGCCCTATGGTCGTCGGTGGTCGAGGACGGGATTGCGAAGGCCCTCGCCGAAGGCGCCCGCGGTGTCGAGGCTTTCGCCCGAACAACGAATTGGGCCGTCGCCCTTTTCGACGACGGCCCTGATCCGTTCTTCAACATCAACACGCAGGACGACCTCGCGGCCGCGGAAGCGCGCTTTATTTCAACGTGAACTTCTGCAGGCGCTGGTCGCCGGAGACATACAGGTTACCTTTCGAATCCAACTGGGATTCGTGGTTGCGGTCGAACTCGCCGCCGTAAGCGCCGTAATGGCCGAAGGAACTCAATACCTTGCCGTCGGCGCGGTTGATGAGATGGACCTCGAAGTTCCCCGGATCATTGAGCAGGAACTTGCTCTGGGTG
>CANISR010000289.1 GCA_947470105.1 Fidelibacterota bacterium | reverse complement strand
AAAGCCGGCGGCAAGATCACGCAGGACATCTTCCCCTTTCCCGGCGGCCGCCGGTTCCACTTCCGCGACCCGGATGGCCATGAGATCGGTGTCGTCACCCCGGACATCCATTGATGACTGAGCCAGCGCCGGCCGACGCAAAGTGGCCGGGATTCCGTCTGTCCAACGGCACCTGGGCCGTCCTCACCTTCGTCGCTGTGTTCGGCTTCGGCTGGTTCATGTACCGCGACGGCATTCCGCCGGCCTGGCTGCGGGATTTTGCCGCCGAGATCGCCTTGCGCGCCGAGGCCGATCCCGACGCGCCAGTGCCGGAAGATTCCCGCCAGGTCACCCCGCGCGGCCTCGCCGACACTCCCTATATCTGCGTCGCCAATATCATTCCGCTCACCTGGGACAAGATGGTGGTGGTCACCAACGCCGATGAAGCGCGCACGCAGACCGATCTCGTCAATGCATCGTGGAAGGGCGCCTGGAGTTCAGCCGAAAACCTGAGCAATGAATTGGCGCGGGATGAGCGGTATCAGGCCGTTGTGCTGCTCAGGGACGGCAAGGTCGAGGCGGCGGAGCTGTTCTTCACCTTCTGGGCCAACCTCAAAAATCTTGCACGGCCCGACGGCTTCACGCCCGGGGATGCGATCTTCGTCGCGGCGGTGCGCAAGGGGACCTACGTGCTGTCGATTCCGCCCGAGATCCCCGCCGACGCTTGTATCAAGAAGGCCGCGCCATGATTGACCTTTATACCTTCACCACGCCCAACGGCTACAAAGTCTCGATCATGCTTGAGGAACTGGGCCTGCGCTATCAGGCCCATGTGGTGGACATCACCAAGAACGATCAATTCGCGCCCGACTTCCTCAAGATCAGCCCCAACAACAAGATCCCCGCCATCGTCGATCCCGATGGCCCGGGCGGCAAACCCATTTCCGTATTCGAGTCCGCGGCGATCCTGATCTACCTGGCCAAGAAGATGGAAAATCCGTTGCTGCCCACGGAGCCGCGCGCGTTCACGGCCGTGATGGAGTGGCTGTTCTTCCAGATGGCAAGCGCCGGGCCCATGTTCGGCCAGATGAACCACTTCGTGAAATTCGCGCCGCAGAAAATCCAATACGGCATCGACCGCTACACCAACGAGAGCAAGCGCATCCTCGGCGTCATGGAAAAGCAGATCGGCGTCCACGGCTACTTGGCTGGACCCGACTACACCATCGCCGATATCGCCACCTATCCTTGGGTGGTCACGGCCAGCCGGATCATCGACCTGGCGGCCTACCCAGCCGTCAGCGCCTGGGTGAAAAAGATCGGCGACCGACCCGCGGTCCAGCGCGGCATGAAGGTGCCCGTGCTCAGCTAAGCCCAAGAATTCGGGGGCTTTTCCCGCCCCAGACGGGCAAGGGAAGGCCGGTTGACTTCCCGCGTCCAAGCCGCCATCTTCCCGCTTCCCGCGCCGGCATGGCGCGGCCCGACAGCTCCTTGTAATTCAAGGGGTTTGGTCAGGGGAGAGGTGGCCGAGTGGCTTAAGGCGCCGGTTTGCTAAACCGGTGTATTGGGAAACCGATACCGAGGGTTCGAATCCCTCCTTCTCCGCCAATTCCCTACCGATAGATTCTCCATGGTCGCCTTTTTGCTCGGAATGCCGCGGACTGCGGGCATTTGGGCTGGGTGCGTACAAGGGCTATCCCCGAAGCAAGTCAGCAACCAGGCATTTCGGGGGCGCTTCTCCGGCCCTCCCAAAACGGTCCTGGTTTTTGTCCCGGATTGCTCTCGCTGCGCAAAAATGGCTCGGGTCCCGAGGGCGAAACGAGATGGTAAAAAATCAACCACGGAGGTTGATTTTTTGTACTAGCTAAGGTAATATTCTTCCGGGCTCAGACGTGGGCCCGGGCACACCTGGAGGGTTCCCAATGCTAACTCAATTAGGAAAAGAGCTACGAAAGCTCCGAATAGACCGCGAAGAGAAGCTGCTTGATATGGCGAAGAAGCTAGGTATTTCGTCCGCTTTCCTTTCTGCCGTGGAGATTGGGAAGAAGCCCATTCCTGCGAAATTAGTTGATCAGATTATTGCCGTTTACGACCTGGGTGCTGAACTGGCAGCTCATTTGCGGCAAGCGATGGCACGGTCACAATCGACGTTCACGCTTCACGCAAAAACCTTTGCGGCTCGGGATACGGCGGCGTTATTGGCCCGCCGATTTGATGAATTGCCCGACGCAAAGCTCCAAGAGATTCGGAAAATCCTGGAAGGACGGGGGAAATAAATGAGTTCCGGATCGTACATAGTGCCAGCGCGCAGTAGGGCAGACATCGAGGCGCTGGCGGTGACGGTCCGCACAACACTTGGCCTACAGGAACAGGCTTATTTTCCAATTATCGCCGTGATCGAGCCTGTGCTTTCCAGGCTGCTCCCCGACTACGTATTCCGAGTGGGGGAGATAGCCGAAATGGGCCGCGCAGAGGGACATACTTCTCCCGATGGCACTTACATCGAGCTTCGGGAAGATGTGTACGAAAAGGCATGCTACGGCGATGGGCGAGCGCGCTTCACGGCCGCTCACGAACTGGGCCACCTCGTGATGCACACGAATATTGTGCTCATGAGAGCGCCGGAGGGGCAGAAAACACCGGCGTATTGTGACTCGGAATGGCAGGCCAATCTTTTCGCGGCGGCTATCCTGATGCCAGATCGGTTCTTTTGAGACGAGGCGTTGTCCTGATACTTCAAGAAATGCCCATCTTTAATGGACAACTTGAGCCTCGTGGTGACAGCAGATTTGGAGGCGTTCATTAGCCGATGCGCTGGCGCGCGATGTGAGCCTTAAGGTCGTCGGGACGTACGCGGATCGTGCGGCCGAGACGGATGATGGGGAGAACGCCGCTCTTAACCAGACGGCGGATGGTCTTGGTCGACACGCCGAGGACGGTGGCAACGGCTTCGATACTCATCAAAGGCTCAAGCGGATTCGTCGCAGTGGTCATCATGGTCGCCTTTCTCAGGAACGGGTTTGAATTGCAGGAACTCTCTGGCCATTTGGCGGGCGAGCAGACGCACAAGCGCCAACAGCGCTTCATTCGATTGGGAAGCGGTGTTGGTCTGGGTGCCGAACGTGTCTGTAGAGGGGGTTCTTGTCCTCATCCCGCGCCGTTGGTTACAAGCGGCGACCACATGGGTCGGTGCGGGACTTTATTAATCACACTATGGGCGCCACTGATGGGGCCCATAAGTTT
>CANISR010000288.1 GCA_947470105.1 Fidelibacterota bacterium | reverse complement strand
CCGGGGGTAAGACGTACCTGAAGTTCGAGGCCCACGAGGTCAAGAACAGCCGGATCCTCGACTTTGAACTGTCGGCGGACATCGCCGAGGCCATGGCCGAGTTCTGCAAGACCTACCGCCCCTTACTCCCGGGGGCCGACGGTCCCTATCTGTTTCCTGGCCAGGACGGCGGCGCCAAATCCGACAGCGCCCTGCGTACGGCCATCGGTGAGGCGATGCGTATTAAATGCGGGCTGCACATGCACCCCCACCTGTTCCGGCACGCCATCGCCAAGATCGTCGTGGAGCGCGATCCTGCCTTGTACCCGGTGATCTCCAAGCACCTGGGGCACGCCCGTCTCGATATGACCATGGCGCATTACCTCGGCACCGAAACCCGCGCGTCGGCCCGCCATATCGACAAGCTGCTCACGGCCACCCGCGCAGACCCCACTTTGAAGAAGGATTAGGCAGATGGCTGGCGGGCAAGGCCGGGGGCGGATCGGACTAGTATTCGAGGAATGGCCGGCAGGCCATCAGGCCGCCTGGAATGCGGCAATTGCCGATGGAGACGTATTTGACGGGCGCGGCCCGGCCGCACACTGGGCCGTGGCGACCCGCAAGACCAACATCAACCAGTACGGCAGATGGCTGGGTTACCTGCGGCAGGCCGGTCGCCTGGTTGGTAATGAGGCGCCCGAGGGCCTAGTCCAGCCGGAGACCGTTAAGGATTATGTCCGTCATCTCCAGGCCATCGTCGCGCCCCGGACCGTGGTAACGCTGCTCGTCGCATTGAAGGTCACCATCAAAGCCATGGCGCCGAACTCAAACTGGCGCTGGCTTGCCGACATCTGCAACGCCCTCAACCGGTCGGCCAAACCGGTGACGGATAAGCACTCGCGCATCCTGCCATCCGAGGAGATCTTCGCCGCCACTATCGCTGAATTGGACCGCCTTCTGACCCTACCGCCGGGCGGGCGCAATCGGCTGTGTGCGTACCGCAACACCTTGATGATCGCCCTCATGGCGGCGCGCCCGCTGCGGCTTAAGAACTTCGCTGCTCTCAAAATCGGGCGCGATTTCCTGCGGAACGGGACAGGCTGGTTGATCGCGATTCCCGGCGAAGATGTCAAAAATGGCCAGCCGCTGGAGTTTGAGGTGATTGAATGCCTTGTTCCATATCTTGAGACTTACCTCCGGGATATCCGTCCCCCCCTCATGGGGAACGCGGAACCGTCCAATGACCTGTGGGTCGCCTGGGGGAAAGCCGGTATTTCGCGGCGCGATGTCTATTTCTGCTTCACCCGTGGAACCAATCGGCTGCTGGGTGCCCCTATCAACCCGCACCTGTTCCGGGATTGCGCAGCGACAAGCCTGTCGTTGATCTCGATCGCGGCCGCTCGCGCCGCGGCACCCCTTCTCGGCCACCAGCACTTCTCCACGACTGAACGCCATTACGTCCGGGCGCAGCAGCTCGAGGCCAGCCGCACCCTCAATACCGTGTTATCCTCCATCAAGTCCTCTGTCCGCTGAGGTCCCCATGCGCGCCGCTATTTATGCCCGTTACAGTTCTGAAAATCAGCGCGAAGCTTCGATCGAAGACCAAGTGCGTCTTTGCAAAGTGCGCCTGACCCGCGAAGGTTGGTCGGTCGCCGCCACGTATTCTGATAGGGCCATTAGCGGCTCGCAGGCGCTGCGCCCGGGATATCAGAAACTATTACAGGACGTTCGTTCGGGTCGTGTCGATGTTGTCGTGGCCGAGGCGCTCGACCGTGTCAGCCGCGACCAGGAGCACGTCGCCGGCTTCTTCAAGCAGTTGACGTTTGCCGGCGTCAAGCTGATCACTATCGCCGAGGGCGAGATCACGGAACTTCACGTCGGCCTGAAAGGCACGATGAATGCCCTTTTTCTCAAGGACCTCGCCGCCAAGACTCACCGGGGTCTTCGCGGTCGTGTCGAGGAAGGGCGTTCAGGCGGAGGGTTGTGCTTCGGCTATGACGTCGTAAAGGAGCTTGATGCTCGCGGCGATCCTGTTCGCGGTGGACGCAAGATCAACCCGGCAGAGGCATCGATCGTCCGGAGCATCTTTACCTCCTATGCGGCAGGCAAATCTCCGCGGCAGATTGCCATCGAGCTGAACGCTAAAGGGGTTCGGGGTCCGGCCGCCGGCGAGTGGGGCCCGTCTACGATTAACGGCAATGCGGCTCGCGGCACAGGGGTGCTCAATAACGAGCTCTACGTCGGCAAACTCGTTTGGAACCGGCTCAGGTACATTAAGGATCCAGATACCGGCCGCCGTGTATCGAAGCTCAACGATATTTCGCAGTGGGTCGTTCATGACATCCCTGAACTCCGGATCGTTCCTCAGGAACTTTGGGACCGGGTCAAAGCACGGCAGTCGACAGTCAAACGCGACACGAGGCCGGACCTGGATACGGGAACCGATAAGCCGTTCTGGGAGCGGCGGCGACCGCGGTTCCTGCTCTCGGGATTGGCAAAATGCGGTGTCTGCGGGGCAAGCTATGTAAAGATCAATGCCCGCCTTTTTGGCTGCGCAGCTGCCCGCGATCGTGGGACTTGCACCAATAACCTTCATATTCGGATTGGCAACCTGGAGGCGGCCGTCCTCGACGGCCTCAGCAATCGATTAATGGACCCCGACTTGTTCAAGGTCTTCTGCGAGGAGTTCCACCGCGAGGTCAATCGCCTGCGCATGGACGACAATGCCGAACTCATTGCGCAGAAGGCTGACCTTGAAAAGGTCGAGCGGCGGATCCACAAGATCGTGGAGATGATTACCGACGACGACGCCCCGATCCGCGCCCTGAAGGACGAACTCCGGGCACTGGAAGCTCGGCGTACGCAGCTTGAAGCCGCAAAAGCTAAGGCGAAGGCGCCCCAACCCCTGCTCCATCCCAATTTGGCGGAGCTGTACCGGCGCAAGGTCTCGCAGCTCCAGGCCGCGCTTCAATATCCCAAGGACCGTGAAGAGGCGTTTGAACTGATCCGCGGCCTCATTGACCAGATCGTACTGACGCCCGCCAAAGGCCAGCTTGAAATCGAAATCAAAGGCCAATTGGCGGCCATTCTTGAGCTTTGCGATGGCGCCAGAAAAGCAAAACCCGGCACCGTTTCCGGTGCCGGGCTTGCCGAGCAATTAAAGATGGTTGCGGGAGTAGGATTTGAACCTACGACCTTCAGGTTATGAGCCTGACGAGCTACCAGGCTGCTCCATCCCGCGAT
>CANISR010000287.1 GCA_947470105.1 Fidelibacterota bacterium | reverse complement strand
CAGGCACCCTTCGAAATTCGGTGTCATTACGCTTCGCTCCAGTAAGAGCCTCGGTACGCTGACCTATGAGCAGAAGGGCGGCAACCAGAGCACCGTGGACCGAGACAGCGTCAGCCTGGATGCCTACATCCATGCGCTCTATGGCCTGGCCTTGCAGCGCCCGGCCCCAAAAATTCTCATGATTGGTTGCGGCGGCGGGACGCTCGGCACCATGCTCGCGCGCGCCGGACGCGATGTAACCATCGTCGATATAGACAAGGTTTCAGTTCGCCTCGCCAAGCGCTACTTCGGCCTGCCGCCGGAGGTCACCTGCCATGTGGGAGACGGTTTGGCGTTTCTGCGGTCGACCCGGCGGCGCTTCGACATCCTGATCATCGACGCCTTCATAGGCGAGTACATGCCGACCCACATGAAGGGGAACGTACTTTCGGACGCCGCCCGGCGATGCCTGCGTGACGACGGGCTTGTGCTGATCAATATCTGCCTTCACAAGAAAATCGATCCCACTGCCGATCGTATGGCCGAGGGTTTCGCCGCCGGAGGGTGGCCGGTGCGCCTGTTGGATGGCCCCGGGGCCGAGCGCAACGCCATCGTGCTGGCGGGCAACGTGAAGGGGCTGCGGCGGCCGGCCTTGTCGCTGCCCCCATTGGCTCGCACCGCATGGACGCGCAAGAATCTGAAAGCCATGCGCTTTCGCAAATGGCGCAAAGCCAAGGCCGGCGGGCGCCCAAGGTAAGCCCGCCACTTGCTTTTTGGGGTGTGCCGCGCAACCGTGTGTCCGTCGTCCGCCCGCATAAAGAGATCCCCGTGACCGAAAAGAAAAAACTCCGCAGCCAGGCTTGGTTCGGCGCCAATGATATTCAGGGATTCATCGGCCGCAGCTGGATGAAAAACCAGGGTTATCCCCACGACCTGTTCGATGGCCGGCCCGTCATCGGCATCTGCAATACATGGTCCGAGCTGACGCCCTGCAACGGCCACTTCCGCGAGTTGGCGGATTGGGTGAAGCGCGGCGTGTGGGAGGCGGGCGGCTTTCCGGCGGAGTTTCCGGTCATGTCCTTGGGCGAGACGCTCCTGCGTCCAACGTCCATGCTGTTCCGCAACCTCGCCAGTATGGACGTCGAGGAATCCATCCGCGCCAATCCCATCGACGGGGTCGTGCTGCTGATGGGCTGCGACAAGACCACGCCGTCCTTGCTGATGGGGGCTGCGTCCTGTGACCTGCCCACTATCGGCCTCTCGGGCGGACCCATGCTCAACGGCCGCTTCCAGGACAAGACTTTGGGCTCGGGCACGGGCGTGTGGCAGATGTCGGAAGACACCCGCGCCGGCAAGATGACGACCGCGGAATTCCTCGCCGCGGAAAGCTGCATGAACCGCTCCAAGGGTCACTGCATGACCATGGGCACGGCCAGCACTATGGCTTGTATGGTCGAGGCGCTCGGCATGGGCCTGCCGGGCAACGCGGCAATCCCGGCGGTGGATGCGCGCCGCTACACCCAGGCGCAGCTCACCGGCCGGCGCATCGTCGAGATGGTGAAATCCGATCTGAAGATGTCGCAGATCCTCACGCGCAAGGCGTTCGAGAACGCGATCCGCGCCAACGCCGCCATCGGCGGCTCTACCAATGCTGTCGTTCATCTGCTGGCGCTGGCCGCGCGCATCGGCGTGGAATTGTCGTTGAAGGATTGGGACGACCTGGGGTCCCAGGTCTCCTGCCTGGTGAACCTGCAGCCGTCCGGCAAGCACCTGATGGAGGACTTCTACTATGCCGGCGGCTTGCCCGCGGTATTGAAGGAGCTGGCGGACAAGAAGCTGCTCAACATGGATGCGCTCACCGTCAACGGGCGCACACTCGGAGAAAATATCGAGGGCGCGCCGTGCTGGAACCGCGACGTCATCCACACCTACGACGCGCCGTTCAAAGCCGAGGCGGGCATAGCGGTCCTGCAAGGCAATCTTGCGCCCAACGGCGCCGTGATCAAGCCATCGGCGGGAAGCCCGCATCTGTTCAAGCATCGCGGCCGCGCCGTGGTGTTCGAGAACATCGAGGATTTCCACCACCGCATCAACGACGAGGCGCTGGATGTGGATGAGACCTGCGTGATGGTGCTCAAGAACTGCGGCCCCAAGGGCTATCCCGGCATGGCGGAAGTCGGCAACATGCCGCTGCCGCCCAAAGTGCTGCGCAAGGGCATCAAAGACATGGTGCGTGTCTCGGATGCGCGCATGAGCGGCACGGCCTACGGAACCGTGGTGCTGCATGTCTCACCGGAAGCCGCTGCCGGCGGCGTGCTCGCTTTGGTGCAGAACGGCGACATGATCGAACTCGACGTGGCGGCTCGCCGGCTCGTTCTCGAAGTGGACGACGCAACGTTGGAAATGCGCCGCAAGGCCTGGGTGCCGCCGCCGATGCCGACCCGGGGCTACGCCAAGCTCTATGTCGACCACGTCCTGCAAGCGGAGAAGGGGGCAGATCTCGACTTCCTCGTGGGCGGCAGCGGTGCCGCAGTCCCGCGCGAATCACACTAGCAGCGCGGGCGCCACAGGCAGTTGCGAATCGGTATCATTCGACTCACCAGATACCGCCTTCTCTAAACCCCGCCGGCCCCTGATAATGCCCGTGTTTCGGGAGCATTTCGCACATTCAATCGGGGAGAGATCCAAATGCGTTTTATGCGTAAGGCTGTGGTGCTGCTTGTTGGCGCTGTACTCGTGGGCGGGGCCGGTGTGGCAATGGCGCAGCAGGCGGACATCATCAAGGCGCGCCAGGAAAAGATGAAAGCGATCGGCGCTGACTTCAAGATCATCAACGACACGCTCAAGACCGATGCGCCCGATGTGAAGGCCATCGCCGGCGCCGCCAAGAAAATCGCCGACAGCGGCAAGGACGTAGGAATGTGGTTCCCGAAGGGCACCGGCGAGGAAGCCGGCGTCAAGACCCGGGCCAAGGCCGACATCTGGGCCAAACCGGCGGAGTTCAAAGCTGCGAGCGACAAGTTCGTCGCCGCGTCGGGCAAATTTGCGACCATCGCAGCTGCCGGAAACCTCGATGCCATCAAGGCCGGCGCCAAGGAGTTGGGCGAGGGTTGTGGCGGCTGCCATATGCCCTTCCGCGCTCCCGCTGAGCCGGCAGCGAAGTAGTTCATTCGCTTCTCGACGCAAGAGGCCCAGCGGTTTACGCCGCTGGGCCTTTTGTTTATGAGACCGCCTGATCTGGTTT
>CANISR010000286.1 GCA_947470105.1 Fidelibacterota bacterium | reverse complement strand
GATCGAATGGTGTCGTGTCGGTCATGGTGTTCCTCCCGCGCGCGTCTTTTCCAATGCTTTCCGGTCGAAGGCAACGCCGTGACCCGCTGTCTCCGGCGCGGCGGAACACGGCGGCGGCGGCAGGTTCATCCCAAGGCAACGTGATGCTGAGTTCGGCCGGGCGCGCCGTGAGCGGATCGACCCGGCCTTCTGCGGCGCGGGTGATGCGGCGGCCGGTGGCGTCAACCTGATTGCGTTCGGCGCCGTTGCCGGTAAGTGCTGCGGCGGCCGCAGCGGACCCGGTCGGCTGGCGCGGCGGCGCCGGCGGCGCTTTGGCTGCGGGCGGCGGAGGCGTCGTGCTTGCTTGCGGCGGGGTCGGGTTGGGGGCTGCGCCAGGAACAACTGGTGAGCGGGTCAGGTCGATGGCGATGGTGTTGCCGGTGGCGAAGTCGCGCACTGCGAACTGCGCGCCTTGCGGAATGGTCAGGACGAGCTTGCCGTTCTCGATCAGCGCCGCCGCCGGACGGTTGGCGGCCGGCAAGCGGGCGTTGAGCTGCGCCACGTTGATCGACGCCGGGCTATCGAATGTGATGGCGACGCGGTCGCCGCGGCGTTCGACGCGGTAGGTGCTGCGGTCGGGCCAATCCAGGGCGAGACGGAAATAATCTCCATGATCGCCGGTGCGCAATGTCACGGCGCGCCCGGTGCCGACTACAGGTGCTGCCGATCCCGCGGTCGAAGGCGTCGGCGCCTGCGGATTCAGCGAAGTGGGCGTCAGCGGCGGGGTCGATTGCGCGCGGGCGGCGGCGGCCTGCTGCGGCGTCAGTGCGGTAACCAGATCCACCACAACCGCCTGTCCGACGGTGAAGGTGCGCATGGTGACGTTGGGCTTGAGCGGGAAGGACGCGGTCTTGCGGTCAGCGGACAGGCGCCCGCCGTTCACATAGGCGGCCAGCGATTGCGTCAGCGTCGCGATATTGCCGGTGATGGGGCGCTCGAATTGCACGATGAGGGTGCCGCCCACCACATCGGCGGCGTAGCGCACCGGCTGTGTCCAGTCGAACACGATGCGGCCGTAGCCCTCGCGCTGCGCCGAACGCATGTCGTCGGCGAAGGCCGGCGCCGCGACGGCCAGGGCTGCGGCAAGCGAAATGGTTTTGATGAACGTCTTCATCATGGCGTGGCCTGCTCGGGCATGACCACGATTTCAACGCGACCGATTGCTGCGGCGACGTCGGTGCCGTCGGCGCCGTGTCCCAACACGGTCACCGGCTGGGCGTAGCCGGCGGCAGCCAGGGCGTCCGCCATGCTCTTGGCGCGCGCCACCGCCAGCGTCCAGGCGGCTTCACCGCTGTCGCTGTTCATGGGGGCCGTTCCAACTACGGCAATGCGGTTCTTCAGGTTGCTCAAAACGCCGCTCAAATCGAACACGGGGGTCTGCGCGCTTTCCGCAAAACCACCGGCGCCGGGGATGAAAAGATCGGTAACCGGCAGCGTCAGCATAAGATATTGGGGCGTGAGGCGGAACTCTATGTCCTTGAGTGCGGGACTTGAGGCGAAAGCCGCCTTCAATACCGCCTGCAGGTAGCCGAGATCGTCGCCGGCGGCGGCTGTAATCTTGGGCAGTCGCCGGCCCGCCGCGTCATCGGGGGCAGCGGCAAAAGCGTCGCCATAGGACTGCGCCACCTCGCTGAATCGCGCCGGCTCCACGTTCGACATGGAGAACAGCAGCACGAAGAAGCTGAGCAGCAGCGTCACCAGATCGACGATGGTGATCAGCCACGGGCGGGTGGCCTGATTCACGCCTTGCGGAGCGCGCTGTAACACTGGACCCACACTCGAAGGCAGGCCGTAAATGCCAGTGCCGCGCGGTGACAACGTGGGGTGGAGCAGGAGCGCGCTCATGGCCGCACCTTCCCCGCATCCGCATGAGCCGCGCGCGACTCTTCGCCCGGCTCCAGCAGCAGGAAGGTAAAGCGTACCGCAGCGGATGAACCTGCTGCCGATGAACCTGCTGCCGATGAACCTGCTGCCGATGAACCCTGTGTCAGCGTGCCGACCGACAGCGCGTTTGCAGTAACGCCGCGATCGACGAGACCTTGGGCCATGTGCGCGAGACGCGCAGGCGCGGTATCGCGTGATGCGCGGATCACGAGTTCAGTGCGATATCCCGGCGGCGGGTTTTCCATGACCTGGGCGAGGCCCGCGCGCACGGCTTCGGGGAGGTCGTCGCCGCTCACCGGCGGCATGTCCACATCGATGCGGCCGTCATCGGCCGCGGCGACAGGTTCTGACCCGGCGGGTAGGAAGTTCGCAAACACATCGGCGACGGCCGCGCGCAATTCAGCGCTGGCGGCTACACGCGCGGTAGTGCCGGGCCCCGGCGCAAGGGTGGCTGCGCTCACCGGTGTAGCAGCCGGCGCCGCACCTTCAACCGCGGTCATGCCGGCGGCGGCTTTGGCGGTGCGCTGCGCATCAACGGTCGCGACGGAGTTCATAACGACGAAGAACGCCATCAACATGAGATCGAGTGCTAGCAGTGTGATCAGGATGCGGTCGCGGCTGGCTTCGAAGCTGTGCTCGGGATTCTGCACGCGCGAAAACGGCGCAAGCGCCGTTATGGAAAGTCCCCCAGCCGTGGCAACGCCGTGGTTCATCAAACCGTGCATCCGATTGGGCAGAGTCCGCCCATGGTGGTTTTGCAAAACTAGTGGGAAAGGGTGAACGAGGCCTTAAGGAAACGCCTTAAATCAGGCGGATTCCGGGGCTTAGACGTCGACCTTAAGGCGCAGCCGACAGTTGCTTGCGCGAGGTGATGGCCTCGGTCAGGGCAGTCGCCTTGGCCGGGGTCATCAGGGCCATGATCGGGGCGACCTTGGTTTCCTTCATCTTCTGCACCAGGGAGAGCAGGATCGGCATCTCCAGGGTCTCGAAGATCCCGGCGGCTTCCTTGGGCTTCATGGCGCTGTAGATGCGCACGAGCTGGTCCAGTTCCTGCTGCTTCTGGCCGTCGTACTGCGACAGCAGGCCTTTGATGTTCTTTTCCAGGTCCTGGAGCTGGGCGATCTTGCCGTCGATGCGGGATTCTGCAGCCTTAAGCAGGCCGTCCTTGGCTTCGACTTCGCGCTCGCGCTTTTCCACGGTGCCGCGGCGTTCGGCCAGGCGCTGGAGGACTTCGATCTCAGACTTGCTGAGGGTCGAGGGGTCGAACGCGACCGCCTGACCCGCCGTACCTTCTGCGGGCGCGG
>CANISR010000285.1 GCA_947470105.1 Fidelibacterota bacterium | reverse complement strand
CGATCACGGAAACGCCGATACCTGAATATTCAACCGTTGTCCGCGGCCTAGGGTTTCAGGCCGGCGCGCGCGCGATCTCTCAATGGGCCCTGGCCTCCGATCGGGCCTGGTTCGCGCTCCGTCCCGCGACAACTGTTGCGACCTGGGACTATGCCCATGCCGCCCTCAGTTTCAGCACGGCGAATTTCTTCCCGGTGCGCACCGGCTCCGTGTATTCGACATCTCAGTCGACCTCCCAGTCGTTCCTGAGGTTTCTCAATACGGGGACCTTGGCGGGCTCGGTGACCGTGACGGTGCGCAGCGTCGGCGGCCAGACACTTGGAACCTGGACCTCACCGGTCATCGGTCCGAATACTGAACTCCAATACAACATCAGCACCATCGAGGCCGCCATCGGCATCAACTCGGCCAATAATCCGCAGTACACCATGACGCTGGATACGCCGATAACCGGCAACTTCCAGCATGTGCTGTACCGTCCGGCCGACGGCACGCTGACCAACCTTTCGACCTGCAGCTCCGGCGTAAACGCCGAGGCGCAGGTATTGTCGGGCGTCCACTCGTCGCTGCTGGGCACTGGATTCCCCAGTTCTATCGCCGTGAAAAATACGGGTACGGCGGACCAGGCTGCCACGTTCGGAATCTACGATGCCCGTGACGGGCGCAAGCTCACAACCTACGTGCTCGACAACACACAGAGCCGCCTCTTCACCGAGCCGCTGGTGGGCCCCACGACCGCCAATGGTGTGACGGTTGTGACGATGGCCTATATCGAGAAAGAAGCAAAACTCACGCCTCCGGCGGGCGCCTATCACTACGTTCTCAAGCTTGAGGGCGGGTTCACCGGCTTCCTTCAGCATCTCGTGAACAACACCAAACTCGGCGTTATCACGGACATGACCACGGCCTGCAATTTCAACGGCAGCACCGGCACAGCTGCTACGCCGATGCGCGTGGGCGCGATCTTCGTGCCCAGCGCCAGCTCGCAGTCATATCTCCGGTTCTATAACTCCAGCGCAACGGCGGGCACCGTGAGCGTCACTGTGGCGAATCAAATGACCGGCGTGAATGTCGGGACCTGGACCAGCCCCAGCATTGCGCCGGGTTCGGAACAGCAATTCGGGATTGGCGTTATCGCGGACTCTTTCAGCGGCAGCACCAGCAATCCCTATTTTACGGGTTCGGTGACGTCGACCTTCGCCGGGTACTTCCAGAATGTCCTATTCCGCCCCACGGACGGCACGCTCACCAACCTCAGCACCTGCGGGTCGGGCATTACGGCGACGTCGGCGTCGCTTTCAGGAGTTCACACCAGCAGGATCTCGGGCTTCCCGAGTTCGGTCGTCATCAACAATACCGCGTCCACCGCGGCCGCAGTCACGCTTGGTATCTACGATGCCCGCACCGGAACCAAGCTCGGCACCTACGTAACGCCTGCGGTTCCGGGCAACGGTCAATCGACGGTGGCTGTCTCCGCCATTGAAGCAGGGCTTGGTCAGGCGCCGGCTGACGGCATGTTCCACTACACCATCAAGGCGGAAGGCGGCTTCAACGGCTTCCTTCAGCACCTGGTGGACAACCAACAAGCGGCAGTCATCACCGACATGACTACCGCCTGCGCCCTCACGCCGCCGTAGGATCGGGCGCTCTGGGTTAGAACGTGGCGATCGGGTTGATGGGTGACCCTGTCCCATTCTTGATCCGCAACGGCGAGGCGGTGAGCAGGAACTCCCAGCGCTTGCGTTCCGCCGCGGCCGCGGCCAACGCGTCGAGGTCGCAGTTGTCGAGCAGCTGCATGCCCAGTGCCACCAGCACAAAATTGTGCACCGGCAGGTAATCGTCGGGATTGGTGATCGGGGTGGCGGTGGGGATCGGCGTTACGCTCACCGCTGACTCGCTGCCCATGATGGCGATGTCGCGGCTCTTGATCCAGGGCAGCACCGAGGCGTCGAGGCCGGCCGACTGCTTGCCGATATCCCATGGGCCGGTCTTGGCCCGGCGCGTCCAGCGTCCGGTCCGGATGAACACAGCATCGCCGGGCTGGATCTTGATGCCCGCCATCTTTTCCCAGGCTTCCAGGTCCTCCACATAGATCGCGGTCCCCGGCTCCAGGTATTCGACGCCTTTAAGCCGGGGGATGTCCACCAGTACGCCGCGGGTGACGATGCCATTGGCGGTCTGGGTGATCGCGCCTTTCTTGGCGCCGCCTTCAACGGTCACCCATTCCTTGGCCGTGAACCCGTTGTAGAGCCGGCCGTCCAGGAAGTGGTGGCCCAGCGCATCGAGATGCGTATGGGCATAACCGTGGAAACTCACCGAAAACCGGTCGGATGATGCCGCGGGGTTGACCCCGTTCATGGCGTGTTCGTAGGGCTGGCTGTTGTCGATGGACTTCTCCGTATCCGCGTCGCGGGCCAGGGAGACCGAAACGCCGTCTTTCACCAGGGCGGCCGCCGCCTTGCGCTTTTCCGGCGTAATCAGGTTGAGCGTGCCTTTCTCGTCGTCCTTACCCCAGCGTCCCCAATTGGAAAGCTCCTTCTTCCACTTGTCGAACTGCGCCTGACTGACACTGTGGCTGGATTCCGCCGCGCGAGCCGCGGTGACAGCAAGGCAGGCGCATACGGCAACGCTCAGAAAACGGCGGTTCATGGCATCCTCCCAAGTTAATCCCTGACGGGAAGTGTCACCGATTCCCGGTTGCCCTTTCAATAGGCCCCCGAGGCCCCTTAAAATAGGAACCGACCACATCCGAATCACTGGGGCTTTGGGGGCTTTCGCTATGCATTTTGCGCGTTTTCCGCGGGATCGTTTCGCCCATCTGCCAACCCCGCTTGAGCCCATGGAGCGGCTGTCCAAGCACCTCGGCGGGCCGCGCCTCTGGGTCAAGCGCGATGACTGCACCGGGCTGGCCACCGGCGGCAACAAGACCCGCAAGCTCGAATTCCTCCTGGGGGAGGCCGCGACGCTAGGCGCCGACACCATCATCAGCCAGGGCGCCACCCAGTCGAACCATGCCCGTCAGACGGCGGCGGCGGCGGCGAAACTTGGCCTCGGCTGCCATTTGCTGCTGCAGGATCGCACGGGGTTCACCACCAAGGAATACACCCGCAGCGGCAATGTGATTCTGGACCAACTCCACGGCGCCATCATTCACCGCCATGGCAGCACCGCGAATATGACCACCGAGATGGAAGCCCTGGCCAACGACCTTCGTGGGAAGGGCAAGAAGCCTTACATCATCCCCT
>CANISR010000284.1 GCA_947470105.1 Fidelibacterota bacterium | reverse complement strand
GTGCTCTCGTCCCGTGGCGTGGGCGCGGACGGCGCCGAACTGTTCCTGCACCCGACCCTGAAATCCCTGATGCCGGACCCCCGCGCTTTCGCGGGCATGGACGGGGCGGTGACGCGCATTGTCGCCGCCATCCGGGCGGGCGAACGGATCGCCATATTCGGAGACTATGACGTCGATGGCGCCACCTCGTCGGCGCTGCTCATGCGGTTCTTCCGCGCAGTGGGCGCCGATGTCGTCACCTACATTCCGGATCGCCGCGCCGAGGGCTACGGCCCCAACGAGCCTGCTCTGCGTAAGCTGCACGGTGAAGGTGTTAAACTCGTCATCACCGTCGACTGCGGCATCACATCGTTCGCGCCCCTGGAGGCCGTGCGTGGCATCGGGCTCGACGTCATCGTGGTCGATCACCACAAAGCCGACGCGACGCTGCCCGTGGCCGTCGCGGTCGTCAATCCGAACCGCCTCGATTGCACCAGTCACCAAGGGCACCTGGCGGCGGTCGGTGTGGCGTTCCTGGTGGTGGTTGCGGTCAATCGCGCGCTCCGGGATGGCGGCTGGTACGGCGACAAGGTTGCCGAGCCTGATCTTCGTCAATGGCTGGACCTGGTGGCGCTCGGCACTGTCTGCGACGTGGTGCCCCTCAGCGGCCTCAACCGGGCTTTCGTGGTGCAAGGTCTCTATGTGCTCGCCCGCGGCGGCAATGTGGGCCTGGGCGCCTTGAGTAAGGTCGCCCGCATCGATTCCAAGCCCAGCGCCTTTCATCTCGGTTTCCTGCTGGGCCCGCGCGTCAATGCGGGTGGGCGCGTCGGCCAGGCGGATCTGGGCACGCGGCTGCTGTCGACCGAAGATCCCGACGAAGCCGCGGCGCTGGCGCTGCGCCTCGACGAATTCAATGCGGCGCGCAAGGAAATTGAAGCCGCTGTCCTTCGCGACGCCATCGAGCAGGTGGAAACCAAGGCCGACCCCGATGATCCCATTGTCTTTGCCATCGGCGCGGATTGGCACCCCGGTGTCATCGGCATCGTCGCCGGCCGTCTCAAGGAACGCTACGACCGGCCCGCCTGCGTGATCGCGCTGGAAGCCGGTATGTCCAAGGGCTCGGGCCGCTCCATCGCAGGCATCGATCTGGGCCGGGCGGTCATCGCCGCGCGCGAAGCCGGCCTGCTCATCAACGGCGGCGGTCACGCCATGGCGGCAGGCTTCACCGTGGCCGAGGAAATGCTGGAGGCGTTTTGCGCCTTCATGCAGAAAGCCGTGCGCGAGCAGCGATCCGGCGAGCCGATGCTGCCGCGCCTTTCACTCGATGGAGCGGTCGCGGTGTCGGCCGTCACCACGCGCATGATCGAGGAGCTTGAATGCGTGGCGCCCTTCGGCGCCGGCAACGAAGAGCCGCGCTTCGCCGTAGTGGACGCCGAGGTCGTGAAGGTCGATGTGGTCGGGCAGGGGCATGTGAGCTGCATCCTCACCGGGCGCGGTGGTGGACGGCTCAAGGCCATTGCGTTCAACAGTGTGGATTCCGAACTTGGCCTCACTCTGCTGCGGTCGGTCGGCAGCCGTTTGCATTTCGCCGGCTGCATCCGCGCGAACACCTGGCAGGGGCGCACGACCGCCCAGTTGATTATCGACGACGCCGCGGTTCCGACCGGCCCCTAATCACCGCACGCTTTCTTTATAACGCTTTGATTGTAGGTCCGTTTTTGCCCGCACCTGCGGATTGACGGGCTTTCGCGGGCATGTCACCGTTGCGATACTCATTTTTAGTGGGTCGCATTTTCTGGCGAAAATGCTGGGGCCCATGGGGGCATGGGATTAACAGGGGAGTGACATGAGCATACTGAAATCGATCGCCGGCTTGGCCGCCGGCCTTGGCCTGATGGTTGCCGCCGTGAGCGCCAACGCCGCGGCGCCGGCCGCCGCCGGCGAGTTCACGCCGAGCAAAGTGACCTGCCTCGAATACACCAACGGTCTCGGCGAGAATTCGTCAGGACGGATGCAGTCCGAAATTTCGCGCATCTGGATGCTGGGCTACGTGGCCGGCTACTACAAGGCCGGTGGGGCGCTTGAGATGACCGACGACGCCGCCGAAGCGGCGAAGCTCGGCGATCTGATGTTGCAGCGTTGCCGTGATAGCCCGCAGGCGTCCATCCTGGTTGTGGCCATGAAGGCGCTGGTGATCGAGCCGCACAAAGTGCCGCAGACCGTGACTGCCGATTTCAACCCGAGCAAGTTCACCTGCGGCGATTACGTCGATGCCAAGGGCGGCGCCTCCAATAAAGCCGCGCAAGCCGACCTCGCTGAGTTGTGGGGCTTCGGGTTCATCCAGGGCTATAAGAACGTTGCCCAGGCCGACATGGAAATCCCGATCACGGTGAAGCCGCAACTGCTGGGTGCTGTAGCCCGGAGCTGCGGCAACAACCGCGCGACCCTGTTCATGGATCTGACCGCGCTGGTCGCGGAAAAGGTCAAGTTGAACTAGGTCACCGCGTAGGACGGAAAAAAAACGGGCCTCTCTAAGAGAGGCCCGTTTTTTTATTTCTTGCCCACCCGTTTACGCCGGCCGGGCTGCCCCGGCGGGATGGTGGTGTCGCCGTCGCCCAGGATGCGTTGCATCAGGACCGCGTCCACCCAACGGCCAAACTTGAAGCAGGTGGAGCTTAGCGCTCCGACGACGAAAAATCCGTGGCGGCTGTGGATAGCGAGGGAAGCGGCGTTGGTGCTGTCGCCGATCACCGCCACCATCTGGCGGAAGCCGAGCGCGGTGCAGCGCTCGATCAGCTCGCTCAGGAGCGCATGGCCGACGTTGCGCCCGACGAAGTCCTCGGACACGTAGATCGAATCCTCGATGGTGTAGCGATAGCCGGAGCGCTCGCGGAAGGGCGCCGCGTAGGCGTAACCGGCCAGCTTGTTGCCCTTCACGGCGACCAGATAGGGCAGACCACGGGATTGGACCCGCTGCCAGCGGGCGGTCATTTCAGCGACCGTGGGGGGATCTTCCTCGAATGAGGCGGTCGTCAGGCGGACGTAATGGGCATAGATTTCCTGGACGCCGGGCATGTCCGATTCCAGCGCCGGCCGGATCCTGACTTTGACCGGCCCAGAAGGCGTCTGTTTTTCTTTGGATGAGCTCATATGTCCCTGGTCCGGCCTGAAGGGGCTTTGACCCCGAAAACCCTAAAAAACCGCTATTCGTCTGTATATTGCCCGGCCGCCGCCCGCAACTGGCAAGGGGCTGAAAAGGCGAGAATATCCCAAGGCGGCGGTTTCCGATTTTGGCGACTTGATTTATCCCCCCCCGCCCG
>CANISR010000283.1 GCA_947470105.1 Fidelibacterota bacterium | reverse complement strand
CTGGCTCGCGATCCAGCGGTCCTAACCGTGGGCGCGACCGCCCCGTACGGGAATAGCGTGAACCAGGGCCGCCTCTACGCCATGCTCAAGCCGCACCGCGAACGCGAGCCGGTCGAAGAGGTCATGAACCGGTTGCGGCCACAGTTCGCGAAAATCGTCGGGCTTCGGGTTTTCCTCTCTGTGTCACAGGATATCCAGATCGGAGCCCGCCAGACCCGCACCCAATACCAATACACGCTGCAGGACGCGGACGCGGACGAGCTGCGCATCTGGTCCGACAAGATGGTCGCGGCCATGGCGACGCTGCCGGAGTTGCGCGACGTCGTCAGCGATCAGCAGGCGGGCGCGACCAGCGCCACCCTTACCATCGACCGGGATCAGGCGTCGCGTTACGGTATCCACCCGCAACTGATCGACGACACGCTGTATGACGCCTTCGGCCAGCGGCAGGTGGGGCAGTACTTCACCCAGGTGAATACCTACCGCATCATCCTGGAGGTCCTGCCGGAACTGCAGAACGACATGCGGACCCTGGACAAGATCTTCGTCAAATCGCCGTCGTCGGGCCAGCAGGTGCCGCTCTCGACCTTCGTGAAGCTGGACACCAAGAAAGTCAGCTCGCTGTCCATTAATCACCAGGGCCAATTCCCTGCCGTCACCATCGCGTTCAACCTGGCCCCTGGCGTCGCCCTGGGTGATGCCGTCGAAGCCATCCAGAAGCAGCGCGTTGCGCTGGGGGCCCCTTCGGGCCTGAATGACAATTTCCAGGGCACGGCCAAAGCATTCCAAGACTCGCTCGTTACCCAACCCTACCTGGTGGCGGCAGCGATCCTGGCCGTCTATGCGATCCTGGCCATGCTCTACGAAAGCTACATCTACCCGCTCGCCATCCTCTCGACCCTGCCCTCCGCCGGCGTCGGCGCGCTGTTGATCCTGCTGATCGTCAAATACGACCTGTCGGTGATCGCCCTTGTGGGCGTGCTACTGCTGATCGGCCTGGTGAAGAAGAACGGCATCATGATGGTCGATTTCGCCGTCAACGCCCAACGCCAGCGGGGCATCGCCCCTCTGGAGGCCATCCGCGAAGCCTGCCACTTGCGCTTCCGGCCCATCATGATGACCAGCGCTGCGGCGCTTCTGGGCGGACTGCCGCTGATGTTCGCGGTGGGCGCCGGCTCGGAGCTGCGCCGTCCTCTCGGCTACGCCATGGTGGGCGGATTGCTGGTCAGCCAGACCCTGACCCTTTACACCACGCCGGTGGTGTACCTGTACCTGGAGCGCCTGCGCGCCTGGCGCCGGCGCGGCAAATCTACCCCGATAGAGGCGCAGCCCGCACCCGCTGAGTAGGCTCTAAGTCGCCGCGGCTATCTCCCGCAGCGCCTGCTCAAACACTGCGGCGCTCTGTCCGCCGGAAATCAGGTGTTTGCGGTTGATGATCACGGCCGGCACGGAATTGATGCCGGCGGCCTGCCAGTCCCGCTCGGCGACCTGGACCTCCTGATCGTATTGTCCGCTGGCGAGCACCTCACGGGCTTTGGCGCCGTCGAGCCCGGCCTCCTCCGCCAGGCCAGCAAGCACTTCATGATCGCCGATGCTGCGCCCGTCCGAAAAATGCGCCTTGAACAAAGCATGCTTCAAGGCAACTGCACGCCCCTCCAAACCAGCCCAATACAGCAGCCGGTGGGCGTCGTGGGTGTTGTAGATCCTGCTTTGGGCATTCATATCGATCCTGAAACCCACCGCGCCGGCCCGGGCCTTCACGGCCTCCCGGCGCTCGGAGAGCTGCTCATAAGATTGCCCGAACTTCTGGAGATACATGTCGCCCATGCTCTGGCCTTCCGGCGCCATGCCCGGATTGAGTTCGAACGGCTGAACTTCGATCTTCGGATCAATGACCCCGGACAGATTCGCCAGCGCCCGTTCGAGCTCCCGCAGACCCACCACGCACCAGGGGCACACAACGTCTGAAACAAAGTCGATCTGTATTGCTTTGGCCATGGAATAGAACTCCGCGATTGATTACGTGCGCTTGTCTTTTTTCGCCCGCCACTCGTCCACCGTCATCAATGGTATCTGGAAGCGGTCGCGGGTGGTGGAATACCAGCCGCCGCCCTGCATGCGACCCACCAGGTCCAGCCCGGCCGTATCGATGTGCATGTTGTCGTCAACCAGGCCGTCACGGAAATGCAGGTGCACGATTTCGCCGGTTACCAGTGTCCGGTTATGCGGCAGGGCCTGGAGATTGAAGACCTTGCACTCGAAGCTGACCGGCGCTTCGGCAATCCCCGGGACCTTGATCTGCTTAGACGGGCGGGGCGTGAAGCCGGATTCAGCGAATTCATCCACGCCTTCCGGAAAATCCACGGCGCAGACCACCATCTGCTCGGCGATGGCCTGACTGACGAGGTTAACCACGAATTCCCCGCGGTCGATGATATTGCGCGCAGTGTCCTTGTGCGGCCGGCCGTCGCCTCGCCGGGCCTCGATGCCGATCACAACCAGCGGCGGCGCGTCGCTGAACACGTTAAAGAAACTGAACGGTGCGGCATTGGGCGCCCCCTCCGCGTTCAGGGTCGAAACCAGCGCGATGGGGCGCGGCATCACCGTGCTCACCAGCAGTTTGTACATCTTGCCCGGCGGCACGTCGGCGGCGGCGATATCCATGAATCCCTGTATTTCCGTCCTGTACCCCCATCGCGGCGTCTTGGATGGGGCTTATTTTAGTGCATTATGCAGGGAAGAATGCGGTCTGAGCAGAGGGTTATTATGTCCTACGTTAAGCTGTGCCTGAGCGCGATTGCAGCCGCCCTGATAAGTCTGGCGGCGGCGGCGCAGGCCGCAAGCACGGGCGTCCTTAAAACCGGCGTCGACGCTACCTATGCGCCCCACGCCATGGTGAAGCTGGGCGGCGGCCTGCAGGGGTTCAACATCGATATCGGCCAGGAAATGGCCCGGCGCCTGGGCAAGAAGCTGGAGATCGAGGGCACCGAATTCTCCGGCCTGATCCCCGGCCTGAATGCCGGCAAATACGACTTCCTGCTGGCGGTTGTGACAGCCACGCCGGAACGCGCCAAGGCCATGCTGTTCACCGAGGGCTTCCTGAATACCGACTTCACGTTTGTGGAGAAGAAGTCGGCGCCCGGCCTCAAGAGCCTCTCGGACCTGAAGGGTAAAACCATCGCCGTCAACAAGGGCTCCGCCTACGAGACCTGGTGCCGGGAGAATGCTGAAAAATACGGATTCAAGTTCGACGTTTACGGCAGCAACGCAGACGCCGTGCAGGCGGTGCAGGCCGGACGCGCCGATACCAACCTCGCCGGCACTTCTGTGGCGGGCTGGAT
>CANISR010000282.1 GCA_947470105.1 Fidelibacterota bacterium | reverse complement strand
TCGCCGCACTTGCAGTCGGCATTAGCGATGCAGTCTTGGCTGGCCCCGATGGTGTCGGGGGCCGAGCCACAGGCGCATGCGCACTGCGGATTGGTGCAGGTGCAGGACGAAGGGCAGGTGCAGAGCTGGGCGTTGCGTTGGTCAGTCATTGGAGCCTCCTGGGTTTCCGGTTGTCGATGACTGAGGTGTAGTCCTGCCCGCCCCGTGGGCACTTTAACGCAGCGGCTACGTTATGCGCAGGGCCGCGGGGGTGACCCCGAACATGCGCCGGAAGGTCCGGCTGAGGTGGGCGGAATCCGAGAACCCGGCGTCATGGGCGGCCTGGGTCAAGGATGAGCCCGCTGCGAAGCGCTCGACCGCCCGCGTCAGGCGCAGCCACAGGACGTAGGTCTTGAAGGGTAAGCCGGTCTGCGCCACGAACAGGTGGCGCAGCCGCCCGGCCGAGAGGTTGACCGCCGCGGCGGCGTCGGAAAGCCGCACCGGGCCGTCCAACTGCCCTCCCGCCCAGGCGATTACCTTGCGGACCCGTAGATCGGGGACATCGGCCCTGGCGCTGCCCGCCATGTGCGCGATCATCATGCGACCAAGGTCGACAAAGGTAGCGTCGTTCTTGCCAGGCGCCCTAAACGCCTCCGCAATGCGTTCGCGGAAATCACCCAACAAGACCGGGGAAACTGCCGCCAACGCCGCTCCGTCGAATAGCCGCCCCGCAATGGCACGCCCTTGCCGGCTCTCGGGTTCGACGAAAAGGATGGCGAAGAGGCCTTCCGCCTCAAATGTGTGCCCCACATCCGGCGCAACGGCCACGGCGTCCCCGCCGACATGGGCATCAGGCGTGTCGAGCCGGAATCGGCCACCAAGTCCGAAGGTCACATGAATAGCGTGGTGGGCGTGAAGGTCCGTGCGCCGCGTATCGCGCGTGGCGGTGGGTGTGGCATCAACCACCCAGAGGGCGCCGCCTTCCCACATGACGATACGCGCGTGCGCAAGGAGTTCCATGAGTGAACGCTAGGCCCGATATGCCGCCGTGTCAGGCGCTGATCATCCCACGCGCGCCCAGGACGCCGCCGTCCGCATTACCCAACTATTTTGATTTGTATATTTGCAAAGCTGTCGAGCGACGCCAGTTGACCCGGATCGGCATCCCATGCGCGATAGAAAAAGGCCGTAAAATAATGCATTGGCGCTGTTTTCAGTGTCAAGCGCCGCCCGAATTTCCGAATAGCGCCTTCGGCCGGCCAAAATGCCGCACTATCTGCGGACGGCCTTCATGAGGTTGAGCAAATGGGGTGGCTTTGGCGGTACGCCGGCGCCGACGTCGATCCAGGCCGCGCTCTGGGTCCGGTAGTAGTTCGCACCGCCGTCCGCAGGGTCATCCACGGGTTCGGTTGAGGCAAAGTGCACGATGTAGGCGGCGGCGCCGTCGCCGGAAACAAGCGGCATCTGAATGAAGTGTGAAGCCACTCTCGCGCCATCCGGTAAAACGAGTCTGTTGAGGCCAAAATACCCGCAGGGATATGCGGCGACCTTGCCGATATTGGAAAGCGCGCGGACGCGGTAGTAGTACGAAAAGGTGTCGTAAAGATCGCTGCCCGTCATGTCCCTGCCCCATCGCTGGAGCAGTTCAGCGCCCTGAAACCTGACTATCACCAGATTGTCCTGGAGTTCCACGATCGATGAGGCTGGAGCAAATGTCGTTGCCGCGGTCTCGCAAAACCGGGAGAGGGTCGGCACAAGCTGCCTGCCGCGAATGGACGTCCAATGGTCAAGGAATGCGGCACAGGCGATGGATTTCGGACGGCCCAGGTTGTCCTGGTTTGGGGCCGGCGCCTCCCTGAGCGCCGCGACCCTGCTGGGCCCAGCCACCATTATACCCCTGACGCTGCGACGCCCCGATTTGCTCACGATCCCCCCGCATCACTGCCGGTGGAACTTATCGCGGCCGCCGCTGAAGAAAAGCGACAAATTGCTGCGTCGGAGAAATTATTTCAGGGCGTCAGGCTCGCGCCAGGACACCTGCGCGCGCGACGGATGCCCGGATATCATCCGGTTGTCCCAGCCTTCGCCGGAAGCATGCGCAGAAGCACGCGATCACGCATGAACACATGATGATAAAGCGCGCCCGCCACGTGAAGCGCCATGACACCCAGCAGAACATAAATCAGAAAGATGTGAACATCGCCGGCCGTGTGAGCCCACGGCGTTCCCTTGGCGGCCAGGGCCGGAAGAGGAATAGCGCCGAACAGGAACACGTTCCAACCGCGGTATGACGCCGCCGCCCAACCCAAGACCGGGTTAATAATGACCAGGAGGTAGAGGACCAGGTGCGTCGCGTGCGCCACCCGATTCTGCCAGAGAGGCTCCGCCGGCAAAAGCGCCACCGGACGAGCTAGCCGCCATGCGAAGCGAAAAGCCATCACGAACAGGATCGCCACGCCAATCGACAGATGCCAGGAAACCCAGCTCTCGTTGGGAGTGCGTGCGGATATATGCGGCATAATCCAGCCCACCGCGTACTGCACGGCGAGCAAAGCCACGATGCCCCAGTGCAGCAGCTTGGCGAGCCCGTCATAATCTCCTGCGGCGGAAGGCGCGCGCGCTGGGCTTTGGGCGTCGGGGACGTGTGACATGGACTTCTCCGGAGTTTTAATCGGACCCGCAGTATGCGTGTGACAGAGATGTCGAACGTATTACCACGCCTCGAATAGGCCGCCGTCGTACCAATCCCAGATAAAATAGAATCCGAGCAGGGTGTTTCGCAGCGCCGGCTTGTTTACTGGAATACGCGCCCCGAGGCTGGCGAGGATATGCCGCCGAGTGCTGAGGCTTACTTGCAGCGAGGGAGCGACGTCCACTTCCGTGTATGCGCCCGCCTCTAGTTCCCGGGTCAGCAGAAGCTCCACAATGGGTGTCCACGTGCGCCCATAATCACCCGTCGTCCAGGTCTTTCCAATGGCCGTGCGCAAGCCCACTTCACTCACGCCGCCTCCGCTCAGCGGGATTTCGCCCAATGCATGCATTTGCAGAAAGGCGTCGTCGGGCAGGATTTGGCCGTACGCGACAAACGGCTCGAACACTGTCGCGCCGCTGCCTAGGCCGCGCCTGGTGCTGCCGGTCGGCAGCCTCGCCTCCGCGCCCAGGCTGACGATAGAGCCGCGGTCAACGTTGAAATAGACGTTATGCTTTACGGCAAGCGCGATGTCCCCCAGCCCCGCGCGCCAGCGCTGGGGCGTGCCGTTTTTCGCCGCGGCGATCGGCACGCTCACCTCGATCTGGCTGTTGGGCCCGAGGCGCTTTTCCCAGATGAACGTCGTTTCCACCGCGCCTGCGCCCTCCGCGTCCGCGTTGACCGTCAC
>CANISR010000281.1 GCA_947470105.1 Fidelibacterota bacterium | reverse complement strand
TCCCGCGCCGGTCTCGTGCTGGCGGAAGGCCAGTTGCAGCAGGCCCGCTCGGCTTATGAAAACGTGGTCGGAAAGGCGCCGGAAAATCTGGTGCAGCCCGCCATTCCCACCACTTTGCCGCCCAACCTCGAAGCCGCCGTGACGGCCGCCATCGCCGCCAACCCCAATTTTCTGGCCGCCGATTACACCGCTCTGGCCGCCGCCGAGAACGTGACCGTGGTGCAGGGCGATCTGTTGCCGTCCGCCAGTTTCGTCGCCCAGTGGACCAAGGGTTACGACACGTCGGTCACCGGTTACCGCTCGGATCAGGCCATCGCCCAGGCCCAGGTCACCATTCCCCTGTATCAGCAGGGCGCGGAATGGGCCCGTTTGCGCCAGGCCAAAGACACCGCCAGCCAGGCCCGTTTGCTGGCCGATCAGGCGCGCCTCGATGCCCGCAACGCCTCCACTGTGGCGTTCGAAGCCTATCAATCGGCGACCGCGAGCCTTGAGTCGTTCAAGGCCCAGATCGCCGCCAGCGAAATCTCGGTGGAAGGTTTGCAGCGCCAGCAGGAAGTGGGCTCCGCCACCATCCTCGACGTGCTGATCCAGGAGCAAAACCTGCTCACCGCCCGCGTCAATCTGGTGCGCACCCAGCGCGACCAGGCGGTGGCCGCCCATCAGATCCTGTCGTCCACCGGCCGCCTGAATGCCGCCGATCTGTCCCTGAACGCGCCGGTCTACGACCCGACCTCGCACTACAACAGCGTCAAATTCCAGGCCATCGGACCGGATGCCCAGCCCCAAAGCGCGGTCAATCCGGGCAAAAAGCCCTAGCTTCGGGGGCTGCGCTTATTGGCCGGTGGGGCAGGTTGCATCCTGCCCCCCTTGTGACCAAAAACGGCTAAGTGGCCGTCCGTTATAGAATTCTTTAACTAGTTCATCTAATGTTGCTCTCAAATGACCGGCAAAAACGCCGGTGGGGAGCCTTAGAGATATGAGCGCTGAAGGCCAACAAGAACCCTCGATGGAGGACATCCTCGCCTCCATTCGTAAGATTTTGTCCGAGGACGATGGTGAGGCCGCGAAGCCCGAGCCAGCTAAAGCTGCGCCTCCGCCACCACCCCCACCTCCGCCGCCTCCACCTCCGCCTCCGCCTCCGCCGCCTCCACCTCCGCCACCACCGCCGCCGCCTCCTCCGGAGCCGGTGATGGAAATGGCCATTGAGGAAGAGGAAGAGCCGATCGCTTCCATCTTCGACGACGTTCCGGAGCCGGAACCCGTATTCCATCCGGTCTCGGAGCCCGAGCCAGAGTTGCAGCTCACCGACTCAATGATCGTCGAGGAGCAGCCTCAGGAATTCTACGAGCATCACGACCCGGCCCCTTCCTTCGCCCACCAGTCGTACCCGCAAGAGAACTACGGCCAGCAGGAGTATGGCGAGCATCTGGTGTCCGACGCCGCGGCGTCGGCTTCGGGCGCCTCCATTGCTCAGCTCGCCCATGCGGTCGCCCGCGAACGGGCGGTGGCGTTGGGCAACCAGGGCATCACCCTGGAACAGCTCGTGCGCGAAATCTGCACGCCCCTGCTCAAACAGTGGCTCGACAGCAATCTGCCGTACATGGTGGAGCGCATCGTGCAGCAGGAAATCGAGCGGATCGCCACCAGATCTGATCGTCTGTGACGCGGAGCGTCACGGGCCGGATGTGACGCCGAAAGGCGTCGTTCCCCTCTAAATCCTTAGAAAAGCCCGTTTTTGACGGGCTTTTCGTGTTGGTTGCGCATTTGGCGGTGGGCGGGTAAACCCCTTGCTTAACCTGCCCGAGGCCCGCAAATGCTCGACAAAACCTACACGCCCGCCAGCGTCGAAGAAGCCCTCTACGCCCGTTGGGAAAAGAACGGCGATTTTGCCGCCCATCCGACGTCGGCCGCGCGGCCCTACACAATCATGATGCCGCCGCCCAACGTCACGGGCAGCTTGCACATTGGCCACGCGCTGACCTTCACGCTGCAGGACATTCTGATCCGCTACAATCGCATGGCCGGACGCGACGCCCTATGGCAACCGGGCACGGACCACGCCGGCATCGCGACGCAGATGGTGGTCGAGCGCCAGCTTGCGGAGTCAGGCGCCAACCGCCGCGACATGGGCCGCGAAGCGTTCACCGCCCGCGTCTGGGCGTGGAAAGAACAATCGGGCGGCGTCATCACCCATCAGCTTCGCCGTCTCGGCGCGTCACCGGATTGGGCGCGCGAGCGCTTCACCATGGACCCGGGCCTGTCCAAGGCCGTGACCAAGGTGTTCGTCGAACTGCACCGCCAGGGTCTCATCTACCGTGACAAGCGCCTGGTGAACTGGGACCCGAAGCTGCACACCGCCATCTCCGATCTCGAAGTCGAGAACCGCGAGATCAAAGGCAAGATGTGGTTCTTCAAGTATCCGGTCGAGAACCAGCCCGATGTGTTCATCACCGTCGGCACCACCCGGCCCGAGACCATGCTGGGCGACACCGGCGTCGCCGTGCATCCGGACGACGAGCGCTACAAGCATCTGGTCGGCAAGCATGTGATCTTGCCCATTACCGGCCGGCGCATTCCGATCGTCGCCGACGACTACGCCGACCCGGAGAAGGGCACTGGTGCTGTGAAGATCACGCCCGCCCACGACTTCAACGACTTCGGCGTCGGCAAGCGTCACGGCCTGCCGATGATCAACCTGTTCGACCAGGACGCCAAGCTGAACGAGAACGCGCCCGAGAAATATCGCGGCATGGACCGCTTCAAGGTGCGGGACGCCGTGGTGGCCGAACTGGAAGCGCAGGGCTTGCTGGAGAAGATCGAGACCAACGTCATGCAGGTGCCGTACGGCGACCGCTCCGGCGTGGTGATCGAACCCTGGCTTACCGACCAGTGGTACGCGGACGCCGCCACCCTCGCGAAGCCCTGCATCGAAGCGGTCGAAACCGGCCGCACACGCTTTGTGCCGCAGAACTGGGAGAACACCTTCTTTGAATGGATGCGCAACATCCAGCCGTGGTGCGTGTCGCGCCAGCTGTGGTGGGGGCATCAGATTCCCGCGTGGTACGGACCGGACGGCACGCCGTTCGTGGCCTACGACGAAGCCGAGGCCCAAGGCCTCGCCGATAAACATTACGGCAAGTCCGTCGCCATCAGGCGCGACGAAGACGTTCTCGACACCTGGTTCTCCTCCGCCCTGTGGCCGTTCTCGACCCTGGGCTGGCCGGAGAAGACGCCGGAGCTGGCGCGCTACTATCCCGGCGATGTGCTCGTCACCGGCTTCGACATCATCTTCTTCTGGGTCGCCCGCATGATGATGATGGGCATGCACTTCATGGGTGATGTGCCGTTCCGCGATGTCTACATCCAC
>CANISR010000280.1 GCA_947470105.1 Fidelibacterota bacterium | reverse complement strand
GATCTGCTTTGCGCCCGCGGTCGTGCTGGCCAAGCGCCTGATCAAGAACGGCGCAGACGCCCTGGTGATCGAGGGCTCCGAGGCCGGCGGCCATATCGGCCCGGTGTCCACCTCGGTGCTGGCGCAGGAAATCCTGCCGATTATTCGCGATGTCCCGGTGTTCGTCGCCGGCGGCATCGGCCGCGGCGAGGCTATCGTGTCGTTCCTGGAAATGGGGGCGGCCGGCGTGCAGATGGGAACGCGGTTTGTCTGCGCCACCGAAAGTATCGCTCACCCCAAATTCAAGCAGGCCTTCATCAGCGCCGCCGCCCGCGAAGCGGTGACGAGCGTGCAATGGGACAAACGTCTGCCGGTCATTCCGGTGCGTGCGCTGGCCAACCAAGGCACCGAAATCTTCATGGAGACTCAGCGCCGGGTGCTCGACAAATTCGTCAAAGGCGAGGTTGACCTGCAGGCGGCCCAGCTTGAGATCGAGCATTTCTGGGCCGGCGCGCTGCGGCGCGCGGTGATCGAAGGCGATGTGGAGTTCGGCTCGATGATGGCCGGCCAGAGCGTCGGCATGGTCAGCCGAGAGGAGCCCGTGGCCGCGATCATGGCTGAACTCATCTCCCAGGCGGGCGCAGCACTCGCTGCCCGCACGGGGTAAGCGCCATGGGGAGGGGCCCATGACCGCCGGATTTAGCGCCGTCGATCTGCGGCGCCTGCTGTCGCGCCTGCGCGACGTCATGGCGGGAATCGGCGCGGTCCAGGAACGCCTGGACAAGGTCGTGGCCCTCATCGCCCAGGACATGCGTTGCGATGTGTGTTCCTGCTACGTCATGCGCGCCGGCGAAGTGCTCGAACTGTTCGCCACCTTCGGTCTGTCGCAAAAAGCCGTTCACTTGACCCGCTTGCGGGTGGGTGAAGGTCTCGTCGGTGAGATCGCCGCACACGCGCGGGCCGTGGCGCTCGCCGACGCCTGGTCCCATCCCCAGTTCGTGTACCGCCCGGAAACCGGCGAAGATTTCTTCCGCTCGCTCATGGGCGTGCCCATGCTTCAGGCCGGCCGCGTTATCGGCGTGCTGGTGGTGCAGACCAAGCTCGAACGCCCGTTCAACGACTGGGAAGTGGAGACCCTTGAGACCGTCGCCATGGTGATCGCGGAATTGATCGCCGCGGCCCAGGTGGTCAAGCGCGAGGAACTGTTCCAGACCGAAGGCAACGCGCTGTTGCACGTGCGCCTGTCGGGCATCAGCCTCAACGCCGGCGTCGGCGTCGGCGTCGCGGTCATGCACAAGCCCCATGTGCGCATCGGCCGCCTGGTGAGCGATGATCCCATCGCCGAGCAGCACCGGTTGCATGGCGCCCTGGACGGCCTGCGCGCCGAAGTGGACGCGCTGATTCACGGCTCACGCGGTGAGGCCGAGGCCTTCGGCGACATCCTTGAAGTCTACCGCATGTTCGCCGACGACCGCGGATGGATCAGCCGCATATCCGAGGTCATCGCCTCGGGCCTGACCGCCGAAGCCGCGGTGCAGAAGGTCCACGACGACACCCGCGTGCGCATGATGCAGGTCAATGATCCGATCCTGCGTGAACGCCTCCAGGACCTTGATGATCTCGCCAACCGCTTGCTGAGCATCCTGGCGGGCGTCACCACCCGCGGCGAATTGCCCGACAACGCCATCCTGGTGTGCCGCTCCATTGGTCCGACAGAGCTGCTCGACTACGACCGGCGCAAGCTCAAGGGCTTGGTGATGGAGGAAGGCTCGCCAACCATGCATGCGGCGGTGATGGCCAAGGCCCTCGATATTCCCGTGGTGGCCCAGGTCCAGGGCGCGCTCGCCCGCATCGATTCCTTCGACCAGATCGTGCTCGACGCCAACGCCGGACAAGTGATCCTGCGTCCCTCGGACGAGGTAATCGATCTTTACAGCGCCGCCATCGAAGCGCGCGCCCAGCAAAAGGCGGCTTACGCGGCGGTGAAGAACCTGCCGGCCGTCACCAAGGACGGCGTGGACGTGGCGCTCCACATCAACGCCGGCTTCCTGCTGGACCTCGCGGGTCTCGCCGAAACCAATGCCGCCGGAATCGGTCTTTATCGGACGGAGATGCCGTTTCTCGCCCTGCGCACGCTGCCCGACGTGAAGGCGCAACACGCGCTGTATGGGCAGGTGATCGCCGAAGCCAAGGGCAAGCCCGTCACCTTCCGCACCCTCGATGTGGGCGGTGACAAGATCGCGGCGTCTTCGGCCACCCTGCCCGAGGATAACCCCGCCATGGGTTGGCGTTCCATCCGCCTCACCCTCGACCGGCCTTCGTTGTTACGCCAGCAGTTGCGCGCGTTGATCCGCGCTACCGCGGGCGTCCAACTGCGCGTGATGTTCCCGATGATCGCGTCCATCGCCGAGTTCGCGGCGGCCAAGGCCATCTTCGACATGGAGATGGACCGCCATCTCGCGCAGGGCGGACAGGCGCCGAAGTCGGTGAAGGTCGGCACCATGCTCGAAGTGCCGTCGCTGCTGTGGCAGCTCGACGGCCTGCTCAAGCAGGCGGACTTTATTTCCATCGGCACCAACGATCTGCTGCAATTCATCTATGCCGCCGACCGCGGCAACACGCGGCTCGCCAACCGCTATGATCCGCTGTCACCGGCAATGCTGCAGATCCTGAAGCGCATCATCGACCACTGCGGCGAACGCGATGTCGAAGTTTCGATTTGCGGCGAAATGGCCGCGAAGCCTTTGGATGCGCTGGCGCTGCTGGCGCTCGGGTTTCGCAACCTCTCCATGTCGGCGTCGGGCATCGGCCCGGTGCGCGACGCCATCCGCAAGGCCGTGCTCAGCGAGTTCGAGCCGTTTGTGCTCGACCTTCTGGGGTCAGAAGAGCCGTCGGTGCGGGAAAGATTGCGCGCATTCGCGCTGGACCGCGGCGTCGGGGCTTTATAGGCCGGTTTGCCAAAGGCGTCCGATATCGATAAATTTCGCGAAAGCTTAATGTCGCGCCACAATAGCCGGCGCGTCCGGGGGGTCATGCGAGAGTTCGGAAAAAAAGAGGGAGCAGCGGAGGGCAAGCCGTATCTTAAGTTCGGCGCAGCCGCTGAATCGGATGTTCCGGCGGGCGGCACCGTCGGGACGCTGCTGTGCGCGACCCGCATGCGCCTGGGCAAGGACCTGCAGCGCGTCGCCGAGGTTTTGCACATCCGCTACACCTATCTCGTCGCCATCGAAGATGGCCGCTACGAGGACCTTCCGGGCCAGGCCTATGCCATCGGCTTTGTGCGGGCCTACGCCGATCACCTCAGCCTCGACGGCGATGAGGTGGTGCGCCGCTACAAGGAAGAGAGTGCCGGCGTCGCCCGCAAGGCGCTGTTCGAGTTCCCGCTGCCG
>CANISR010000279.1 GCA_947470105.1 Fidelibacterota bacterium | reverse complement strand
GCGCCAGCGACGACCTGTTCGCCCGGGTCGATAGAACCGGGTTAGTGCAGGTGCTGACCAACCTCGTCACCAACGCCGCCGAGGCCATCGCCGAGGACAGCGCGCACGGCGCGGCGCGGCGGAGCCTCGCCGGGCGCATCGTGGTCAGCGCCGCAGCGGTCGGCCTGAACGACGATGCCGCGCGGCGGCTCGCCCTGGCGCCCGGCGCCTATTGCCGCCTGTCGGTGGCGGACAACGGACCCGGCATTCCCCGCGAACATATGGACAAGGTTTTCGAACCCTTCTTCACCACCAAGCCCCAAGGCAAGGGGACTGGTCTCGGACTGTCGGTGGTGCTTGGCCTCGCCCGCAGTTGGCGCGGGACGGTTGCTATCGAAAGCGCCGCCGAGGGCTACCCTGCCTGCTTCGCGGTCTATCTTCCCCTCGAGGATCGCCAGCTTCAGGCCGCACAGTAGGAGTCGGAAGGGCCCAACTCCGCCTTCGGACCGGAAGCCGTCGCCGCCCCTGTTGGTCGCGGCCTGGCCGGGCAGGTAAACCCTTAGTTGAAAAACACGGGATTTCTCTAAGTTCACGCAACAGTTTGCCCTCCCCAAACGTCTATGATTTTACGGGACTCCAGTGAGGGGCTTATTCTTGGCCTGATTTTGAGCCCGTTTAAGAGAAGCCTGTGAGTAATAAACCCGAAGAAGCAGCCGTACTGATCATGAAGGCCGCGGCGGATATCCGCCGGGCGGCGGCGCTGGACGGTAAGCGCCGTGCGGAGCTTTCGGGTGTGGCGGACTATCTCGAAAGCATCATCTATGAGCGCGAATTGGGCTACGGCGAGCCGCTGTTCCCGGAGCCGGAAACCCCGGCCAGGCCGCTCACGGCCGACGAGGAAGTGCGCCGTATGATCAGGCCGTTCCGGGTCCGCCTCTCCCGTTAAGCGCCGAAAACCGTCTTCCATAATAAATACCAAGGGCGGGGCAGCCCATTTGGTGCCTATCTTCAGACCTGCTAGGCTGGCGACTGGTATTGAGTCGCTACAGTAGATCTTTTGGTGGAATCGCCCATGAGCGCCGGTGTCACGCCGATCCGCGCCAAAGCCGTCCAGGGCTTCTCGGCCATGGACGCGCAAGCCCTGCTGGATGCCTTGCCGTCGGCGGCGGTGGTATTCGGGCCGGGAGGCGAGGTCTGCGCCGCCAACCGGAGGGCAGAGGCGCTGCTGGGCGCACCGGCGGCCAGCGTCGTCGGGCACGGCGCCGATGGTGCCTTCCGCCTGTTCCGCGAGCGCGCCGAACGCATCGGGCGTGGTGCTGAACATGTACGGTTCGTCCAGCCCTTCGGCGCCATGTGGTACCTGGTGGAAAGTGTGCCCCTCGGGCAGCCGCCAACCGGTCAAGCGCCGGCGGGTCAACCTGCGCTGCGCGTCCTGACCGCGACCGACATCACCGACATGAAAACCGCCGAGTTCGAAATCCGCGAGAGCGAAGCGCGGCTGGAAGAGGCGACCCGCATCGCCCAGCTCGGCACCTACAAATTCTACTGGGACACGGGGAAGATCCACTGGTCCCCTCAGGTCTATACGATCCACGGCCTGCCGCCCGGGGGCGTGCCGCTGAGTTCCGAACGCTACCGCGAGATGATCCATCCCGACGATCACGAGGTCTACGACAAGGCCTACAACGACCAGATCGAAGGCAGGCCCGTGCGCGGCGTGGAGTTTCGCATCATCCGCAAGGACGGCGCGGTGCGCTGGCTGCGCAAGGATGCTCGTGTGCTGTTCGATGCGGAGGGCGAACCCTATGCCTCGTTCGGCACCTGCCAAGACATCACCGAGGCCAAGCAGCACGAGCAGGAACTGAAAAGCCTGCTCCGGCGCAACACCATCCTGTACGAGGCCCTCGACGCGTCGCCCATCGGCGTCGGCGTGGTGACCACCGACAGCGATCAGCCGGAATTCTTCTACGTCAACGCGGAGTTCGAACGCCTGACGGGCCACAACACCTCATCCCTGAGCGAACGCGGTATCGAGACTCTAACCCCCGAGGGCGGATTGAGTGCTGGTTGGGCGCGCGTGGTGCAGACCCTGCGCGCCTCGGTCAGCGGCGCGTTCGAACTCACATGCTTGCGCCGCGACGGCGGCCAGTTCCTCGCCCAGATCGAGATCGCACCGGTGCGCGACCATCCCGGACGTGACGCCACCGTGTTCGTGCTCAACCTGCGCGACGTCACCATCGACCGACAGCGCGCGGAGTCGCTGCTGCAATCGCAAAAGATGGAGGCGCTCGGCCAGCTTTCGGGCGGCGTCGCTCACGAGATCAACAACTTATTGCAACCTATGCTGGCGCTTTCGGATCTCGGCCAGGATATCGCCGACACCGACCCAGCCAAGGTCCGGAAATATTTCGAAGTGATCGCCTCATCGGGTCGCAAGGCACGCGATGTGGTGCGCCAGGTGCTGACCTTTGCCAGGCGCGACGCGCCGCAGCTGGCGCCCTATCCCATTGCCGATCTGGTTAGCGATGCGCTTCACTTGCTGCACAGCGGATTGCCGCCGGGGATCAGGCTTCAGCAGGTGCTGGATTGCGGCGGGGCCCAGGCGGTGGTCAATCCCACCCAGGTTTCACAGGTGGTTCTGAACCTTGTGACCAATGCGGCCGACGCCATGGATGGTGAAGGCGAAGTGACTCTTACGCTCACCGCTGCCGACCTCGATCAGGCTACGGCGGCGCTATTGACGCTCAATCCAGGGCGCTGGCTCAAGCTCACCGTCACCGATGCGGGGTGCGGCATGGACGCCTACACGCTGTCGCGCATCTTCGAGCCGTTCTTCACCACCAAGCTCGCCGGCCGCGGCACCGGACTTGGTCTATCGGTGGTGTATTCGATCGTCGCCGGGTGGGGCGGCACGCTCAAAGTCGATAGCGAAGTTGATAAGGGAACAACCGCGATGGTATACATTCCCGTCGCCGCGAGCGGTTGATTCCCTTTTTGTTTGGAGCGGTAAATGGCGCACATCCTGCTGGTCGAGGATTCGCCCGAAGTGAGCATGACGGTGCGCGAGATTCTCGCGTCGGTCGGCCATACCGTCGCGGAAGCGCCGCAAGGCCGGGAAGCGCTCAAACTTCTCGCCGCGGGCAAGTTTGATCTCATCGTCACCGACATCTGGATGCCGGGCATGGACGGCATCGCGTTGCTCAAGGAAATTCGCGGCAGCGGCAATTCAATTCCGGTGGTGGTGATCTCCGGCGGCGCGCCGAACGCGCCGCTGACCTACACCGCGCCCCTCGCCGCCACCTTCGGCGCCCATCGGGCTACTACGATGCAGTGCTAATGGATCTCCAGATGCCCGTGATGGACGGATATGAAGCCACCCGGCTGTTACGGT
>CANISR010000278.1 GCA_947470105.1 Fidelibacterota bacterium | reverse complement strand
GCCGAGGCGCAGTGGGCCAACGCCGACCGCCGCGACCAGGACAAGATCTTCAACCTGATGACGCCGACGGAACTGAAAGCCTTGGCGCCGGACTTCCCCTGGTCGGCCTTTCTGGCGGCCGCGCAGATTCCGGAAATGAGCAACGGCGTCGAACGCCAGGTCGCGGTTGCGGAGAAATCGGCCTTTCCGCTCCTGGCCAAGATCTTCGCCGAAACGCCGCCCGAGGTATGGCGCGATTACATGGCCGTTCATTACCTGCACGGCTACGCGAGCTATCTGCCGACAGCTATCGACCAGGCCAACTTCGCATTCCACGGCACGGTTGTCGGCGGGGCTCCCCAGCAATTGAATAGCAAAACCCGCGCGGTGCAGATGCTCGACACCCATATGGGCGAAGCGCTTGGCAAACTCTACGTGGCGAAATACTTTCCGCCCGAGTCCAAGGAAAAGGCCCTGGCCCTGGTCCGCAACCTGATGCAGGTGTTCGACGCCAATATCCGCGTGCTGCCGTGGATGACCAAAGAAACCCGCGAGAAGGCCCTGGTGAAGCTGCACAAGTTCACCGCCTATATCGGCTACCCGGACACATGGCGGGACTATTCCGGCCTCGACATTAAGCGCGACGATCTGCTGGGCAACATCAAGCGCGCTACGGCCTTCGATTGGCATCGCCGCGTGGCCCGCCTTGACCGACCGGTGGACCGGACCGAGTGGTACATGACGCCGTCAACGGTGAACGCCTATTACGTGCCCAACTTCAACTCCATCACCTTCCCCGCCGCCATCCTTCAGCCGCCGTTCTTCGACGCCAACGCCGACGAGGCGGTGAACTACGGCGGCATCGGCGCCGTCATTGGCCACGAGATGAGTCATGGGTTCGACGACCAAGGGTCAAAATTCGACGGTGATGGCACCTACGCCAATTGGTGGACGCCGGCCGACCGCAAGGCTTTCGACGCCTCCACGGCAGTCCTGGGCAAGCAATACGACGCCTACCAGCCCCTGCCAGGCCTGCATGTGAACGGAGCGTTCACAATGGGCGAGAATATCGCGGACCTGTCGGGCCTGTCCGTCGCGCTCAAGGCCTATCACCTGGCGCTGGCCAACACACCCGCGCCGGTGCTGGACGGGTTCACCGGCGATCAGAGGTTCTTCCTGTCCTACGGCCAGATCTGGCGGGCCAAAATGCGGGAGGGCGCCTTGCGCCGGCAGGTGCTGTCCAATCCCCATGCCCCCTCGGAGTTCCGGGCCGTGGGCGCAACGCGCAATATTGATGCCTGGTACGAGGCTTTCGGCATCAAGGCCGGGACCTACGCCCTGCCCGCGAACGAACGGGTCAGGCTGTGGTGAGCACGCCCCGCTAGAATTTTTGTAAAACTTGGCTTTCTCCCGCCCCGCCCTCGACACCCGCCCTATATCCGCGGGTGCCGGAAATGCTACGCTTGCCGCGCATGAGCTTCCTCGCATCCCAGATGCTGTGGTTCCTCGCGGCGGTGCCAGTCTTGCTGGCCGCCTATGTCCTCATGCTGCGTTACAAGACCAAGGTGGCGCTGCGCTACGCCAGCCTTGACCTGGTAAAGCAGGCCGCGGGCCCCGGTCACCGCATCCGCAGACATATTCCGCCGGCGCTATTCCTCCTGGGACTGGCTTTTCTGATCGCGGCCTTCGCCCGGCCAGCGGCCCTCGTGACCCTTCCGTCCCAGCGCGAGACTATCATTCTGTCCATGGATGTATCCGGCTCCATGCGGGCCAGCGACGTAGCCCCCAAGCGGATCACCGCCGCCCAATCCGCCGCCCGTGATTTCATCAACGAGCAACCACCGGGCGCCCGCATCGGCTTGGTGGCGTTCTCCACCTCGGCCATGGAGATGCAGGCGCCGACCCTGGTGCGCGAAGACCTGCTGGCCGCTGTAGACCGGTTAGAGCCCCAGCGCTTCACCGCTGTGGGCAGCGGCATTCTCGTGGCGCTGCGGTCGATTTTTCCCGAAGCCGATATCGACGTCGGCGGGTTCCGCGGCGATCAGAGCCGCGGCGACGGCGGACGCGGCCGGCGGATGGGCGGCGTGGCATTGGGCCAGGCCGCACCCGCGCAAGCAGCTCCACTGTCCTTGCCGGTAGCGCCGGGGTCCTACAAGAACGCGATCATCATTCTCATGTCCGACGGTTCGACCAATGCAGGCGCGGATCCCATCGAAGCGGCCCGCATGGCGGCAAACCGGGGCGTGCGTGTCTTTACGGTGGGCTTTGGGACCGAAGGTGGTGGCGTGGTGGAGTTCGAGGGGCGCACCATGCAGGTCCGCCTGGACGAGGAGACCTTGAAGCAGGTCGCCGATATTACGCGCGGCTCATACTTCCGCGCCGGCAGCGGCGCCGAACTCAAGGATATCTATAAGACCCTCACCACCAAGCTGGTGATGGAAACGCAAAAGACAGAGATCACCGCCCTGTTCGCCGCTGCTGCCGTGATTCTCACCGGCCTGGCGGCGTTGTTGTCGATGCTCTGGTTCGGGCGTTTAGTCTAGCCCCTACTCCATGCTCCAGCCGTGGCTGACGATGAGGGATTGCCCCGTCAGTGCATTGGACTTGAAAGACGCAAAGAATACCGCGGCAGCCGCCACATCCGCAGTCGTCGTGAACTCGCCGTCCACGGTGTCGCGCAGCATTACATCCTTGATCACCGACTCTTCCGAAATGCCGCGGGCCTTGGCGGTTTCCGGAATTTGCTTTTGCACCAACGGCGTCCAGACATATCCCGGGCAAATCACGTTGGCCCGGACCTTATGCTTCGCGCCTTCCTTGGCGACGACTTTGGCCAGGCCGATCAGGCCGTGCTTGGCGGTCACGTACGGTGCTTTCAGCGGCGAAGCCTCCTTGGAATGCACCGAGCCCATATAGATGATGCTGCCGCCTTCGCCATGTTTGTACATGGCGCGGAGTGCCGCGCGGGTGGTGAGGAAGGCGCCGTCCAGGTGCACGGCCATCAGCTTTTTCCACTGGGAGAACTCCAGCTCGTCGATGGGCGCGATATGCTGAATACCGGCGTTGCTGACCAGGATGTCGATACGTCCGAAGGTGGCCAGCACCTTGGCCATGCCGTTATCCACGGCCTGCTCATCGCCCACATCCATGCCAACACCCATAGCGCGCTTGCCGGAGGGGTCGAACTCTTTGGCCGTGGCGCCGGCCTGCTCGGCCTTGAGGTCGGCGATGGCGATCTTGGCGCCTTCCAGGAAAAAGGCGTGGGCGATTTCCTTGCCGATGCCGCCGGCGGCGCCGGTGACCACGGCAACCTTGTCCTGAAGTGCGCCCATGCCTGTACTGCCCATGCCTGTACTCCTGTGATGACACGTGTTTATTGATTTGAGCCGATTGCAACATAT
>CANISR010000277.1 GCA_947470105.1 Fidelibacterota bacterium | reverse complement strand
GGACGCGCCTTTGAGGGCGAGCGCCAGCTTTTCCTTCTCCGCATGGCGCAGCAGGGTCTGCGCGCCGGCGGCATCGAGGCGGATAAGGTCCTCGAAGGTGAACATGAGGGCTTTGATCTTTTCCGCGGACTCGCGGTTGAGCTCTTCGAGGGCGGTCATGAAGCGCGCTTCGGTGTTGCGGTCGAGGGCGTTGAAGATTTCGGCCATCATCTCGTGTGAATCGACGCGGGATGTCTTGGCCAGGTTCGACATGAACTCGGCGCGCAGGGTCTTTTCGACGCCTTCCAGAATGTCCTTCTGGACAGCTTCCATGTGCAGCATGCGCATGATGACTTCCATGGCGAAGCCTTCGGGCAGCAACGACAACACACGTGAGGTGTGGTCTTCCTTGATCTTGGACAGAACCACGGCGACGGTCTGGGGGTATTCGTTCTTGAGGTAGTTGGCGAGAACCTGCTCGTTCACGTTGCCGAGCTTGTCCCACATGGTGCGGCCGGCGGGACCGCGGATTTCTTCCATGATCATGGCCACGCGTTCTTTATCGAGGCCCTTCAACAGCAAGCGTTCCGTGGTGGCGTGAGAGCCGACCAGCGAGCCGGTGTTGGAGATCGCGTCGGCGAAGTCGACGAACAAGCGTTCCACCAGGTTGGCGCCGATGGTGCCGAGGTTCGCCATGATCTGGGACAGTTCCTTGATCTCGTCGTCTTCCATCATGGTGAACAGCTTCCCGGCCTGCTCGTCGCCCAGGGATAGCATCATGATGGCGGCCTTTTGGGGGCCGGTAAGACTGCGATAGTCCTCTTTAACGCGCGCCACGGGTATGCCTCATACAAGAAGTGACCAAGTGCACCGGCCCTTCTGGGGGATGCGTTTTCCTGTCCGTGCAGATTAAGTCCAAGAGTTAAAAAAGTCCTTAAAGACCGCGGCGCTGCTGCGCTGCGCCCCGCTCCGCTTGATCGGACTCTGCCTGTCCACCGGCTTGCCGAAAAATTCCCTCCAAGGTGGCTTCTAGCGCACGGCAGAATCCGTCGACCTGAAACAGCGGTTTGGTGTACCGCGCATCGGCAAGCCGTGCGTGAACCTCCGCCAGGGCTTCGGGATTGCCGGCGAGCTCGACCGCGCGATCCTCGTAGGCGGCGCGGCTGCCGACGATCATGTCCTCAAGGCCCAGGCTGCGCAGAAAGGTTGCGGCAATTCTGGCTCCGAAACGCGGACCTTCCAGCGTCAGCACAGGCAAGCCTGCCCACAGGGCGTCCAAGGCCACCGTCGAGGCGTTTAAGCTGAAGGTGTCGAGAAACAGGCCACAGAGCATGTGACGCCCAAGATGATGGGACTTGTCCGGCACGCGCGTCGCGAAAATCAGCCGGGAGCCGGCGATCCCGAGGGCCGCCGCGGTAGCCCTAAGATTGTCCGCGGCGAGCGGGCTTGAGGCTTGCGACAACCACAAGACGCTGTTTTCGACGCGCGCCAGAATGCGCATCCAACTTTCGAATACGCTGCGGTCGATCTTTTCGGGGTTGTTGAAGGCGCAAAAAACGAAGGCCTCCTCCGGCAGGCCGGCGTCGGCGCGGCTGGGCGGCGGCGCGATCGCATGGGGTGAAGCGCAGTGATAGCACTCCGGCAGGCGGAGGACTTTCGCCGCATAGCGCGATTCTTCCCCCGGCGGCACCACCGTCGAGTCCGCCAGGAGATAGTCAATGGCGGAGATATCGCAGCCCCCGGCGTGACCGAGCCAATACACCTGGATCGGCGCCGGCCGCGCCGCGACCGGCAGCAAAGTCATATCCATGTAGCCATCGAGATAGATCAGAATATCGAGATCCCGAGCCGCGACGACATCCGCAATTTGATGTTCAGCGAAAGGTACTTTGATGAAGTGTTCAACGCTGCGCGCAATGGTTTCGGTATAGCGGTCGTCAGGGCCGTTGGCGCGGTAGAACAGGTGGACTTCGAAACGCGCACGGTCATGAGCGCCGAACAATGCGGAGGTGACATGGCCGATGGGGTGATCGCAGAAAGCCGTGGAGAGATAGCCGATCTTGATCCGTCGCCCCGTCGCCGCGCGCCACGGCGTGTACCGGGGTCGCCCCGCAAATTTTATCAGCTGCCGGTCGAGGGCGCCCGCAACAGCCTGATAAAGCGCCTGGGGCTGAGGCCTGAATACAGTTTGGTAGGCCATACCCGCCAGTTGCCGCCAGTCTTCGCCATCGAGGTCGGCTTTCGCCAACGCCTCTATCAGCAAGCGATGATGGACGTCAGCGTCGTCGAGCCGCCCCTCCGCGCCGTCGATGGTCAGGAGCCTGCTGAGCGCAACCACGTGTCCGGGCTTTTGACGCAGCAGCGCGGCATATTTTGCGCGCGCAGGGCCATAGAGTCTTGCCTTGTCGGCTGCGATAGCCTCGCGCAGCAGCGTTTCATCGTTGCTTCTGGCCTGGGAATTGATCTCCGCAAGTAACGTACGCGCCGCGATATGGGCGGGATCTGACGCGAGTACCCGCTCGAGAATCTCCGCCACGGCGGCCGTTTGCCCGAGCGACATTTCAGCCGTGGCGAGCTTCATTTGCGCATCCGTGCGCTCCGGCGCCAGGTTGACGGCCTGGCGGAACGCTGCCGCAGCGCCGGACCATCGGCCGAGTTGGGTGCGAATATTTCCGAGGGCGATCCAAGCTTCGGGATCGCGAAACAAGACGTGGATCTTACTTTCAAAATCCGCGGCGAGGCGTTCCAAAATCCTGGCCGCTTCACCCGGCCGGCCAGCTTCGGTATAGGCGACCGCAAGATTGCTCAACACCGCGGGACTGCCAGGCATATATTTCAGCGCGGCTTCCAGTACGGCGACGACACCGTCCACATCACCGCAGGCCCGCAATCCTTGCACGGAGGACAGGACAGCGTTCTTGTCTGTGGCAAACGTGAAACCGAGAGTCCTGAAGACCTGATCTGCGCCGGCTACATCACCGGCGGTCAGCAGCGCGTGCGCTGCAGCCTGCAGGGCGTCAACGGAGTCCATGGCTGGCTAACCTGCTGAAGTACTGCTTCGCCGGGGCCTTGAAGGGAATGGTGGGCGGTGACGGGATCGAACCGCCGACATCTTGCGTGTAAAGCAAGCGCTCTACCGGCTGAGCTAACCGCCCTCCAGCCTTCTCTAAAGCAAAAAAAATCCGAGTGCTACCACCGGTTAGCGGTTCACGGCTTCCTTCAACACTTTGCCGGCGGAAAACTTGGGGCGTTTAGCGGCCGGGATCTCGATCTTCTCGCCGGTGCGCGGATTGCGTCCTTCGCTGGCGGCGCGTTTGGCCACGGAAAATGTGCCGAAGCCCACCAGGCGCACGTCCTTCCCTTTGCGCAGCGATGTCGTGATGCAGTTGAGCACGCCGTCGACGG
>CANISR010000276.1 GCA_947470105.1 Fidelibacterota bacterium | reverse complement strand
TTGCGATTCGAAGAGCCGACGACCTTGTAGTTATGATCGACCAGATAGGCCTCGCCAAAGGACGCAGGGAATTTTGCCACCACGCTGTCCAGGGTGCTCAAGGTAAAATCCAGCGCAACGATGCCGGTGAAGCGTTCGCGGTCGTAGACCGGGCGCCCCATGGTGATCATGAGGCCCTTGCCGAAATCGTCGTCATAGATATCGGTGGTATAGGGCGCGCGGCCAGGGTTGTTCTCGGGCATCCCGAGCAGGAAATATTCCATCTTCAAATCGTTGTCTTTGTAGGCGGCCTGGGTAGACGGCACCCACGGATAGACATGTTCGAAGCGGCTCCCGGACACGTAATAGGTCCAGGCAACACTAGGCAGGGTTTTGACGATGCGGGCGAAGGCCGATCGCAAGGAGAGCGCGATCTCCAGCTCCCGGTCGAACTCTGGCCCCTTCCCCTTCAGGCCGCCGAAGCCGGTGAGATTGCCCACGTCCGCCTTATCGACGCCCGCCGGCAGGTGGTCGAGGGAAAACACACCCTCGGCGTCCTCGGTCAGCGCGTTGCGTAATACCGATGTCTGCGCGCCCTGAGGCCGCATCACCAGCTCGTTCTGGACGGTCTTCTGCAGGAGTTCCACATAGTCCTGCGCCGTCAGCATGTCGCGGGACAGCTCCGTGCGCACGGCGGCGAAGGCCGCCGCATGTTCGGCCTGAAGGTCCGCCCGGGCGCTCTCCAGCTTGGAGGCGAGAAACAAGCCCGCGGCAGCGAGTGCGGCCGCGTAGAACGCCAGCAAGCCGGCGCGTTTGATCAAGCTGTTCACAAAACCCCCGAGACCCCGAAATCAAACCCTATCGTACGGCCAAAGGGGTTGCTGGTTCTACAGGCGTCCCAATGCACGGCTGTCACCCTCGGCTTTGACCCGAGGTGACCCTGAAATTTTACGCCTCGACCGCCATCTCGATCTTCTTGGGGATCGCGCTTTTCTTGACCGGCTTGAGCAGAAGCACGATCGGCATGGCGGCGAGCACCATATAGGCCATCATCTGGAACACACTGACGTAGGCGACCATGGCCGCCTGCTTGTTGATCTCGCCCGCGAGCGCCGCCAAGCCGCGTTCGCCGCTGTTCAAGCTCCAGAGCGCATCCGGCGCCAGGGCCTGCAGCGGTTTGCTGAACGGCGTGATGTGGCTGACGATGTCGGCGTGGCTGGTCTGGGTGTTCTCATGCATCATTGTTGCCACACCCGAGATGCCTATGGAGCTGCCGACGCTGCGCACCAGGGCGAACAGCGCAGCACTTTCGGTACGGAAACGGGAATCCAGCGTGGCGAAGGCGATGGTGGTGAGCGGCACGAAAATCATGCCGATGCCGAAACCCTGCAGCATGCCGCTGGTCACCAGGTCGCGAATGTTCACATCCAGGCTGAAGCCCGCCATCTGCCCCATGGAGACCGCGGTGAGGCCGAAGCCGGTCATGATCAGCCAGCGGGCGTCGACCGTGCGCACCAGTTTGCCGACCACCGCCATGGCGAACAGTGTGCCGATGCCGCGCGGCATGAGGATCAATCCCGTGGTCATAACGGGATAGCCGAGCAGGCCTTGCAGCATCCCCGGGAGCAGCGCCATGGTGGCAAACAGCGCGATGCCCATGATGAAGCTGAGCACGAGGCCGAAGGCATAGTTGGTGTCGCGGAACGGTTCCGGCGACAGGAACGGCGCCTTGGCGGTGAACATGTGCACCGTGAACATATAGAAGGCGAGCACCGCCAACCCCGCCTCGACCACGATCTCAAGCGACGAAAACCAGTCGAGCGTCGTGCCGCGGTCGAGCATCATCTGCAGCGAGCCTACCGCCACGCTGATGAGCGCGAAGCCCAGCAGATCGAAGCGAAAGTTCGGCTGGCGCTTGGTCTCGGGCAGCAGCCACCACACGCCGAGGGCCGCCAGGATACCGAACGGCAGGTTGACGTAGAACACCCAGCGCCAGGAGTAATACTCGGTGAGATATCCGCCGATGGTTGGCCCCAGGATCGGGCCCACCATGACGCCCATGCCCCATACCGCCATGGCGGCGCCGTGCTTCTCCTTGGGATAAACGTCCATCAGCACCGCTTGGGACAACGGCACCAGCATGGCGCCCATGGAGCCCTGGAGCATGCGGAAGATGACAATCTGCTCCAGCGACTGGGCCGCGCCGCAGAGCATGGAGGCAAAGGTAAAGCCGATGATGGAGATGAGGAAAATACGCGTGCGCCCGAACCGGGTGACGAGAAACCCGGTGAGCGAAGTGAAGATGGCCGCGGTCACCACATAGGACGTCAGCACCCAGGTGATCTGGTCCTGGGCGGCGTTCATGCTGCCCTGCATATGGGGCAGCGCCACATTGGCGATGGTGGTGTCCAGCGCCTGCATGATGGTGGCGAGCATGATCATCACCGTCAGGGCGATGACCCTGCCGTCCACCTTGAAGGGCGGCAGCGGCTGGACCGATATGGCCGGAGGCGTGGACATAACCCGTTCGGCCTACTTGCCGAACCACTCCTGGTAACGGCGCTTGCCGGTGTCCACCGCGGCGACGACGCTCATGCCGGCGCGGAGCGGAGGTCCATCCTTGCTGTCCACCGCGATGCGCACGGGCACGCGCTGCACAACCTTCACCCAGTTTCCGGTGGAGTTTTGCGCCGGCAGCACCGCGAATTCGGCGCCGGTGGCCTGGGAGATGGAATCCACATGCCCCTCGAAGACGCGGCCGGGATAGGTATCGACGCGGATTTCCGTCGGCTGGCCGGTGTTCATATGGGTGAGGTCGGTTTCCTTGAAGTTGGCTTCCACCCACACGCCGGCGGTGGAGACGATGGACAGCAGCGGCCCGCCGGTGCGGGCGTAGTCGCCGAGCTTGGGCACCTGGCTCACGACGCCGTCAAACGGTGCGCGGACAGTGGCGCGCTGAATGAACACTTCCGACGACACTTTGCCGGCCAAGGCCATCTGGTAGGTAGGGTGTTTTTCCGGCGCAATATCGGGGTCGCCCTCAAGGCTGGCCAGGATCTCGCTCTGCTGCTGCTTGGTGAGCTGGATATTGCGTTGGGCGGTGTCGACCGCATGCTGGACTTCATCGAGTTTCGCCTTGGTGGCGAAGCTCTGCGCGGCCAGAGCCGATTGGCGCTGCAATTCGCGCTGCGCAAAGGCGAGGTCGGTCTGGTTGAGGGCCAGGGTTTGCTGCTTTTCGCGGTAGCGGGCCTTGGCGCTTTCGATATTGGCAATAGCAGTGCGCAACTGCGCTTCCGATCCGGCCAGGGCGATACGGTAGGTGGTGTCGTCGATGACGATCAGGGGCTGGCCCTTGGTCACATGAGCGTTCTCGGCCACGAGAACTTGCGTGATATTGCCCGCCACTTCCGGGCTGACGGAGGC
>CANISR010000275.1 GCA_947470105.1 Fidelibacterota bacterium | reverse complement strand
GATTGGGGAGCACGAGGAGTTTTACACCTACCTACAGTACTCCTACACCGGCCGCCTCAGCACCGGCGTATCCCAGGGAATCTATACGCAGGTGCCCGCACAATCCAACGTCAACGTGCGCGCTGGGATCAGGCTGGAGGACGGTAAATACGATATTTCCCTCTACGCCAATAACGCTCTCGATAAGAAAAACATTACCAGTCAAGGGCTGCTGGCGGCTCCAGCGGGCACCGGTGTTACGGCCTATTTGGGCCGGACCGTTACGTTCGCCCCGCCCGCCATGTACGGCATCTCTTTGAAAGCAAAGTTCTTGTAGGGCGTTGGCCAAGACCCCACGGCTCGCCGCGCTCGACGGATCTGCGCGATGGCGGCGGGCCGTGCCGGGAAAGTCCAGACCACAGAACAGCTACTGGTTGCGCAACTATACTTCGCGGCAAACCATTAAGAGGCACTCGCGGCGCCACCGTGGCCAAGCGGAGCGGAATTAAACAACCAATAATATCGAACATTCTAAAAGAAACTTTCGGTTGGATCGCTGTCAAGAGCAGCGTTAATGAGTCAAGATCAGGCGCAGCAGTAATGCGCCGAAAGACCCTGCCGAAAGAACTTGGAGAGATCCTACAATAACTTGAAGTTGGAGAGATCCTGCCATGACCCTGAACATTCGCACCATCACCGTCGCGGTCGTGCTCGCGGCTTCCGCTTCGTCCTTAGCCTGCACCGCCTTCGCCGCGGATAAGCCGGGTTTGACCGAAGCCTATGTGGCGGAGCCGATGCCGCCCATCTTCAAGGTGATGAACTCTCCGCTCGACGGACCGATCTACACGACGCTCGAGGGCAGGACGCTCTACAGCTGGCCGCGCAAAGAACTGCGCAACGGCGGCACCGCCGACATGAAGGGCTCGGCCTCGAACTGCGACGACGTCAAGACGACCGAGAACGCGGGCCTGATGAGCCCTTATCCGGGCGGTCTCGAACTGCCCGACCTCGACACCCGGCCGACCTGCGCCCAGGCCTGGCCCCCGGTGATCGCAGCCAGTGACGCAAAGCCCGTGGGCAAATGGACGTTGATCCCGCGGCACGACAAGAGTCTGCAATGGGCCTACAACGGCCAGGTACTCTACACTTCAAATCTGGACAAGCACGGGGGGGACACTCTTGGTGGCTCCAAGGGGGGTAACAGGCGCGACGGCGGCGATTCTCCCGCCAGCCGCTACCCGATTGGTCCAGCCGCCGACGTGCCGGGGCAGTTTATCGTCGAACAGGACAACGCCGGCCGCGCGCTGATGCTGGCGAACGGTACGACCGTCTATGCCTTCGATGGTGACTCGCCCAATAAATCCAATTGCAATGACCTCTGCGCCCGGCAATGGACGCCTGTATTTGCGCCTGAAATAGGAACCCTCAAGCGCAAAGAATGGTCGGTTGTGAAGCGCAAAACGGGCGAGAGCCAGTGGGCATACCGCGGCCAGCCGCTCTATACCTTTACCGGCGACGCTGCCCCGAGCGTCCGGGACGGCCTGGATGTACCCGGGTGGCACTTGGCCTTCACCCAAACCGCGCCCGCATGGCCGAAGAGCTTTACCGTCCAAGATACGCGAGGCGGCGTCGTGCTCGCCGATGCCCGCGGGCACACGATTTACGTATACGGTTGCGGCGACGATTCCGTGGACCAGCTTTCCTGCGACCATCCCGATATGAGCCAAGCGTACCGCCTCGCGGTCTGCGGCGGCGGCGATCCGGTCCGCTGCGCCAAGATGTTCCCCTATGTTGTCGCGGCCAAGAACGAGACCAGCGTCAACGCAATCTGGACCGTCATGGACATCGACCCTAAAACCGGCCACCGCGCACAGCCCGGGCAGGCGGACGCCTTGCGTGTGTGGGCGTACCGTGATCGGCCGGTCTACACCTTCGTTCGCGACGAGCGGCCCGGGACGGCGAGGGCACAGGCCTGGGGCGAGTTCAACGGCGCGCGCAACGGTTTTTTTGCCTTCTGGCTTCGTCTGCAGATGACGGGCCGCGTTATTTAACTTTGTCGACTTTTCTACGCTGAACTTCGCGCTAGAAGCATCCTCATTCGGGAGAACGCACATGCGATACGGTACCCGATTTTCTTTAGCTCTCCTTTGCAGCGCCGCGCTGTTCGCGGGAGCAGCCCAGGCGGCCGACACAGCCCAGGCTGCCGACAATGCGGCGCCGGGCCTGCAGAATCGTTCGATCGCCTATGTGATGTTCAAAGAAGACAAGTCGATCTACAGCACCCACGACGGCAAACAGGAATGTCCGAATGGGCTCAACGAAGGCCCGCGCGAAGAATACAAAATCATCTACCCGGAAATCCCGGGCAAGAAATACAAACTCGTAGATACCCAGCTGGCGCGTGAGTCCGAGATCTGGTTCCCGGGCACGACGTCGACCAACCCGGTTCCCTTCAAGTACGCAGTCGGTCCCATCGCTTATGGACTGAATCTGGACGGCAAGATCGGACCCAACGACCTCACCAGTCCCGACGGCGAGAAGGGTATCGACAACCAACTCCAGCGTGCCTGGGGTTGCGTCGGCATGTACCGTTCGGGTGCGTTCAACGTGGTCCGCTACGACGATTGGCGCAAATACCAGTACAACAACGTCGTCATCGAGCTGACCGACGTCGATAGCCTGGCGAATGATGACGATGTCACGCTCACGACCTATCGCGGTCTCGACAAGCTCCTAACCAATGCGACCGGTTCGACGTATCTGGACGGGGGGACGCAGCGCCTCGACATGCGTTGGGGCAAGGACTTTATCCAGAAATTCCACGGCAAGATCGTCGACGGCGTGCTGATGACTGAAGGCGCCGAGTATCTGATGCCCTCGGCCGGCAACAGCACCAGCATTACCGACATCCGTTATTACAACACCCACTGGCGCCTGAAGGTGTCCCCCACGCGCGCAGAAGGTCTGTTTGCCGGTTATATGGATATCGAAGACTGGAACCAGGGCACCGGCCAGATTCGCTCAACCCATCATCAGGCCTATGACCGCGCTTCGACGGCCTCGATTTACCGCGCCCTGCGCAAGCTGGCCGACTACATGCCTGATCCCGTGACCGGCCAGAATATGGCGATCTCCATGGCGACGAAGGTGGCCTTCACGCAGGTGTTCGCTATTCATCCTCCCGCGGCTGTAGGGGCAAATGTTTCCCCGGCCACGGAAGCCAAGACCGAAGCGCGCCACGAGTAACGGCGCGATCAGGAGACCGTCGTGCGTAAGTCGTCCTTAGCCGCCGCGATGGCAATCAGTGTCGCTTTGACACCGGCGGCCTTCGCGCCTAAGGCGGCGGCCGCGCAGCCGCTGGTCGAATTCTAATGAGGGCCTAGCCGGAACTGGAGCAGGCGCATAGGTGAGGTCGCCCGCGGCCAGCGAGTCAAATATCAGGGAGGTGGTCTAGTGAGCG
>CANISR010000274.1 GCA_947470105.1 Fidelibacterota bacterium | reverse complement strand
GAGGAACGTTTCCGCCCGCTGCTGCGCCGGGCGTCCGAACTGGGCGTGTTCGTTTTCGCCCATCCCTACTACGTGGGTTCTAAGGCCGGGCTGGAGAGTTACTACCTCACCAACCTCATCGGTAACCCGCTCGATACGACCGTGATGCTCGCCAACCTGATGTTCTCGGGCGCCCTTGAAGACTTACCCGACCTCAAGATTGTGCTCGCTCACGGCGGTGGCTTCACGCCCTACCAGATTGGCCGCCTGGTGCATGGCCATAAGGTGCGCACCGAGACCAATGCAAAAACCAAGACCTCGCCCAAAGAGCTGTTGAAACGCATCTACTTCGACAGCTTGGTGTTCGAACCCCAGGCGCTGCGCTACCTGATCGACCTGGTGGGTGCTGACCACATCTGCATCGGCACGGACTCGCCCTTCGACATGGCCGACAACGACCCCAAGGCCACGGTCGATGCCGTGCCCGGGATCACGGCAGCGGAGCGGGAGTGCGTGTGTTCGCGTACCGCCCTCACGCTTCTGTGCGAGAAGGTGTAGCCATGACCGAGGTCGGCAACAGTATCCGGGGCCGCCTGCCCTACGCGTCCATCCACAACCGGCCGCCGTTGAAGCTACCGGGCAACGCCCGCGTTGCGGTGTGGACTATCGTCAATGTGGAGCATTGGAGCCCCACCGGCCCCATGCCGCGCATGGTTGTGCCGCCCCCCATGGGGCAGCCGCTGCTGCCGGATGTGCCCAATTGGGCCTGGCACGAATACGGCATGCGGGTGGGCTTCTGGCGGTTCATCGAGGCCCTGGGCAGCCGCAAGCTCAAGGCCACTTTCGCCGTCAACGGCAGTTGCATCGAGATCTACCGTGAGGCCTGTCAGGCCGCCAAGGATGCCGGCTGGGACTTCATGGGCCACGGGTTCGTGCAAAAGCCCATGCACAAGGTCGCCGATCAGCAGGCCGCCATCGCCGACACCATCAAGGCCATCAAGGATTTCACTGGCAAGGCGCCGCGCGGCTGGGAAGGCCCGGGCCTGACCGAGACCGACGAAACCCTGGACATTCTGGCCGAAGCCGGCATCGAATATGTGGCCGATTGGGTGTTGGATGATCAGCCTGTGACGCTGAATACCCGTGTAGGCGAGATCGTCTCTGTCCCCTACCCCGTCGAGATCAACGATGTGGTCATGAGCGCCATCCAGCACCAACCCTCAGACGAGATCTATCGCCGCGGCAAGGATCAATTTGATCGCCTCTACCTCGACGGCGCCAAGACGCCCCGTGTGATGGCTATTTCCATCCACCCTTACCTCACCGGCGTGCCGCACCGGATCAAGTACCTGGAGATGCTCTACGACCATATCCTCGGACACAAAGACGTTGTGATTTGGACCGGCGCCGAGATCCTCGACTGGTACCGGTCCCAGACCGCCATCAAATAGATGTGTGGGCGCGCCCGGCTATCTGCCGATCACTCTGAACCCAAGATTCGGCTACGGTTGGGCGACCTTCACGCTGCGCTCAACTGGCCGCCGTCAGGGAAAATCGCACTCACGCAGGGTCCCGTCCTGGTCACAGAAGTTCCGATCCCCGCGCCTCAGGAGATACAGCCGTGCCTCTATTGATAGAAGTCGTCGGCTGGGCCGGCGCAGCCCTCATTCTGGCGGCCTACGGCCTGTTGTCGGCGGGAAAGCTCGAAGGCCGCTCCAACACCTACCAGCTCATGAATATCGTGGGCGCCGCGGGCTTCGTAATTAACAGCGGCTCCAAGGGCGCATATCCGTCAGCGGTGCTCAATATCATCTGGATCGCGATCGGCGTGTTCGCCGTGCTGCGCAGCCGCCGGATCGCGCAAGGCACAGCAAGATGAGCGTCCTCGACGCTTTCGGTCTGTTCGCGGTCACGCTCTGTCTTATTTGCTACACCCTCGAGGACAAGCACCCACGCTACATCCTGGGCTTTGCCGTGGGCTGTGTGCTGGGATCGATCTACGGCTTCCTGCAGGGCGCATGGCCGTTCGGCCTGGTGGAAGCGATCTGGACAGTCGTCTCCACACGGCGCTGGCTGGCCGCGCGAAAGACTGCCTTGATCTAGGGATTACCCAGGTAGTCGCGTTTGCCGATCTCTACGCCGTTATGACGCAGGATGGCGTAGGCGGTGGTGACGTGGAAATACACGTTCGGCACCGCGTGGCCGAGCAGGAACTGCATTCCCTTGTAGTGGGTTTCCTTGTCGCCGCGCCGGGTGACGATGGCCTTGTCCTCGGTGCCGTCGATCTGGGCCGGGGTTGCGGTCTGGAGGAAGGCGATGGTCTTGGCGATACGCGCCTGCAGCTCGGGGATGGTCTTCTCGGTATCTTCAAAGGCCGGAGCCTCGATGCCGGACAGGTGGGCTACCAAGCCCTTGGCCGTGTCGCAGGCGATCTGCACCTGGCGGCTCAAGGGGAACATATTCGAGTACAGGCGCGACCCCGGCAGTGTGTGCGGGTCGAGTTTCTTGGCCTCGGCGAAGGCCTGGGCCTTCTCAAGGACGTTGCTGAGATTGCCCAGGACATTGATGAACCTGGGCACGCTCGCCTGAAACATGGAAATGGTCATGGAGCCCCTTCCGGGTGGCCGACTAGCGGTTGGTGCGCTCGGAACGGGCGCGACGGCGCTTCTGTTTGGCCTTCAGCTTGCCCTTGCGCTTATTGGCGCGGATCTTGGTGGAGGACTTCTTGGAAACGGCTTTGCTCATGGGGCTCTCGCTAGGTTTGGTTGAAGGCGCGCACCATATCAATGGAGCCCGGGGCGGGCCAGAGGTTAATATTGGGGGTTTCCTGAGCAAAAAGGGCTGTTGAGAGGTCCTAGCGCCTGGGGCACCCGGTTCTCAACAGCCCTTATTGGTTCCTGCCCAGGTTTCCCGGGTCAAGCCTGGGAACGCCAAGGACTGGGAAGATAAGCCCGAGGCTTACATCCCCTTATTAGCGATGGCTTTCTTGATCTCGGCGACCGCCAGTTCAGTGCGGTAGGCGATGATCTCCTTGGCCAGCTTTTCGTTCTTGGCTTTGTCGGCGATGGACACGCCGTTGATGGAGGCCTTGTTAGCCGCCACGCGTTCGTCGAAGCGCACGCTCTTGGGGTCGGTGTTGTACATGTTCAAGGTGATGATGATGTCGTCATGCATGCCTTCGTCGGCTTCCGGCCCCTTGATGTCGCCCTTCTTCGCGAAGTGCTCTTTGATCTGCTCATAGTTGTAGTACTTGCCGATATGCGCGGCGATGGCCTGACCTTTCCATTCGGCGTTGAGCTTGGTCGCGACGTTCTGCTGGCCCTTCTGATTGCCGCCGCTGTCACCAATGAAGATGATGTTCTGGAAGCCGGTGACCTTGAGACTCTTGGCGATGTCGGTGAGCAGCGCCTCGAAGGTTGCCTGACTGGTCGTGATGGTGCCGGGGCTGGTCATATGGCCCGTCGGCGGTTCGATGCCG
>CANISR010000273.1 GCA_947470105.1 Fidelibacterota bacterium | reverse complement strand
TTAAAATCCGCAATGTCCTTTTGGCGACTGCGCTCACGCCGGTGCTGTTGTCGTCCTGCGACAAACCGGCGCCAAAGGTAGAGGCCAAAGCCCCCTTCAGCGTGGTGGAGGCCAGCATCCCCGATATGCAGGCGGCCATGAAGGACGGCCGCGTCACATCAAAAGAGCTGGTGAGCCAGTATCTGGGCCGTATCGGCCTCTATGAGAACAAGCTGCATGCGGCGGTATCAATCAACCCAAACGCGCTCGCCGAAGCCGAAGCGTTGGACAAGGAGCGCGCCGCCGGGAAGATCCGCGGACCTCTTCACGGCATCCCTATCGCTATCAAGGATAACATCCACACCGCCACGGACATGCCGACCACCGGCGGCTCCATTGCCTTCCGTGACTACTCACCACCCTATGACGCAACCCTGGTAAAGAACCTCAAGGACGCAGGCGCCGTTATCATCGCCAAGTCCACGCTCACGGAACTCGCCAACTGGATGGCCGGGCCGCCGACCCAGATGGAGTCCGGTTTCAACGCCATCCGTGGCCACAGCTATAATCCTTACGACCCGCGCGCGCAGGCGGACGGCGAGCCCGAACTCAACACCGGCGGATCGAGCTCCGGCATCGGCGTCGCCGCCAATATGTGGGCCGCCAACGTCGGCACCGATACCGGCGGCTCGGTCATGAGCCCGTCCAATGCCAATATGCTCGCGGGCCTGCGCCCGAGCACCGGCCGCGTCAGCCGCTACGGCATCATCCCCGTGAGCCTGGACCAGGATACCTCCGGTCCCATGGCTAAGTATGTGAGCGACGTGGCGATCATGCTCGGCGCCATGGAGAGCAAGGCGCCCGATCCCAACGACGCGGCGACCACGGTCTGCAAGCCGCCTGAGAACAACGACTATGTGCAGTTCCTCAAGGCCGACGCCTTGAAGGGGGCCCGCATCGGAATCCCGCGCGCGGCAATCTACGATCCGTCGCAGCCGCCGGCACCGGCCAGCAAGCGTCCGGGCCTGCGTCCCGACGAGCTGCAATCCATGACTGACGCCATCGCCGCTCTCAAGGCCGCCGGCGCCGAAGTCATCGAGCCCGCCGATATCCCCAGCCTCACCAGCACCGACCCGCAAGGGAACTTCGCTCTGCGCACCGTGTGCCAGACGTCGTTCGACGGCATCGACCAGTTCTGCTCGACGATCTTCAACTACGGCATGAAGCGCGATTTCAATCTGTGGCTGGCGACGCTCGGCGACAAAGCGCCGTTCAAATCTCTCACTGAACTGCGCGAGTGGAACCTGGCCCATAAGGACTGGGGCACCATCCGCTACAACCAGTCGCGCCTCGACAGTTCGGACAAGGTCGACCTGGTGAAGGATAAGGCGCGATATGACGCCGACCGGGCTTTGGGTTTGAAACTGAGTCGGACCGAGGGCGTCGATGCGGTCATCGAAGCCAATAAGTTGGATGCCCTGATGTTTCCCGCGTCCAGCGCCGCCGAATTCGCGTCCCGCACCGGTTATCCGGGCCTTACGGTTCCCTACGGCCTGGTAACAAACCCGGGCAATGGGCCGGATGCCAAGCCCACAGGGGAGAAGGACCGCCCGTTTGGCGTCAGCTTCCTCGGCCCGCTGTGCAGCGAGCCGCGCCTGCTGGCCATCGGCTATTCCTTCGAACAGGTCACCAAGAAGCGGGTTCCGCCGAAAGCCGCGCCGTAACACAGCTTTCGCCGGAAGGTGGGGACAAGGTTATCAACGCGGGGTGGAACTGCACCCGCAGGGTGAGCTGAAAGCTATTGCCCGTTGGCTGTTAAATGCGCCTTCGGGTAGGTTGAGGCATGACTCCCCAATTTGAAGAAGCCACCCGCCGGATCGTCACCGCCCGCACCGGGCGGACGCCGTTCGCGGGACTCCCGAGCGGGCTGCAGCCCCGATCGGAAAGTGCGGCTTACGATCTGCAGGACATGGTGCGCGACCAGTTGATCGGCGCGGGTTACGGGCGCCTCGTGGGCTACAAAGTCGGCTGCACAACCCCGGTGATGCAACGCTACCTGAACATCGACCACCCCTGCGCCGGCAACATGCTGTCGCGGGGGCTGTCGCGTTCGGGCGCCGTCCTGCCGTTCAAGGATTTTGTGCAGCCGGGTATCGAATGCGAGATCGCGGTGGAACTCTGGCAACCGCTGGAGGCCACAAAAGCGCCGTTCGACCTGCCGACCGTGGCCGCCGCCGTGGGAGCGGTCTTCGCCGCCATCGAAGTGGTGGACGACCGCTATGTGCATTGGCGTTCGCTGGATGCGCAGACCCTCATCGCCGACGATTTCTTTCACGCCGGCCTGATTTTGGGGCAACGTCAGACCCATTGGACAGCCGCGACCCTGGGCGCCGATCTGTCTGCTCTCAAAGGTGCGGCCTGGGTTAACGGTGTCGAAGTGGGCCGCGGGCAGGGAGCGGACATTATGGGTAATCCGCTGGAAGCCCTGGTCTGGCTGGCCAACCACTGCGCCCGCCGCGGCGTGTCTCTGCCCAAGGGCACGCTGGTGTCCCTTGGCAGCTTGATACAAACCCACTGGCTCCAGCCGGGCGACGCGGCTGAGATCGAAATCGAGCGCCTGGGCACGGTCAAGCTCACCTACGCGCGCGCCTGATACAAGCGCGCGGTGACGTGACTATCTCGTCCTGAAATGTGCTGTGGCGCCGCGCCCGACCTTGCTTGTAGAGTTGTCTGACAATGCCCTGAGGAGGCCGCTTTGGAGAGCGGACGGGGCGTCAGGGGACCCGCGATCATGACCGACCCATCTGCCGGACACGGCGACCTCGGCGCGCGGACCTTGCGCAAAGTCATGATGCGCCTGGTGCCGTTCATGGCGCTTTTGTACTTTGCCAACTACCTGGACCGGGTCAACGTCGGCTTCGCCGCCTTGACCATGAATGAAGACCTGCAGTTTTCGGCCACGGTGTACGGCTCCGGCGCCGGCATTCTTTTCCTGGGCTACGTTCTGTTCCAGGTGCCGAGCAACATGGCGTTGCAACGCATCGGCACGCGTCTTTGGATTACCGCGATCATGGTGATCTGGGGACTGGTGTCCGCGGCCATGGCCTTCGTTACCGACGCCACCAGCTTTTACGTTCTGCGCTTTCTGCTGGGCGTAGCCGAGGCCGGCTTCTTCCCCGGCATGATCCTGTACCTGACCGTGTGGTTCCCGTCCGGCATGCGCGCCAAGATCACGGCCACCTTCATGATCGCCATTCCCATGTCGAGTGTTCTGGGGGCGCCCGTGTCCACGGCCCTTCTGGGGTTATCAGGCTGGGGCCTGGATGGCTGGCAATGGCTGTTCATCCTCCAGGGCTTGCCCGCGAGCGTCCTGGGCCTGTTCGTCCTGGTGGTGCTCACCGACACGCCGGCCCAGGCGAAGTGGCTGACAGAGGCGGAGCGCACCTGGCTCGCCAATACGCTCGCGGCCGAACACCGCCAACGCGACGCCAAGGCGACTTCGAACCTCAGCCAGGTCTTGCTGAATCCCAAGT
>CANISR010000272.1 GCA_947470105.1 Fidelibacterota bacterium | reverse complement strand
CGCGACGCCGCCTGCTGCGCCGCCACCCGCTGCGACGCCAGCCGCGACCCCACCAGCCGCGCAACAACCGCGCTCCCTGCTGACGCCGCCCGCCGCTTCCCCTCAAACCGCCGCGGTCCAGACCGCAACAGCGTCTCCTGCAGCCGCGCCGCCGCCGGCGGCTGCGCCAAAAGTGGAGCTGCCGAAAGTAGAAGCGCCGAAGGTCGAAGAAGCACCGAAGCCCGAGACCAAAATGGCGGCGCTGCCGCCCCCGGCCAAGACACCCGTCGAGTCCGACACGCTCACCATCGCCTACAAAGCCGGCGCCGCCGACGTTCCGGCCGAAGCGACCGCCGGCCTGAAGGCGCTGGCCGCAAAGCTGTCCAAGGACCCCAGCGCCCGCATCGAACTGGTGGCGTTTGCGTCCGATGCGGAGAAAAGCATCTCCCGCTCGCGCCGCCTGTCGCTGGAGCGCGCCATCAATGTACGCAAGATCCTGTTGGCGGCCGGCCTGGAGTCGACGCGCATCGGCATCCGCGCCCTGGGCGAGCAGTCCGGCGGCGGAGCGCCTGACCGCGTCGACGCCGTTACCAGCAAGCGTTGAGCTGTTACATATCCCGCCGTTTCTGCCTCAGCCTCGCCGCATTCCCGGGGCATAGAAAATCATGACCGATACCCGCACCTATCTCACACGGATGACCGTGTTCCTGGTGGCGCTTGGCGTAGGCATGGCCCTGCTGAGCCGCACGCTAATTCCGATCTTCCTGGTGAACCCCGTCCTCAACGGCGTGATCCTGTTCACGATCATCATCGGCATCGTGCTGAATTTCCGCCAGGTGATTCTGCTGGGCCCCGAAGCCCGTTGGCTAGAACGCTTTCACGCCGGCCCGCAGGAAAGCTCTACCGGCGAAGCGGTATTCAACGACCTCCGTGCGCAAACTGAAACCGGCATCGCCGATACGAAGATCGAGAACATCCGCCTGCTCTCACCCATGGCGCGGATGCTGGAAGGCAAGCGCAAGGGCCGCCTGACCTTGAGCGCACAAGCGATGCGCACACTACTCGACGGCATAGCCTCACGGCTCGAAGAAAGCCGCGACCTGTCGCGCTATATGACGGGCCTGTGCATTTTCCTCGGACTCCTCGGCACCTTCTGGGGCTTGCTCGGCACCGTCAATTCCATCGGCGAAATCATTCGCACGCTCTCCGTCGGCGGCGAGGACATCACCGCGGTGTTCACGCGGCTCAAGGCCGGCCTCGAAGCGCCTCTGGTCGAAATGGGCACTGCGTTCTCTTCGTCGCTGTTCGGTCTCGCCGGATCTCTGGCGCTCGGCTTCCTCGATCTCCAGGCCAGCCAGGCGCAAAACGCCTTTTTCAATGAGCTCGAAGAATGGCTCTCGGGCCTCACCCGCCTGTCGTCGGGCAGCATCGGCGAGGAACATGGCGTCTCGGCTTATACCGAAGCGCTGCTGGAGCAGACCGGCGAGAGCCTGCAGGAACTGCAGAACATCATGAGCCGCACCGAGCAGAGCCGCTCCATCGGCAACGAGCAGCTCGCGGAACTCAACCAAAAACTTTCCCTGCTGGCGGACCAGATGCGCGCCGAGCAGCAGATCCTGCTGCGCATGGCCGAGAGTCAGCGCGACATCGCGCCCCTGATCCGCAGCGTCGGGGAGCTCGCCAACACCATGAGCGGTACAGGCATGCCCGCCCAAAGCGGCATGGATGAAGCTTCGCGCGGCCATCTGCGCAACATCGACGCCAGCTTGACCCGCCTGGTCTCCGCGCTGGCCGCCAACCGTGACGACACGGTGCGCGAGATCAGGAACGAGATCAAACTTCTGGCCAAGACCATCGCCTCGACGGCGCACCGCGAGCCGCCGCAAGACAGCAGTTTCTAATGATCGACGTAGACAGAAAGTCGATCATTAGATTCGTATTGGTCGCATTTTCTAAGGCGAACCGGCTTCGACTTCGCCGGAAAAAGCTCTGATGGCCGCGCTCTCCCGCCGCTTCCGCCGCACGGTCGACATCTGGCCCGGCTGGGTGGACATGCTGTCCACCCTGCTGATCATCATCATCTTCATCCTATTGGTGTTCGTGCTGGCGCAGTTTTATCTGGGCCAGGCGCTGTCCAACCGCGAACAGGCCCTGGTGCAGCTCAACGGCCAGCTCGCGCAGTTGGGCGATATGCTGAATATCGAGCGTAAGGCCCGCGCCGAACTGGAACTCACCGTCGGGCGACTGACCACCGATCTGCAAAGCGCCACCGAACAAGTCGGCCTGCTCACCACGCAGCTCGCCGACAAGACCGGTGAGGCCGAAAGACTCTCCACGGCGTTGGCCGCGGCCAACACCCAGATGGCCCAGGACAAGGAAGCCATTACCAAGCAGATGCAGGAACTGGCCCTGCTGCAAAACAGCGTCAAAGCCCTCGAGGCTTTAAAGGCGAGCCTGGAGCGGCAGGTGGCTGACCTCGGCGGGCGCGTGACCAAGAGCGAAGGCGCCATCGCCAAGGAGCGCGCCCTGACGGTGGAAGCCCAGGCGCAAGCCGCGCTCATGAGCCAGCAGCTCCAGGACATGCAGGCCGAATTGCAGCGCCTCGCGCAGACGCTGGATGCTTCAGACAAACTCACGGCCGAACAAAAAGCGCAGATCTCCGACCTCGGCCGTCGGATGAACCGGGCGTTAGCCGGCAAGGTCCAGGAACTGCAGCGCTACCGTTCGGAGTTCTTCGGACGGCTGCGCGATATCCTCGGCACCCGGCCCGGCATCACCGTGGTCGGTGATCGCTTCGTCTTCCAATCGGAAGTCCTGTTTGCCTCGGGATCGGCGGAGCTGGCCCTCGACGGCCAGCAGCAGATGAATCAACTCGCCCGCACTTTGCTGGACGTCGCCAAAGACATCCCGGGAGACATCAACTGGATCCTCAGGGTGGACGGGCATACGGACAGCCAGCCCATCGCCACCGCCCAGTTCCGCTCAAACTGGGAGCTCTCGACCGCCCGGGCCATCGCGGTGGTGCGCTACCTGACCGCCCAGGGAATCCCCCCCAGCCGCCTGGCCGCGGCCGGTTTCGGCGAGTTTCAGCCCCTCGACCCGGGCACCGACCCCGTCGCACGCGGAAAAAACCGTAGAATTGAGCTCAAATTCGACCAGAGGTGATGGTTGCAGGAAATCGGTGGACGCTATATAAGCCGCGTTCCATTTCAAAAGCGGCCCGATGAGGGCTCAAGAGGCGCAAAATGAAGAAAGAAGGCCACCCGGCTTATCACGAGATCACCGTGGTCATGACCGACGGCACCGAGTTCAAGACCCGCAGCACCTATGGGAAACCGGGTGACAGCCTGCGTCTGGACATCGATCCGAAGACCCATCCGGCTTGGACTGGGGTCCACCGCCTCAACGATTCGGGCGGTCAGTTGGCTAAATTCAATAAGCGTTTCAAAGGCTTCGCCTCGAAGGGCTAGGTTTTTCAGGGTTAACGCCCTCTACGGAAAAAGCCGCATCCTAAGGATGCGGCTTTTTCCGTGCCTTTTCAGAGGCTTCCGGCATTAATTTTTTCTTAATGCCGCAACCATGTACTGCCCCGGCGCGTATTAACGCCCACACGATGGCGACGCGGGGG
>CANISR010000271.1 GCA_947470105.1 Fidelibacterota bacterium | reverse complement strand
CGCGCGTTTGCTACGGCGAGCCAGGGCCGGGCAGGGGCGGTGGTGGTGGCTCTGCCCGAAGACATGCTGGTGGCGAACCCCGGTCCCCGCGCGCCGGTGGCGGTCAAGGTGGCGCAGACAGGCCTCGACGACGTGACCCTGGTAACGCTGGCGCGCCGGCTGGAGGCGGCGGAAAAGCCGCTGCTGATTCTCGGCGGCACCGGTTGGACGGCGGACTCTCTCGGTAAACTCGGCGACTGGGCGAAAAGCATCGACCTGCCGGTGATCCTGTCGTTCCGCCGCAAGGACCTGCTCGACAACCATCATCCCTGTTACGTCGGGGACCTCGGTCTTGGGCCGAATCCCAAATTGCTGGCGCGTATCCGCTCCGCCGATCTGCTGATCGCCGTTGGGGCGCGGCTGGGCGAGAACCCGTCACAGGGCTACGGCCTGTTCAAGCCCGAGGAGACCGCGCAGAAGCTCATTCACATTCACCCCGATCCGCGCGAACTCAACCGCGTGTGGCCTGCTTCAGTCGCCGCGGTCGCGGGCAACGCCAATGCCGCGCAAGCCATCAGCGCGCTGCGACTCAAAGCCGGGCGCGGGTGGGGCGCGTGGCGCGCCGAGGCGCGGGCTGATTTCGAGGCCTTCATCGCACCGGTGAAGGTGACGGGGGCGGTGAATCTCTCGGAAATCTTCACCTGGCTGTCGAAGACGCTGCCGTCCGATGCGATCGTTACGAACGGCGCCGGAAACTACGCCGCCTGGCTGCATCGCTATTACCTGCACCGCAGCTTCGGAACGCAACTGGCGCCCACCAGCGGCGCCATGGGTTTCGGTTTCCCGGCCGCCATCGCCGCCAAGCTGACGTTCCCGGACCGCACCGTGGTCGGGGTCGCCGGCGACGGCTGCTTCCTGATGGCGGCGGCGGATCTCGCCACTGCCGTGCAGTACGGCGCCAACTTCCCCACCATCATCGTGGACAACGGATCCTACGGCACCATCCGCATGCACCAGGAGCGCGACTATCCCGGCCGCGTGTCAGGCACAGACCTGCGCAACCCGGATTTCGCCGCTTATGCACGGGCATTCGGGGCCTGGGGCGCTACGGTCACCACGACCGCGGAGTTCGCACCGGCCTTCACTGAAGCGCTTCAGCAGAAGACCCCGTCGCTGCTGCATGTGAAGACCAGTGTCGAAGACATCCTGCCGGGCAAGAGCCTCACGCAGATGGCGGCGAAGAGCTAAACGCGGATCTGGCCGAGCAGCCAGTCGCGGAACGCCACCAGCGGCGGATAGTTCGCGCGCTCGCGCGGATAGGCCAGGAAATAGGCTTTGCTGTCGATGATCGAGAGATCGAACAGTTCTACCAGTTCGCCGCTCGCGACTTCTTCTTTCACCAGCATCTTGGGCACCAGCGCCACGCCCAATTCGGCGATGGCCGCTTGCGACACCATGGCGAACTGCTCGAACACCAGCATCGACGGCGGCTCCACGGCCTGAAGCCCGGCATGGTTGAACCACTTGGTCCAGGCCTCCGGGCGCGTGGCCTGGACGAGCAAGGTGCTCTGGGAAAGATCTTCGGGCTTCTTGATCTTCTCGCGCTTGATGAGCTTGGGCGATGCGACGGGCACCAGCTCTTCTCCGAACAGGCGATGCAGCACCACGCCCGGCCATTCGGGGTCGCCGAAATGCACGGCGGCATCGAGAAAGTCGCGCTGAAAATCCACTTGGCGGATATGGCTGGAGAAATTGATGGTGACGCCGCGGTGGCGGTCAAAGAAATCGGGCAGGCGGGGGATCAGCCATTTGGTGCCGAAGGTCGGCAGCAGGCCCAGGCGCAGAATTCCTCCTGCGGTGCGAAAGGAAATCGCCTGGGCTGTGGCGGCGGCGAAGCGGTCCAGGGTCTGGCGGATCTCGCCCGCGTAGTAGGCGCCGGCTTCGGTAATGATGATGCGCTGGCGCACGCGCTCGAACAGGGTGATGCCCAGTTGATCCTCGAGCAATTTGATCTGCCGGCTAATGGCGCCCTGAGTGAGATTCAACTCCTCGGCGGCGCGGGTGAAGCTGCCCAAGCGGGCCGATGCCTCGAAGGCGACCAAGGCGGCGAGCGACGGCACGAGGCGCCGGCTGACGGCGAATTTCATGAGGGCGTCGGGGGTAGGGGGCAATGTGGTGCGCCTGAAAATGCTATGGGCGAGCACATCATTACTTCAGCTCATGGTTCGCCTCAATCGAAATGGTTCACGATTCATCAATTCGATTATCGCGGATCATGGGAAACGTGGTATTCGGCCAACCCTGTAAATGTAACCCGGCCAAGGCCACACGAAGTTTCTCAAGGCGTTCTATGAAACCGCTTCGCGACCTGCGCGTCATCGACCTCTCGCGGATTCTGGCCGGCCCCTGGTGCGCCCAGACCCTGGCCGATATGGGCGCCGATGTGATCAAGGTGGAGCGCGCCGGCGCTGGCGACGACGCCCGCGGATGGGGTCCTCCCTTCGTCAAGGACGCTAACGGCGAAAATATCGACGCCACGTACTTCCACGCGGCCAACCGCGGCAAACGCTCGATCGCCATCGACTTCGACAATCCGGCCGACCTTGATGTCGTGCGCAGGCTGATCGCGGGCGCGGATGTGGTGATCGAGAATTTCAAAGTCGGCGGCTTGAAGAAATACGGCCTCGATCATGAGACCCTGACCGCCGCCTACCCGCGGCTGGTCTATTGCTCGGTGACCGGTTTCGGTCAGACCGGGCCCTATGCCAAGCGCCCGGGCTATGACGCGATGATCCAGGCGATCGGCGGCCTGATGCACATCACCGGCAATCCAGACGGCGAACCTACCAAGGTCGGGCTGCCGCTCGCGGACATCATGACCGGGATTTATGCGACTGTTGGTGTGCTGGCGGCGATCTTGAACCGCAACGCCACGGGCAAAGGCGCCTATATCGACATGAGCCTCCTGGACGTGCAGGTCGGCGTGCTCGCGAACCAGGGGCTGTCGCATCTCATCGCCGGGCTGGAGCCGTCACGGCTCGGCAACGCGCATCCGAACCTTGTGCCCTATCAGGTGTTCCCGACCTCAGACGGCGAGATGATGATCGCGGTCGGCAACGACGAACAGTACCGGCGCCTGTGCGGCGTTCTTGACGCCGCGGATCTTGCCACCAGCCCCGATTTTTTGCGCAACGCCGACCGGGTGAAGAACCGCGAGCGTCTGATCGTGCTGTTGTCGGGCCTCACGGCCCGCCACAAGAAGGCCGACCTGCAGCGCGAAATTGAGGCCGCCGGAATTCCGGCCGGCCCCATCAATTCCATCTCCGAAGTTTTCGCCGACCCCCAGGTGCGCCACCGCGGCATGCGGGTGGATTTGCCGTATCCCGACGGCGCCAACGGCACGGTGCCGGCGATCCGTACGCCAGTGCTGATGAACGGCGAGCCCTGCGTCGCCCAACGGGCGTCGCCGCGCCTCGGGCAGCATACGCAGGAGATCCTCGACGAATTGGCCGAGGCCACCCGGGACCTGCCCGAAGCTGCGCCACGTGCGGCAGGACGCCACGGAACCTGAGGCCCGGCGCGGCCCCGCATAGCCGCGGGGCATAAGGTCCCCTTCAGAAAGCATTACGACGCGCTTGCGCCTGCATGTTAGTCGTGAGGACGCGGGAGGTTTCCCGTGAGAAGACCTGCCTGGGCGGATGAAAATCCCACATGTTTTGCGATTACATCATGTGCTG
>CANISR010000270.1 GCA_947470105.1 Fidelibacterota bacterium | reverse complement strand
CTCCTCAGTCTTGCCAATGACTGGATGACCCGCGGATTCGTCACGCCGCCGTCAGAGCCCTATAACGTATCCCCGCCGGACGAGCGTCCTGTGATCATCGCCGGCTTCGGGCGCTTCGGGCAAATTATCGGCCGCGTGCTGGCCGCGAAGAAGATCTCCTTCACTGCCCTCGACATCAGCGCCGAGCATGTGGATTTCGTGCGGCAATTCGGCGCCGAGATCTATTACGGCGATGCGTCGCGCCTCGACCTGCTGCGGGCAGCCAAGGCCGACAAGGCCAAGGTGCTGGTGCTCGCCGTGGACGATGTGGAGGCCTCGGTCCGCACCGCCGAGACCGTGACCAAGCATTTCCCGCATCTCACGATCATCGCCCGCGCCCGCAACCGGCAGCACGCGTACCGGCTCATGGACCTGGGCGTGACGATCATGCGCCGTGAAACCTTCCTGTCGTCGATTGATCTCGCCCGCCAGGTGCTGATCGGACTGGGCATGCGGCCGCGAGACGCCGAGCGGACCGTGCGCACTTTCCAGGCCCACGATGAAAAGCGCCTGTTCGAGCACTACAACCACTACACCGATCAGGAAAAGATGAAGTCACTGGCCAAGGACGCCGCCAAGGAACTCGAGGAAATGTTCGCGCGCGATGCCGCCGAACAGGCCGCGAGTCAAATCCCCGAAGATGATGGACGGCAACAGGCTGCCTAGTCGCCTGTCGGGAGCGGCACCAGCGTCAATGCCACCGCAGCGCCGAGAATAAGAACCAGGAGCGCGAGTTCCACAGCGATGCTCAAGCGCAGGCGCGGCTTCGCCTCCGTTGCGCCGCGCGCCAGGGCCGGGGTCAAAACCACTTTGTTGTAGACGGCAATTCCGACCACTGCCGCCGCCAGCGCCACCTTTATCATGAGCCGCTGCCCATAGCTGGTCGCCGTCAGCGCCGCCACGGAGCCCACGTGCATTGCGCCAAGCACCACGCCGCTGAGGACAATTGCGGCGACGGCATAGACGGCGCGGCGCGAGAATGCCGCCACCACCGCCCAGGCTTCATTGGGCGGGAGAACGCCGATCGCACGTCGTAACGGCGCAAGCGCTCCCAGCCAGAACGCTGCACCGAGAAGATGCAGCGCATAGGCCGGCGCCCCAAGCCAGCGCGGCGCCGTCACCACCGGATGCCCGGTCACCAGGAAGCTCGACACCATCAGCGCACTCCCCGCGACGACTGTCAGTCGCTGAAGCCGCCCCGGCGTGGTGAAATTCCACAGGAGGAGACCCATGGCCGCCACACCGAAGCCCGCGGAGGACAACAACGTCGTTTGCATGCCGAACGCCCAACTCCGCGGATCGAGGATGCCGCCGGGGACACCCAGGAGATCAGCTCCCACCAAGCCGACGGCAAGGACATAAAGTACGGCCGCGAGACCACTCGACCTGCGGCCGACAACCCGCGTCAGCCCCTTCGCCGCCGGCGGCACGGGTACCCAGAGTCCGAACAGTGCGGAGCCCACAGCGAGTAACGCCCCGCCGTACAGCAGCCATTGATTAATTGCCGCCGCGAGGCCCCAACCCACCGGAAAGGTGTCGGCCATCGGCGTTTACGGCGCGGCCTTGCCCACAACGAATGTAAGCGTGCCGTTCACGGCGTGGGTATCGGCGCCGGCGATACGGTAGGAAAGCGTATAACGCCCGGGGGCAAGTTTGCTGGTCACCGGCACATGCAGCGTAGCGCCGTCGGCGCGCGGCGTTCCCACGGCTTTGATCTCTCGGCCGTTTTCACCGGCCAGCGTGACCACCGCCGGCGTTACCGCTTCACTGAACGTCAGTACGATCTCCGCGGGCGCGGCGCCCTCGGCATCCTTCGCCGGCAGGGAGGACAACAGCTTGGCGTGAGCAAGAGCGTCGGACGCGGCGATGCCGGATGCAAAAACACCCAAGCAGAGACTTACAACCAACCGCCGGGACATCGCTTTCATTGCCGCCCTCATTCTTAGGCTTCGAGGAGGCCGAGCCTAGCGCAAAACAAGTGCTGCGCGAAGCGCGCGCGTCAGGCGCGCTGCAATAGCCCGATTAATCCCGGTACGCCGGCAGTGTTCTCCAGCCGCAAAGTCACCGCGCGTGAGGCAAGCGGCGTAAGTCCGTGTGACTTGGCCAGGTCCTCGACATATTTGATAGTGTGGGCAAAGCGGCCGGTGCGCTGCAGTTTGTACTTACCTTCGGTCATGACTTCGATCGAATAGGCCAGTACGCCGCCGGACTTGAGGGCGCGCGCCATCAAAGGCATCAGGGGCGCCAGGTCACCTACGTAGATGAACATGTCTACGGCCGTGATGAGATCGAACGCCGCCGCCCGGGCCGCCAGCACGTCGGCGGCATCGCCATGGATCACTTCGTCGTAGAACCCCTTTTTGCGGCTGACTTCCACCATCTTTTCGGCCACATCGACGCCGACCTTTTGGTCGATGACGTAGTGCTTGGCCAGCGCCTCAGCGACCAGGCCGGTGCCGCATCCGAGGTCGAGAAGCGCCGAAAAGGCGCGCGGCTCGGGCTTCACGTCCATCAACATCGCGGCTACATCTTGAGGTGCGCGATAATTCAAGGAGTCCGCCAGCATGCGGTCGAACTTTTCAGCATACCAATTGAAAAGTTGCCGCGAATAACCCGGCGGCACCGAGCGAACGGGCTCGCCATTGACGGCCGAAAGCATGTGACGCGCCTCCAGGTTGGCCGGCTCGATCGCGAGAATACGCTGCAGCAGCCGTTCCGCCGCACGGGGATTGTCGATGGCGTTCTCCGCCGTGGCGAGTGCGGTGAGGATCATGACAGCGCCGGGATCAAGGTCGGCGGCGATCCGCAGGATTTCAGCTGCCGGCTGGAACTGTCCGGATTCAAGGAAGATCGTTCCGAGGATCGAATAGGCGGCTACAAGGCCGCCATCTAAGTTGACGGCTTGCCGGGCGGCTTCCGCCGCTTCGGCAAGGCGTCCAAGTTGATGAAGCACGCCGGCGAAATTGACGTAGGCGGCGGCATTGGAAGGATCCAGCGCGATGGCGTTGCGCAGGGCCGCTTTTGCCTCGCCCAGATCCGGTCCTGCGGCCAGCACGCTGCCGAGCTTGAAGTGAGCCCGGGCGTCATCCGGCTTGAGTGCGAGGACGCGGCGATAGGCAGCGATCGCTTCATCGTTGCGGCCAAGCCGATATAAGGCGTCTCCCTGTCCGAGCGCAGCATCGAGATCGAGAGGCTTCAGCGTCAGCGCATGGGAAAATGCACGCTCCGCCTCCGTCCACTCGGCGGCGGCGAAATGGAGGCCGCCGAGGTTGACCCACAGGGCTGCGTCATGGGGAATACGATCAAGATAAACCTGGACGCAAGCGATGGCGTTGGAAAAGTATTTCTTCTCTACATAAGCATCCGCAAGCGCAACTGTGAGAGCGGTGCTTACGGGCTGGAATACCACCGCGTCTTCCAGCAACGCCACCGCGTCATTCCACTGGCCGCAGGCGCGCAAACCGCGCGCCGCGGCAGCGATGCCTTCCTTGGTCGGGAATGCCACAGCAAGACCGCGAAGTATCGCGATGGCTTGGGCGACGTCGCCGGACTTGCGCGCAGTATGTGCCGCATCCCGCGCCTCGGTCCATGTTGCGAAAGCAAAAGTGTCAGTCATGATGGGGCTGATACCTGAAAGCGCCTCAAAGCAAAAGCCCAGTCGCGTAAATTGCAGGGTATT
>CANISR010000269.1 GCA_947470105.1 Fidelibacterota bacterium | reverse complement strand
GCGAATGCGGTGCTCAAGTCGTTGTACTGGTCGCGCAGGAGCATGTCTTCGAGCTGCTGTGCGGATGCGGGCACCTTCCCGCCCTGTGCAGCCAACGCAGCAAAACTCCAGCACAGGAATAGAGCCAGAATCGCGGCGCGCATGAGGCTATTCCACCGGCGCCCAGAGCACGTCAGCGATCTCACGGGCATTGGCGGCAAGCATTGCCAGACGGTCGAACCCGAGTGCGATGCCCGTACACGGCGGAAGCGCCGCCAAGGCCGTCAGCAAATCCTCATCCAGCGGCGGGGCTGCGCCGTAGAGTTCGGCGTGCAAAGCCTGATCGTGGAGGAACCGCCGGCGCTGCTCCACGGGGTCGGTCAGCTCCGAGTAGGCGTTCGCCAGTTCCACACCGCAGGCATAGAGCTCAAAGCGCTCGGCGACGCGGGCATCGCCGGGTTTGCGCCGGGCGAGTGCAGCCAGGTTCGCCGGGTACTCGCACAGCACCACGGGCGCGCCCATACCGAGCTGCGGCTCAACGCGCTCCAGCATGATGTGGAAAAAGACATCCTCCCACGTATCGTTGGCGCCGGTGCGAACCCCGGTGGCGCTCGCCCGTTCGCGCAATGGCGCCGCGTCAGGCGCCAGCGCCTCAGGGTCGGAAATGGTCGCCAGCAGATCGATGCCGGCGAATTCGCGGAATGCGTCCTGAACCGTGATCACCCGGGGCGGCTTTGCGGGATCGCAGGTGCGGCCCCGCCAGCGGAAGATCCCGTCGGTTTCCTGGGCGCGGTTGGCCGCCTTGCCTGCAGCCTGCAACAGCGCCGCGCAGTCCGCCACCAGGGCGTGGTAGTCGGCGCCGGCCCTGTACCACTCCAGCATCGTGAATTCCGGCTGATGCAGCGGCCCCTGCTCGCCGTCCCGCCAGACCCGGGCGAGCTGCATGATCTTGGGCAGCCCGCCGGCGAGCAGTTTCTTCATGGCGAATTCGGGTGACGTATGGAGGTAGCGCTCCCTGGCGGCGCCCAACGGGTCCTTGAGGGTGACTCCAAGGGGCCGGATATGGCGCTCAAGGCCGGGGGAAACCTGAAGGGCGGGGGTTTCGACCGCGACAAAGCCTTCAGCCTGAAAATAGGCGCGCACCGCGTTATGGAGCGCCCTGCGGGTGTCCAGGTAAGGCCTTCGCCGGGCGATCTCTTCAGGGTGCCACCAGGACGGGGCCATAAGAGTCCTTAAACTGCGAGCCCTTAAATCAAGCGGCCTCGGACCAGGGAATGGCTTACGGCTATCATCTGACCGGGGGCAGAGCCATGAAAAACCATGGCGGGGCCCGGATCAACCTGATACAAGCGCCGCGGTTTTACGGCCCTCTTAGCGGCCGCTCTTTGAAACGTCCCGCGAACATAACGCACAGGCTTTCCATGAAGATTTCGGCGAACTCCATCCGCGGCGGCATGGTCATCGAGTACGAAGGCAAGCAGTGGATGGTTCTGAAGAACCAGGTCGTGCAGCCCGGCAAGGGCGGGGCCTTCATGCAAGTCGAAATGCGCGACATCGTCGGCGGCAACAAGAGCCAGGCCCGCTGGCGCACCCAGGATACCGTCGAACGCCTTGAAGTGCGCGAACTGGACTGTCAGTTCCTGTTCAAGGACAACGACATGTACACCTTCATGGATACGTCGTCGTACGAACAGTTCAGCCTGTCGGGCGAGATGATCGGCGAGAAGGCCGGGTTCCTCCAGGACAACATGGATGTGACCGTGGACTTCATCGAAGGCAAGCCGGTGTCGGTCAATCTGCCGGGTTCGGTGATCCTGCGCGTGGTGGAAGCCGACCCTGTCGTGAAGGGCCAGACGGCGGCGTCGTCTTATAAGCCGGGCGTGCTCGAGAACGGCATGAAGGTGCTGATCCCGCCCTTTATCGAAGCCGGCACCCTGATCGTGGTCAACACCGAAGACACTTCTTACGTGGAGCGGGCCAAGTAGCCTCGTTCCCTCTTTTTGTTTGCGGGATTCTAAACTTTGCGCGCTTCCGCGCGCGGGCGCCCGCAATAGCACTACTTTTATCTAGGTATTTTAATGGCGCTACGGTCAGCCCTGTGGACGGTGATGACGGCGGCGGCGCAGAAGGCCGCCCGCGGGCTTAAGCGCGACTTCGGCGAAATCGAGCAGCTTCAGGTCTCGCGCAAGGGCCCCAGCGACTTCGTCAGCGCCGCCGATGTGAAAGCCGAGAAGGTCCTGCGCCAGGAACTGCTTAAGGCCCGTCCCCGCTTCGGCTTCCTGATGGAAGAAAGCGGCGAGACCAAGGGCGAGGACGGCCACCACCGCTGGATCGTCGACCCCATCGACGGCACCACCAACTTCCTTCACGGCATTCCCCATTTCGCCATCTCCATCGGCCTGGAGATGGACGGCGATATCATCGCCGGCCTGGTGTTCAACCCCATCGCCGACGAAATGTATTACGCCGAGAAGGGCAAGGGCGCCTTCCTCAACGACCGCCGCCTGCGGGTGTCCGCCCGCGATTCCCTGGCCGATGCTCTGCTGGCGACTGGAATTCCGTTTCGCGGCCGCCCTGGCCATGCCCCCTTTCTGACCGAACTCGAGCGCGTGATGCCGCATGTGGCCGGCGTGCGCCGGGCCGGAACCGCGTCCCTCGACCTCGCCTATGTGGCCTCGGGCCGCTACGACGGTTATTGGGAAAAGGGTCTGCAGCCTTGGGATGTGGCCGCCGGGATTTTGCTGGTCCGGGAAGCCGGTGGCTTCATCAGCGATTTTGACGGCAGCAAAGAAGACTTGGCCAAGGGCCATGTCGTCGCCGCCAACGCCAAGCTCCACAAGCCGATCCTCGATCTGCTGGCCGGTAAGGCTTAAGAGCGTATTCTCACGCAAGCGGACATATAGAGGATGGCAGCGCGCCAGCCCCATCCGGTTGTGATTACACGAAAATTCGGCTGCCCGGCGGCTCCCTAAACCGGTTGTGCCGTACAAATGGCCTGTTGTACCCTAGCAAGCAGGGACAACGCGCAAAGCAAGCCATTTCAAAGACTTTGGCAATCCGCGCGGGGCGGACAGCCGGGCCGATGGGGGCGAGGATGGGTATTAGGGCAATGGGTATCAAAGTGGGACATTTTGGCCGCGTACTGCGCATGAGCGCGGCGCTCATCGTCGGCGTTGGTGCGCATCACGCCGCCCGGGCTGACGGCGACAGCAACAAATCCGTAGCCAACCTGTCCCCAGCCTCCCGGACGTCCACCACCGGCAGCGTGTCGGTGGATTTCAGCGCGCTGGATTCCGTTCCCAACCGCAGCCTCCTCCTGCCGGGCGTTGGACGCCCCAGCGGTGCGGCTTTCGGCGACGGCCCGGTCGTACTGCGTCCGCCCGCGGGCGTGAAGCCCCTTGCCCCGAGCGCCATCCGCCTGCGTCCGCCGCCCGGCGTGCGCATGGCATCCTCAACGCCAATCCTGTCCACGCCTGCTCCGGCCCCCGCGCAAGCTCCAGCCGCACGCGCGCCGGAACCCAAGGCCGAAGCGCCCAAGGTAGAGCCGCCCAAAGCTGCTGCGCCCAAGCCCGAGGCCAAAGTCGCGACCGTGACGCCGGCCCCCACGCCGCCTGCCGCGGCGCCAAAAGCAGCTGCACCTGCGGCCGCGCCGGCTTCACCACCGCCCGCAGCGCCCAAAGCCGCTGCCCCGGCAGCTGTGCCGCCGGCCCCTGCGCCTAAGGCCGCGCCTGCCTCTACAACCACCGCTGCGGCTCCG
>CANISR010000268.1 GCA_947470105.1 Fidelibacterota bacterium | reverse complement strand
CGCCGGATCAAACTGACCTGGCCAGCGGTCGCGGCGGTCGCGGCGGTCGATAGGGTGAGTATAATCGCGCGCGGCGAACGGGAGGTGCGGACTTTGGGCATCACGGCACAGCATTGGACGGGGACGAGTGAGATCAGCCCGGGCGCGCGCTTGTGCGCGGGCAATGCGCCGGCCGAGCTGGTGCTCGACCTGCAGGACCCGCCCGCTTTCGCCCACGCCCTCGAGCTCACCTTGCGCGTCAAATACCTGCGGCTCGATCCGCTGTTCGGCGGGCGCGCATGAGCAAATCTCGCCTGACAATGGTCACCACCAACTTCAACTATGGTGACTATCTCGAAGACTGCATGCGCTCCATCGTCACCAGCCGCGGTTTCGACCGCGTCGACTATGTGATGATGGACGGCGGCTCAACGGATAATTCGCGGGAGATCATCGAACGCTACGCGCCGCACCTGAAATACAATTTCTCCGGCAAAGACGCCGGCATGTACCACGCCATCGAAGCGGGGTTCGCCAAGTCCGATGCGCCCTATATGGGCTGGCTCAATTCCGACGATCAGTTGGCGCCCTGGGCCATCCAGACCGTACTCGACATCTTCGACCAGTTGCCGGAAGTGCGCTGGATCACCTCGCGCTTTCCCATGCAGGCGCGCAAGGACGGCGTGGTGATCAAGGCCGACTTCGTGCCCGGCGTCGACAACTGGGGATTCTTCAACGGCGAGCATGTGCGGTCCCTGGGCCTGCCGTGCTCGGGCTGGATCGTCCAGGACTGCACCTTCTGGCGGCGGGATTTGTGGGAGGAAGTGGGCGGCGGTTTCGACCACAGCCTCAAGATCGCCGCTGATTTCGAACTCTGGGCCCGCTTTATCCAGAAGACCGACCTTTACGTGGTGCCGGTGCCGTTCGGCATCTACCGCGTCCACGGCAACAATAAGGCCATCGTCAGCCGCGACGCTTACCGTGATGAATGCGTGAAGGTGCTGAAACGCTACACGCCCATCATCCCGGAAGACCTCAAGCGCCTCAACGAACGGGTGGTGGCCAAGCATCTGAAGGCCATCGGCTTTGGTCATCTGGTCGACCAGAAGATGGGGCCGGCGCTGAAGACCATCCTGTATAATCACGGCGAGGGCAGGTATATGGCCCTCGCGCAGGATTGACGTTTCCGGGCCGATTTACTTCATCATGGCGAACATTCTCGTGACCGGCGGGGCCGGCTATATCGGCTCCCATGTCTGCAAGGCGCTGGCGGCAGGCGGCCATACACCCGTGGCTTACGACAACCTCTCGCGCGGGCATGAAATGCTGGTGCGCTGGGGACCGCTGGAGCGCGGCGACATCGGCGACGGCGCGCGGGTGAGGGAAGCACTGGCCAAGTACAAGCCGGACGCCGTCATCCACCTGGCAGGGTTCGCCTTCGTCAATGAGTCCGTGGCCGAGCCCGAACTTTACCGCGTGAACAATGTCGTCGGCACCCAGGTGCTGCTCGCCGCCATGCGGGACGCCGGCGTGAAGCGGATCGTCGCCTCGTCGAGCTGTTCGGTCTATGCCTCCGCGCTGACCCCTTTGAATGAAAACGCGCCCCTGGGCCCGGCGTCGCCCTATGCGCAGTCCAAGGTGGCCATGGAGCAGGCGCTGGCGGCGGAGAAAGATCTACGCTGGGTGGCGCTGCGCTATTTCAATGCTGCCGGCGCCGACCCCGACGGCGAGGCCGGCGAGATCACCACCGCCGGCGTGCGCGTGATACCCAACCTGTTCGACACAGCGTTGGGTCTACGCCAGGTCTTTCAGATCAACGGCGACGACTACCCCACGCCCGACGGCACCTGTGTCCGCGACTACACCCATGTGTGCGACATCGCCGATGCCCATGTGACGGCGCTGGCCTACCTCGACGCCGGCGCGCAGCACATCTTCAACCTCGGCAACGGCCAGGGTCATTCCATTCGCGCCATGGTCGCCGCCGCTGCCACTGCAACCGGCCGCGCCATAAAAGTTGAAGCAGCGCCCCGCCGCCCCGGCGACCCCGCCAGCCTCGTGGCGGATGCAAGCCTGGCGGCCCGCGATCTTCCATGGACTCCGTGCTATCCGAAGCTCGCCGATATGATCGCCCATGCCTGGGCCTGGCACCGGAAAATCCCGTATGCTTTGCGGGCGCCGCGCCGTGGTTGACCTGCCGCCCCCTGATTCCATCCTGGTCAGCCGCGGCCCCGGCGAAACCCGCTATGTCCTCATGGCGGGCGATGAGGTGGTGGAGGTGGTTCACCACCGCGACGGCGTACTGCTGCCGGGCGCCGTGCTGTTCGCGCGCATCGCAGCACCCGTGCCCCATATGGCCGCGGTGTTCGTGAATCTGGGCGACGCGGGCACAGGCGTGCTCAAGATCAAGCCGCCGCGCCCGAGTGAAGGCGCCGGCATTGCTGTCACTGTTGTCGTGCCGGCGCGCGCCGACAAGGGCGTCGAAGTCCAACTCGAATCCGACGTGCCTGTACCTGCCGACGGCCGCACGGGCGCGTTGCTGCGCGCAGCACCTGGTCCAGCGGCGGCGTGGTGGGCGGAACACTCCGAAACCATTACCCAAATTGTCTGCGCCTCCCGCGCCGAGGCCCAGCGCCTCAAGGCGTTGCTGGGTGCCGAAGCGCCCGTTGAAATTCATACGCAAGGCGTCGACCTGTTCGCGGCACGCGGCGTGGAAGAAGCCATCGAGGCCGCGCTGGAACCTACCGTGCCGCTGCCCTGCGGCGGGTCCCTGGTGGTGGAGGCCACCGCCGCGGTGATCACGATCGACGTCAACACCGGCCCCGCCCATATCGATACCGCCAACAGCGAGGCTTTGATCGCGGTCGCGCGCGAACTGCGTCGGCGCAATCTCGCGGGTCACATCCTGGTGGACGTCATCCCGACGCGCCGGGGCGGGACCCTGCCGCCGCTTCTCGCCGACCTGACGGCCGGTGATCCCGCGGTGCGGGTAGCCGGCCGGACGCCGCTCGGCATGATCGAGCTCTCCCGCCGCCGCGTCGGCCTCTCGCTGGCGGAGGTGTTGTGCGACCCCGACGGCCGGCTAAGTGCGTCGAGCGTCGCCTACAAAGTCCTGCGCGATGCCGTGCGCTTCGGGTTTACGGAGAAGGCGGCCCGAGTGGCAATGGAGGTCTCACCCGATGTCGCCGATCTGCTGGCCGGCGCCCTTGCGCCCGCCCGCGCTGAAGCCGAAGCGGCGCTCAAGGGCGAGATCCAGGTGACGGCCCGCGCCGATTTCCCGCGCACCCGGTTCGTGTTGCGTCCGGCTTGACGGCACGGCGGCTATTGGCGATATCCGGATCATGACCGGCGACGACCAGACACACTCTCCAACAGCGGCCGTGCGCATCACCGCGGCCAAGTGCGCGCGCTGTGGCCAGCCCGTGAACCCGCGCACCCGCCCGTTCTGCAGCCAGAGGTGCTGGGAGATCGACCTGGGCAGCTGGCTGACCGAGCGCTACACCGTCCCGGGCGAGCCCGTGGCCCCGGAGGGCGGCGAGGGCGAGGACGAGAACCCGTAAGACGCCGATTCCGCCGCAGGCCAGGGCAAAAAACGCGAATTTACCCAAGGGCTTGAACCCCGGACGGGCTGTCTGGACAGCCCCGCCGTTCTCTTCTATAAAGCGCGGCCTTCCATACGGCTTATTTGCCCAGATGCCCGGGTAGCTCAGTTGGTAGAGCAACGGATTGAAAATCCGTGTGTCGCTGGTTCAATTCCGGCCCCGGGCACCACCT
>CANISR010000267.1 GCA_947470105.1 Fidelibacterota bacterium | reverse complement strand
CTGGTTGATGTCGAGCAGCGTGTCGAGCATCCCTCCCATACCCCCAAGGTCTCGCCGAGTTTTCCCACAAGGCCGAGGGCTTCGGGGTCGCTCAGCTTGCGGGCCAGGACACCGTGCAGCAGGCTCAGGGTTTGCAGCGGCTGGCGCAGGTCGTGGCTGGCCGCCGCCAGGAACCGGGATTTCCCCAGGTTGGCCTTTTCCGCCTTTAGTTTGGCGAGTCCGAGCGCTTCGCTGACCAGCTTGCGCTCGGTGATGTCGTCGATGGCGATCAGGATCCTGCGGCCCGCGTCGGCTTCGCCCAACAGCGTGCGGGCGTTCACCAGCAGCACTGTGCGAACATTTGCGCATTCGATTTCGACCTCATAGTCCTCGATGGGCGCGGTTTCAGCGCGCGCGCGATCGAGAAAGGTGTTCATCCCCGCCACATCCAGGCGGCGGCCGCCCACGCTGGTCAGTTCAAGGCCGATGACGGCCTCGGGGCTGGTGCCGAAGACGCGACAGAACGACGTGTTGGCCGACACGATGCGCAAACGATCATCGATGACCACCAACGGTTGACGCACAGTATCGATGACGTTGCCGATATAGGCGTGTTCGGCGGCGACCTTGAATTCCGCCACCTTGCTGATGGAGATATTGCTCAAAATCAGGACCACGCCCTGCGACAATCCCGCCTTGGTGCGATAGGGCATGATGCGGCGGCTAAACCATTCACCGGTGTGCGCATGGACTTCGCGGGTGATGGGCGACAGGTTTTCAAGGACGGTCCGGATGTCGGACACGATCGAGGTGTCATCGAAGCGCTGCGCCAGATCGTCGATGGGCCGGCCGATGTCGGTGGCGATGGCGCCGAACAGCACTTTCGCCGCATCTGAGAAGAACCGGATGTTGAGATTGGGGTCGAGGAAGATGATCGCCAGGTGGGCGCTGCGCAGAATGTTGTCGAGATCGTCGGCCGTGGTGCGCTGATGGTTGATGGTGGCGCTGAGCTGCGAATTAAGCGCCGTCAGCTCCTCGTTGAGGGCCTGAAGTTCTTCCTTGGCGGTTTCGAGCTCTTCGTTCGTGGACTGATATTCCTCGTTAAGCGAGTGGGCTTCCTCGTTGATGGCTTCCTGTTCGGCGCTCGATACTTCCAGTTCCCGCGTGGCCTCTTGCAGTTCCTTCTGCAGGGCATCGATGCTGGCTTCCAGGTCCGTCTCACGCGAGCCGTGTCCTGACGTGCTGCTATTCGGGGTGGACCCCGACGCGCGGGCACCGCCCGCGACGTCGCTGAAGCTGACCAGCAGGAACTCCTGGTCCTCGCCCGGCAGCGAACGCACTTCGATCAATACCGTGACGGTGGCGTTGCCGCGTTTCATGGTTGCTTCCGCGGTAATGAGCGGCAGGTTGTCGGCGCGGGCGCGCTGCACCGCCGCCCGCAGCTTGTTTCGCAACCCCTGCCGGACCATGGCGAACACGCCGTGACTGGCGTCGCCGTCGGGGATCTGCATGTAGGTCTCGGTGGCGCCCGAGTAGAAAACGCCCTCATGGCGGCGGTTGATGAGGACCGAGGCCGGTGCATAAGAGTCGAGCAGGAGGCGCCGCGATGCGTCGGGCAGGTTGGTCTCGCGCGCCGCGCCCGCCCGTTCACGCCGGGGCCAATAGGGGTGCTGCTGAAGGCCGCCGCCAATATGCAGGCTGAATTTGCGGTTGCTGCCGATCCGCCGGAAGATGCGCAAGCCGGCGGATGCCGGATCAAACCCGTCGCTGAGATCGCCGACATTCTCCGCCGCGCCAAGCAGCAGGATGCCGTCTTTGCGCAAGGCGAAGTGAATCAGTCCCAGCACGCGCTGCTGGGCATCGGGCAGCAGATAAATCAAAAGATTGCGGCAGGAGACGAAATCCAGCCGCGCGAACGGCGGATCGGCCAGGATGTTTTGCACGGTGAAAAGCGTGATTTCGCGCAAGACCGGTCCGGCACGGTAGCCGTCGGCGTCTTCGGTAAAATACTTGGCGAGGTGCTCGGGTGCGATGTCGGTCTTGATCGACGCGGGGTAAATGCCGGCGCGGGCGGACAAAATGGCCTGCTCGTCAATGTCCGATCCGAAAATCTGCAACTGAATGCGGGCCTTGGCGGACTGAATTTCCTCGAGAAGGAGGATCGCCAGGGAGTAGACCTCTTCGCCGGAGCTGCACGCCGAAACCCACACCCGCAACGGGCTCCCCGGAGGATGTGTGCGCACCAGACCGGGAATTGTCTCAGCGGCGAGGTGGGCGAAGACCGTGGGGTCGCGGAAGAAGCCCGTAACGTGAATCAACAAGTCCTTCGACAACGCGTCCAACTCTTTCTCGTCGTTGTGCACGTGGGCGAGATAGGCCGCGTCGTCGGTGAGGCCGTGGATCGCCATGCGCCGCCGGACCCGGCGCATGAGGGTTCCAGGTTTGCAGCCGGAGAAGTCTTGGGAAAATCGCGCCGCCACCAATTGCGTGATTTCGCGCAGCACCGCCGCATCATGACTTTCACCGGGCGCCTCGATGTGCGCGGCGTAGGCGACCAATGTTCCGGGGATCCGGGCCAGTGGCAAAACGATATCAACCACGCCTGCCGCGATGGCGCTCTGGGGCATTCCTTTGTGTTCGGCTTCTTCGGGGCTTTGCGCGGCAACCAAACCGCCGGCGTCCTTGATCGCCCGTAGGCCGATGGCGCCGTCGGAGCCGTTGCCCGACAGAACCACGCCGATGGCGCGGTCGCCGTAAGCCTTGGCCAGAGAACGTAAAAGGTAATCGAACGGCATGCGGGCACCGTGACGGTCCGGCGCCTCGATCACCTGCAACGTCCCGGCTTCGACTGCGAGATACGTGGCCGGCGCGATGACATAAACGGTATTCGGCTCGACCTGCGCACCGGATATCGCTTCGCGCACGGTCATCTGGGTGTGTCCCGTCAGCAACTCGACCAGCAGGCTTTTGTGCGTGGGGGCCAGGTGTTGCACGAGGATCAAGGCCATACCGCTCTTGGCGGGGAAGTTTTCAAGCAGGCGCGTGAACGCTTCCAGCCCTCCGGCCGAGGCCCCGGCTGCGATCACTGAAAATGCCGAGTCCACATGCTGAGCTGGCTTGTGCTGCGGGCGCGGCGCTGCGGCGGTGATGGTTGATCCAGGCAAGGAATGCGCATTTCGTGAATACGGCCGCACGCGCCGGTCCACATAATTGGCGGCGGGTTGTAGGCGCGGCGCTGTGTGCAGGGACTCTCGGTGCGCCGACTGCGGCCAACGTCACCGATATCTTTCAAGAGTATACACCTTCGTACGTATGCGTACATACAGGACCCCTCGGAAACTACGTAGGTCCCTTTTATCGTGGTGTACAAGCACAGTAGCCGTTGCCGCCTTCGCCGCGCGCAACCCGTGTGGGTAGATTCCGGGGCTACCGCGTCCCCTCCGTTTGGTTGAGTGTCGGTTGTGGAAAAACAAGGAAGCTGTGGCGTCAGCAGGTTCTTCCACCGCGAATTTCACCAGAGGGCAGGGGGCCAAGATGCACGATCATCACATCATCGACGGCGCAACCAGCACTGTTCTCAGCGAGTCCCCACGGCCTATGGCGAGCTTCTTCCAGGCGGCTCTACGGCTGCCACCGCGCAAGCCCACGCTGGAGATCGAACGGCAGCGCCGTACAGCCGAGTACCTTCTGCGCGTACACGCCGCGATCGTTGAATTCGCCTATGACGCGCTGATTGGCACGACTCTCGACGGCAAGATCTGCACCTGGAACCACGCGGCG
>CANISR010000266.1 GCA_947470105.1 Fidelibacterota bacterium | reverse complement strand
CAAACCGTGAGATGGTCGTGCGCGAACTCATGGCGCATGTTCACGCCGACCTCCTGTGCTACCGCGCCGAACACCCGCCGGCGTTGACGCAGCGGCAAAGGGCGGCCTGGCAGCCGGTGCTGGATTGGATCAAGGTCGCGCGCGGCATTGAAATGGTTCCGGTGGAGGGCGTCATGCCCCGGGAACAGGCGCCGGAAACCGTCGCGGCTATGGCCGCCGCCATCGAGGCGTTGGATGTGAACCGGCTGACGGCCTTCCAGGCCTGTGCATCGGCAGCGGGATCGCTGGGGCTAGCCCTCGCGCTGGTCCACGGCCGCGTTACCGCGGCGCAGGTATTCGCCGCAACGACCCTGGATGAGACCTACCAGATGGAAACCTGGGGCGACGATACGCTCGCACGGGAACGCCGCGACGGCCTGGAACGCGATATCACCGCCGCCGGTGAATTCCTGCGCCTGACGGCCGTTTAAGGCTGTCTGGCGGGAGGAGCTAGCGCGAGCGGGCACCCATCCCACGGGGGAGCACCACGGATACCATCGGCCGCGCGGCCGAGGGCTTGGCCTTGGTTTTGCCCTGAGCTTTGGCCTTGCTCTTCGCGGCGGCTTTGGCCGCAGGCTTTGCGGATTTTGTCTTGCTGGAAGCTTTCGGCTTTTTCGCCGATACGGCTTTGGATTTCACGGCTGCCACTGAACATTCCTTCTCTGCGCTATCGACGTAATGGTTCTACGTCATGTGTGGCGCGCGCCGTCCCTCGAACGCCTCGCATTCTTTTAAAGCCTCACCTCAGGTTCTGTCCACCGGGGCGTCGCTCTCCGAGGCATCAGTTTTTACGGCATGGCGCAGCATAACCGGCACCGTACAGGCGCTGAACAGCAGGGTCAGCGGCATCACGCCGAACACCTTGAAGGTCAGCCATGTGTCGGTCGACGTGGTGCGCCAGACGACTTCATTGAGAAGTGCGAGCACCAGGAAAAATCCGATCCACGCGCGGGTGAGGATGAGCCAGCCGCGGTCGGTGAGCTGCAGGGCGGATTCGAGCACGACCTTGATGAATAGCCGGCCGGTGCGTAAACCAACGAACAGGATGGTCGCGAAGGTCAAGTTGACGATGGTCGGCTTGAGCTTGATGAACAGCTCGTCGGCGAGATAGAGCGTGAGCCCGCCGAACACCACGACGAACGCCGCCGTCACCAGCGGCATGATCGGGATCGTCCGGGCGATCGCGTACGAAACCCCGAGCGCCACCACCGTCGTCGCCATGAACACGGCGGTGCCGACGAAAATCCCCTGCGAGCTGTTCACCAGGAAGAAGATCGCCAGCGGGCCGAGTTCGAGGGCCAACTTGAGAAGGGGGTGCATTTTCATTGGGGCTGCCATCTTGTAGGTCAGGGTTATAGCCGGGGGTGAGGCAAGCGCCAAGGCACCGGGATTCGCATGGAAAAAGACGATTTTTTGTAACGGCCCCCGGGCGTTGTTATGCTATGCCAAAAGCCCCTCTGGGGCCTTTCGCGGCGGTTTTCCCAGGCCTGCGCCCCGGAGATCGAGACCCACGTCCATACCCTGAAATAGACCGACACGCATATGAACAAGATCATCACCCAGCTCGAGGAAAAGCGCGCCGCCGCCCGCCTTGGCGGCGGGCAGAAGCGGATCGACACCCAGCACACCAAGGGCAAGCTCTCGGCGCGCGAACGGATCGAGGTGCTGTTCGACGAAGGCTCATTCGAGGAATGGGACATGTTTGTCGAACACCGCTGCGTCGACTTCGGCATGGGCGAAACCCGGGTGCCCGGGGACGGTGTGGTGACGGGCTACGGCACAGTCAACGGCCGCCCCATCTTTGTCTTCAGCCAGGACTTCACGGTGTTCGGCGGCTCCCTCTCGGAATCCCATGCCAAGAAGATCCTGAAAGTGATGGAAAAGGCCGTGCAGGTGGGTGCGCCCATCATCGGTCTCAATGACTCCGGCGGCGCCCGCATCCAGGAAGGCGTGGCCTCGCTCGCCGGTTATGCGGATGTGTTCCTCCAGAACGTGCTGGCCTCGGGCGTGATACCGCAGATTTCCCTGGTGATGGGGCCTTGCGCCGGGGGTGCTGTCTATTCGCCGGCCATAACCGACTTCATCTTCATGGTGAAGGACACCTCCTACATGTTCGTCACCGGCCCCGATGTGGTTAAGACGGTGACCCATGAGACCGTGACCCAGGAGCAGCTCGGCGGCGCCATGACCCACGCCGCCAAGTCGGGTGTCGCGGATGGCGCCTTCGAGAATGACGTTGAGGCACTGCTGCAACTGCGCCGCCTGATCGACTTCCTGCCGCTCAATAACAAGGAAAAGCCGCCGGTGATCGCCGCGGTGGATCCCGCCGACCGCGACGACATGTCGCTGGATACCTTGATCCCGGACAATCCCAACAAGCCCTACGACATGAAGGAACTGATCCTGAAGGTCGTGGACGACGGCGACTTCTTCGAGATCGGCGAGCACTTCGCCAAGAACATGATCTGTGGCTTCGCGCGCATGGAAGGCCAGACAGTGGGCATCGTCGCCAACCAGCCCATGGTGCTGGCGGGGTGCCTCGATATCGACTCAAGCCGCAAGGCCGCGCGTTTTGTGCGCTTTTGCGATTGCTTCAACATTCCCATCATCACCTTCGTCGACGTGCCCGGGTTTCTGCCCGGCACCGATCAGGAATACAACGGCATCATCAAGCACGGCGCGAAGCTGCTGTTCGCCTTTGCCGAGGCGACGGTGCCTAAAGTCACCGTGATCACCCGCAAGGCCTACGGCGGCGCTTACGACGTGATGAGCTCCAAGCATATCCGCGGCGACGTCAACTTCGCCTGGCCCACGGCCGAGATCGCGGTGATGGGCGCCAAGGGCGCCGTGGAAATCATCTTCCGACAGGACATCGGCGACAAACAGAAGATCGCCGACCGCACCAAGGAATACGAAGCCAACTTCGCCAACCCATTCCGCGCGGCAAATCTGGGATTCATCGACGACGTGATCATGCCCCACGGCACCCGCAGACGTGTGTGCCGCTCGCTCGCCATGCTGAAGTCCAAGGACATCAAGAATCCTTGGAAGAAGCACGACAATATTCCGCTGTAGGTCTTCGATAGATGTTCAAGAAAATCCTGATTGCCAACCGCGGTGAGATCGCCTGCCGCGTCATCAAGACCGCGCGCAAGATGGGCATCAAGACGGTGGCGGTCTATTCCGACGCAGACCGCAACGCCCTGCACGTGGAGATGGCAGACGAGGCGGTGCATATCGGCGAGAGCCCTTCGGCCAAAAGCTACCTTTTGATTGAGCGCATCGTCCAGGCCTGCAAGGACACCGGCGCCGAAGCTGTGCATCCGGGCTACGGCTTCCTGTCCGAGAACAAAGCGTTCCAGACGGCGTTGGCCAAGGCCAAGATCGTGTTCATCGGTCCGGACGCCGAGGCGATCGAGGCCATGGGCGACAAGATCACGTCCAAGAAGCTGGCCGATAAGGCCGGTGTAAGTACGGTTCCCGGCTTCATGGGCATCATCAAGGACGTGGCCCACGCCAAAAAGATCGCCAAAGAGGTAGGCTACCCCGTGATGCTTAAAGCCACCGCCGGCGGCGGCGGCAAGGGCATGCGCATCGCCCGCAATGAGTCCGAGATCCAGGAGGGCTTTGAGCGCTCGTCGTCGGAAGCCAAGTCGTCCTTCGGTGACGACCGCATGTTCATCGAGAAATACATCGAGCAGCCGCGCCATATCGAAATCCAGGTCAT
>CANISR010000265.1 GCA_947470105.1 Fidelibacterota bacterium | reverse complement strand
GCTGGACTTGTTGACCTCGCCACTCAGCGGCGCGAGGCGCCCCGCCAACAGCTTCATAAAGGTCGACTTGCCGTTGCCGTTGGCGCCCAGCAACGCGATGCGGTCATCATTGTCGAGGCGCAGCGAGATGTTGGAGAGCACCGGCTTACCGTTGTAGCCGATCGCCACCCTGTCGAGGGTATAAAGCGGCGGCGGCAGGGCGTCCGGATCCGGGAAGGTGAAGCGGAAACTCCCCTCCTCCTGGTGCTCGGCGATGGGCTTCATGCGTTCGAGCATTTTCAGGCGCGACTGGGCCTGCTTGGCCTTGGTGGCCTTGGCCCGGAAGCGGTCGACGAACGATTGAATTTCCGCGCGCCGCGACGCCTGCTTCACGCGCGCCTTCTCGTTCTGTTCGAGTTGCATCTGGCGCGTGGCTTCGAAGCGGTCGTAGCCGCCGCGATAGAGCGTGAGTTTGCTGTTCTCGAGATGCAGGATCTCGGTGGGCACGCGGTTGAGCAGATCGCGGTCGTGGCTGATGAGTAGGATCGTGCCGGGATAGCGCTTCAAATATTCTTCGAGCCACAACGTGGCTTCGAGATCCAGGTGGTTGGTCGGCTCATCGAGCAGCAGAAGTTCCGGCTGGGTGAACAACAGGCCGGCGAGCGCCACGCGCATGCGCCAGCCGCCGGAGAAGGACCGGCACGGCCGGCCCTGCGCTTCGGCGTCGAAGCCGAGGCCGGCGAGGATGCGGGCGGCGCGGGCGGTGGCGGTATGGGCCTGTTTGTCCTGCAACCGTGCATGGATGGCGGCGATCCGGCTGGGATCCGTCGCGGTCAACGCCTCGGCGTTGAGACTCTCCAGTTCTTTGTCGGTGTGGATCACCGTGTCGATCAGGCTCTCGTCGCCGTTAGGGGCTTCCTGGGTGGTGATGCCCATGTCGACCCGGGGCGGCAGCTCGATGCTGCCGCCGTCGGGAGCCAGCAGGCCGGCGATCAGCCGAAACAGCGTGGTTTTGCCCGTGCCGTTGCGCCCAACGAGGCCCACCCGATGGCCATCATTGATGGAGGCGCTGGCCTGATCCAGGAGAACGCGGGAACCGATTCGATAGGTAAGGTCGTTGATTTGCAGCATGGGCGCGGTTTATCACGCCTCACCCAAATGTAAAATGCGGGCAATGCAGGGCTGGGGATCGGTTAGGATCACCCCCGCAACGTCGCAGAAGAGGTACTTCGTGAGCCAAAATCAGGCGGATCAGGGCGGTTACATCACCGATGTCCCCTACGTCATCCACTATTACCGCGAACTGAATCCCGCCGTCCTCAAGCTCGCCCTGGCCATGAACGGCATCAATTGGGACCGGGAGGAGAACTGCGACTATATCGAATTGGGGTGCGGTTTCGGTCTGACGCCCATGTTTCTCGCGGCCGGCTTTCCGGGATCGCGTTTTGTCGGCACCGATTTCAATCCTGAGCACATCGTCACCGCGCGCGGCATCGCCTCCACGGCAAAGCTGGACAACATCTCCTTCGTCGAAGGCGCCTTCGCCGACCTTGAGACCCAGGTGCCGGGACAGTTCGACGTTATTGCCATGCACGGCATCTGGTCGTGGATCGACGATGAGAACCGCGCCCATATTCTCAACTTCATCGACCGCCACCTGAAGCCGGGTGGGCTGGTTTACACGAGCTATAACACCCAGCCAGGTCATGCCGCGGGAATGCCGCTGCGCCAATTGATGTTCATGGGCTACGAGGATGCGACGGGGCCGACTGAAGTCAGGGTCGATGCCGGTGTGAAGTTTGCGGAGAAGATCCAGAGCCTGGGGGCTGCCTATTTCACCCAGAATGCCCGGGCGGTTCAAGTGCTCGACCATATCAAGCCCAAGGCGCGCAACGGTCTCGCCCACGAGTATTTCAACACCTATTGGCGGGCGTTCTACTTCTCGGAAATCGCCGAACCGTTGAAGCAAATCGGCCTGAATTACGCGGCCTCCGCCCATCTGCTCGACAACGTCGATTTCGTGAATTACGCGCCGGATGCCCGCGAAATGCTGGCCAAACAGGAGCCCATACGCCGCGAGGGGCTCAAGGACTTCTTTGCCAACCGCGAATTCCGGCGTGACATTTTCATTCGCGCGCAGCCGGTGAAGCAAAATCCCGCGCCGCTGCTGGCCGCCACCCGCTTCGCCACCGCCGACGGTCCCGAAGGCATGGACAAAATCACCGGGTTCACGGCCCTCGGTAAGGTCACTGTGAAACCCGAACACGCGGGCCCTGTGCTGACCGCGCTCGCGGCCACACCGGCCGCCAGCATCACCGACCTCCTCGCCAACCCCGCCTGCGCCGGGCTCACGCCGGCCGAGGTGATGGAAATCACCGTCCTGATGACCGCGCTCGGCGGCGCCGATCCAGCCTTGCCGGAAGCAGGCTACGCCGTCCGCAAGGCCGCCACCGACCGACTGAATGCCGCCCTATGGGAAGCGGCCCAGACCGTTGATGTCATTCGCTCCGCGGCATCGCCGGTGACCGGGGGCGGGATCGCCCTCCACCGCATCGAACAGCTGTTTTTCCTGGCCAATCAGCGCGGTGAGGACCCCGGCGTTTTCCTGCGCCGCCTGTTCGGGGCCCAGCTTCAAGGAGATGTCACCAGCAATTACAAGCAATTCATGGATAAACGCGTCCCGGTTCTGCGAAAACTAGGCGTCGGCTAACCCTTTGGTCATCGCTGCCCCGGATATCATCATGAAATTTGCCCTCCCCGCTGCCCTCCTCTTCGCCTTTGCCGCGTCCGCGGCGCAGGCCGCGACTTTCGTGGCGGAAGGCAAAGGCGACACCGTCGTCGTCTACAGCACCGCGACCAAAAAAGAGAGCTGCGAGCTCAAGAACAGCTTTTCATACCTGTTCAAGGGCGAGCGCTTCACCACGACCCAGACCTGCAACGTCGATGTCGTGCCCGGTGAGCATCTCGAGGTCTGCCGGGTGAAGCATTCTGACATTGTGGAACCGAAGATCGAAAAACCGGTCCAAATCGTCTCCTGCACCCCCAAGCCCTAATCGGCTTATTTCCCGCAAAATACCCGCCCGTTAAGGCCCAATATCGGCAACCGCTGCGTGTCCCCATGCGTTTAGGGTGGGGGGCGTGCGGCTGCCTTTGGTGATTCGCGTTAACGATTCTTTCCACGCGCCGCCGCCTGCTGCGAAAATGACGAATAAAATCGTTTATTTTCAGCTACTTATATATAGTTAACCTTTAACCCATTCTTAAAGCTAAATCTCCACTCTAGAGTGCTGCCTTAGGGCTGATTTGCAGCTAAGGGATGAGGCGAGAGCGCGGACGCCAGAATGGCGGCCGCTAACGGTTCGGGGAACGACGAAAGCACGGCTCGGGGATGGCTCTTACCAAAGCTCAACTACAGGCGATGACGCCCGCGCAGGTCGGCGCCATATCGGGCGCCGATTTCACGTCGCTGACTGCGACGTCCATCGGCTATCTGAGCGCGGCCCAATTCACCGGGTTCACCGCCGCGCAACTCGGCGCCATGACCGTGGCCCAGATCAAGGGCGTCACCGCCGCCGACGCCGCGGTGCTTTCGGTCGCTCAGGCTGCGGGCCTGGCCGCCACCCATATCGGGTCCTTCGCCACCAACGAGATCAATGCATTCACGCCCGCGGTAATCTCATCCCTCTCCGCCGCCCAGCTCGCCGGGATTACCACCGCCCAATTCGCCACCTGGACCGCCGCCAACTTCAACGCCCTTTCAGGCGGGCAGCTCGGAAGCCTCACGACCGTTC
>CANISR010000264.1 GCA_947470105.1 Fidelibacterota bacterium | reverse complement strand
GTCATGGGTTTTGATCTCATCTTCGTTCCTCCGTCACTACGATGAGACCAAAACCCTCCCTTACTCACCACCCCAATTCTGTCTCATAGGCGCTGACGGCCTACACCCAGTGGGGATTAACTATTCCCGGCCGGTGCTTTTGCGGATCTGCGCTTCCAGCACCGCATAGTCATACGGCTTTGCAAACACCGCCTCAATTTTCGTGCCCTTCTGGATGGCGTGCGCGCCGTAGCCGGTGACGAGAATCGCCGGCCGTCCGCGCAAGGCAATGGCCTCAAGCGCGGGAAACACCATCGTGCCGTTCAAATTGACGTCGAGGACCGCGATGTCAAAACGCTCCGCCGCTGCGGCGCGCATGAGCTCATCCAGTGACGCAAACGGCCCGACAACCTCCCACCCGCTGTCGCGGAGATTTTCCGCGAGCATCAGGCCGACAAAGAACTCATCCTCGGCAACAAGGACCCGGAGATTTGCCGCTGCGTCATCACCCATGGCGAGCATCCCTCACCCGTCCTGCAGGGAGCTTCTGGGCAAGACGATACTGCAGGCAGCGCCGGTCGGCGGAAACGCCAGTTCAACTTTGCAATTCAGTTGTGCCGCTATGCCACGCTCAAGAAGCATGCGGCCAAAACCCTGGCGGGCCGGGGTTTCAAGTCTCTTATCCCCCCGCTCGAGCCAAATGAGCTCGGTGGCCTCCGGGGAGCCCGGCGCGTCCTGCCACGATACGTCTATGGTCCCACCGGCCTGCGATAAAGCGCCATGCTTGACGGCATTGGTCGCGAGTTCGTGAAATGCCAGACCAAGCATCACGGCGGATCTGGGACTCAAGCGCAGGGAAGACCCCCTGAGCGTGATGTTGTTGGCTTGCTCATCGCGGTAAGGGGCGAGTTCGTCCTCAAGCAGCGTCTCAAGCGACACACCCGACCAGTTCTCCGCCGCGAGGCGGTCGTGAGTTTGGGCAAGTGCGCGGATTCTGCGCTCAAACGCCCGCTGGCCGTCCTCAGGTGAAACAGCACGGGCAAAGGTTTGCTGCTGTATAGCAATGACCGTCGCCAGTGTGTTCTTGACGCGATGGTTTATCTCCGCGAGCAGCAACTTGCGTTCTTCCTCCGTTTTTCGCCGCTCGGTTATATCGACAAACGCCATCATCGCGCCGGTGACTTTTCCCGCATCGTCCCGCGTGGGACCTGCATTGCCGTATATAAACCGCGTTTCTGCCGTGCCGAAGCGCATCTCCAGTTCAAAGCCCCGCACCTCTTCCCCCCGGGTGGCGCGGTGCATGGGCCTGTCGTCCGGCTCAATGGCTTGCCCGCCCTCGTAGACGCCCACCAGGCTTCGCAGGTCACTGGTCAGCACCTGCTGGTTGATGGATCCCTCCGTCGATTGACCAAGGACTCTCGCCGCCTCCCGGCTGACCATTACGGTTTTAAGCTCCGGGTCGCGGGCGATGATAATCGACGCCGGCACAGCATCCACCAGGGCTTCGAACTCGGAAGCCCGCTTGCGCTCCCGCCTCTCACTTTCGGCAAGCGCTTCTATAACGCGGGAACGTTCAATGAATTCGGCAACTTGGCGCACGTAGAGCTTGATGCGCTCGACAATGCGGGGACTGGCCAGCGTCGGCGCCCGGTAGTGAACGAGCAACGCCCCCTCGCAGGTGCCGGCTTTCCCTATGATCGGAAATGCATGAACTGCGCGAATGCCGACCGCCCGCGCTAGGGTCTGCAAATCGCCCTGGAACTCCGTCTCGGTGTCCGACACGAAAACCGGAGCCGCCTGCTCGATGGCGCGGCGGCTCGCCGATCCCGGAGGGCTGGGCGGCATATGAGAATAGTCTTGGATAATCGGCCCAAAGCCCAAGGCCGCAAAAACGCGGAAGCCGCGGATTTTTTCGTCATAGAGCTCGATGGCGCCGCGGTCGGTGTCGGCCAGGCGCACGACGGCATTGAGGACGTGATCAAGGCCTTCGCGCAAAGACGCCGCCCGCCACAGCCTTGAACTTGCTTCGTTGAGCTGACGGAGGGCTTCGAGTTCGGCGTCGTCACCTATCGGCGACACATCCGGGGCGGCGCCCTCAATATGAATCGAGCCGGCGCGTAGAACCGTGAAGTGTCCGGTCCCGGGATGGAAATGCTCCACCGGCCCGTCTTCTGGTGTTCTGGAATCGATCAACAGATTTTCCCCGATACGCAGAGGTCAACGCTTCCCGGTGGCATTTGTTCCCAAGACACACAACTCCCTCGATATATTCCACTCTGCGCCCCTGATTTCCCTCTAAACGTGTGATCTATGGATCTATCGCGCTTCTATAGGCATCTGTGACGGATCTATAAAAAAGGGGCCAAGCTGCCGCCTGGCCCCATTTTCCGATGGCAAGTGTCCCTATTTCTGCTGCCCCGCGGGTGCACTGCCTGGTGTCTTATACGCCACCGGCACCGCCCGCATCTTGGAGGCTTGCTCGTAGGCGTACCCCATGGCGAGCAGGTCGCCTTCGCTCCAGGCCGGGCCGATCAGTGAGATGCCAACCGGCAATGCTCCCACCATGCCCATGGGCACGCTCAAGTTGGGATAGCCTGCAAGCGCTGCAATGCTGGAGCCCGAGCCGGGGGCCTTGGCGTTTTCCTTGGGGATGCGGTTCGGCTGCTTTTCGCCGTTGGGCTTCAGTTCGTCGGCTACGTCGCGGGTCGGCAGCACCACAGCGCTCACGTTGAACTCCCTGAACACCTTGTCGAAACCCTCCACGGCAGTGCGCTGCTTCACCAACTCGCGCATCTTCACGTATTCAGGATCGGTGCGCCCGGACGTGCGGCCGGCGGAATATTCGATCAGGCCGCTGTCGTACATGCTCTCGCGCGGATCGGCCTTGTTGAAGGCGATAAGCTCATCCACGGTGCGCACCTTCTGCGCCTCCGGTGCATTCTGCATGTAGGCGGCGAAGTCCTCGCGGAAGTCGTAGGACATGATCGCGAGCTGCTCGACCCGGTGATCCGGGAACTGCCCTGCGGGAATCTCCACCAGCTCGGCGCCCTGCGCCACCATCACCGCCAGCGCAGCGTCGAATACCGGCTTTGTGCTGTCGTTGTGCCCGCCGAAGTCACGCACCACGCCGAGGCGCTTACCCTTAAGCGCATCGGTCGAGAGCCCCGCCACGTAGTCTTTCTTGTTGGCGTCCGCGTCCTTCGTGTAGGGATCGCGCGCGTCACTGCCGGCCATCACCGTCAGCAGCATGGCCGCATCACGCACGTTGCGGGCCATGGGACCGGTCGTATCCATGGTCGCACTGATAGGCACTACGCCCGCGCGCGACACCAGCGCGATAGTCGGACGCAAGCCGACCACAGCGTTATAGGACGACGGCCCGATGATTGAGCCAGTGGTATCGCTGCCGATATTCGCCGCAGCGAAGCTGGCCGCCGTGCTGGCGCCGCCGCCGGAGGACGAGCCGCCCGGGCTGCGCGCCAAGTCAAACGGATTGCGCGCGTCCTTGCCCACGGTCGAGCTGTTCAGCACCGTTTCGGCCGGGCGCCAGCCGGCGAACTGCGACAGATTGGCTTTGCCCAGGATGACCGCGCCGGCCGCCCGCAAGCGCCAGGTGACTTCGGCATCCTGTTTGGGCAGGTTGAATTCCAGCGCATAGGACCCCGCTGTCGTCGGCATGCCGACCGCGTCGATATTGTCCTTCAGCAGAATGGGAATGCCGTCCAGCGCGCCCAGCGACTTGCCTTCCGCCCGCCGCTTGTCCGAAGCCTCGGCTTGCGCGAGCGCATCGGGCGCGATGGCGATCACCGAATGCAAAGCGCCGTCGTACTTCTTGATACGG
>CANISR010000263.1 GCA_947470105.1 Fidelibacterota bacterium | reverse complement strand
TCGGCATTGCTGACAACTTTGGTCGGCAGGTAGGCGCCCACGCCTTGGATCACGGAACGGCGCATGGCGTTAGGACCCAACCTGCGCCGGAGCTTCAGCGGCTTGTTCAGCCTTGATGCGCGCCAGATCCTGGCCGATGGCGGTATTGAGATCGCGCTCGACCATATCGACCGCGACGCCGATGGCGTTGGAGAATCCGAGGGCGTCAGTGCCGCCGTGGCTTTTCACGACGATGCCGTTCAATCCGACCAGCAGCGCACCGTTGTAGCGGCGGGGGTCGGTGCGCGCCTTCACCTGGGACAGTACGGACTGGGCGAACACCATGCCGATCTGGGCGAGAATGGAACTCTTGATGGCGGTGCGCAGGAAGCTGGAATAGAGCTTGGCGGTGCCTTCCATGGTCTTGAGCGCGACATTGCCCGTGAAACCGTCGGTGACCACCACATCGACGGTGCCGGCGGCGATATCGTCGCCTTCGATGAAGCCCTTGAACTCGATGTCGAGATGAGATCCGCGCAAAATCTGCGCGGCTTCGCGCAGCACATCGGTGCCTTTGAGATCCTCAGAGCCGATATTGAGCAGGCCGACGCTGGGCCGGGCGAGGCCGAGCATGGCGCGGGAGAAACATTCGCCCATGACTGCGAACTCGACCAGGTTGCGCGCATCGCACTGCGCATTGGCGCCCAGGTCGAGCATGGTCGATTCACCGACCTTGGTCGGCAACAGGCAGCAGATGGCGGGGCGGTGCACGCCGGGCAGCGTGCGCATGATCAGCACCGCCATGGCCATCAGGGCGCCCGTGTTGCCGGCCGAAACGACGCCGGCGGCCTCGCCGTTCTTCACCGCCTCGATCGCCTTCCACAAGCTGGTCTGGCGGCCGGAGCGGATCACCTGGCTGGGCTTGTCGTCGTTGCTGACGACTTCGGTGGTGTGGTGGATGGTGCAGTGGCTTTTGAGCGCCGGCTCGGCGTCCAGCAGCGGTTTGATCTGGGCTTCATCGCCGTGAAGCAGGAACCGCACGTTCGGATAACGCACGTGTGCGAGGCCGGCGCCCTTCACCACGATTGAAGGGGCGGCATCGCCGCCCATCGCGTCCAAAGACAGGGTAAAGGCGGCGCTCACGAAGCTCCCTAAGCCTGCAAAGCAGAATCAGCAGCGAAGCGCCCGTCCATCCCGTCCAGGCGCATGCCGGTCATGCGAGAGTATAAGCGCGGAACGGCTAGGCTACAGCGTCGGACTCAGAAACCACTTCGCGGCCGTCGTAAAAGCCGCAGGAGCCGCACACGTGATGGGGCCGCTTGGTTTCGCCGCAGTTGGGGCACTCCTGGTGCGAGGGCGTCTTGAGGGCGTGGTGAGAACGCCGCATATCGCGCCGCGACTTGGAGACTTTCTTTTTAGGAACGGCCATCGTGTTGTTCTTTCGTTTATTAGCCGCCACATGGCGGAGGCCCCGCCTTGGACGGGCCGGGCCGGAAAGCGGGACTAGATAGCGAAAAACCTTAGGCGGCGCAAGGGAAAGGCCACATCCGTCCGCCCCGGCCTTTTTGGCTAATTCGGCTGGTTTTTCTTGAGCTTGGCTAGAGCGGCGAAGGGTCCGGAGGCGCCTTCTTCGGGCGCCGAATCTTTCCCGCCGGCCGAACCTGGCCATCGGGCGGCATCGAAGCTCACCCCCGGGGCCCGGGGGTATGGGTCCAGGACCAGGGCCACCTGGGTCACCGCGAGCTCGCCCAGGTCGATTCGCCCGTCCTCGGCGATGTCCGGCGGATCCTCGGCGTCCAGACTGATCACCAGCTCTTCCTCGTCATCCTTGGCCTTCTTCTTGTTCCGCGCCGCGCGTTCAACCGTGATGAAGGACGCCTCCACCTCCTCGTCGATCACTGCCGGCACCGGCACGAGGGTGACGACGCAAGTCTGAGTCAGCTCGGCATGAACCGCGCCCTTCACGTGGACGATTCCACCGGCGCCGGTTTTGACGGCAAATTGCGCCCGCAGCGACTTCACCTCCGCCACTTCGAGGCTTTGCGCCACGCGCACCAGCGCCTCCGCATTGGCGGCGATATCGTACTGGCCGCCGGCGCTGGGCAGGCGTTCGATCTCGACCACGAAAGAAAAGGCAGGCTCGGCCGCGGCGGTCATATGACCGGCACCGCGAAATTCACCCGGCCCGCGACCATGTCGGGCACGGACTGGGCTGTGACATGGCGGTCGGCGCGGATCAGATAGTCCTGCAGCGCCGCGACTTTTGAGACATCGGCGGGCGCCTTGCGGTACACCGTGTCGGTGAGCGCGGCACGCAGCGCGGTATCGGCGGGGTCGGCGATCTTGGCGTTGAGTCCGGCTTCCGTGCGTTCGGCGCGGCCGTAAAACGCCTGGGCCATGCGCTTGATGTGCTTGCCCACGCCCATGTCACCCACCCCCATTTCGCGCAAGGATTGGTCCATATCCTTGAACATGAGGTCGAACAGTTCCTGGCCACGGTTTTCCGCCGCGTCACCCTGGCCCCGAAAGCGGCGCAGGACCAGCATGGCATGGAGCACGATCATGTCGAACCGGCCATCAACCGTGTCGGGCACGCCGAGGGCGGTGTAAAACGCCGGATCCCGGGCCTTCTCTACCAAGGATGCGTAGAGATCGTGCACCGCCGGGTCAGTCTTTTTAAATAGGCCCGCGAACATGGTGGAGTTTTCCGGAAGGGCTGCGAAAGGGTTGCAGGGATTGTAGAATTGAGGCGCAAATGCCCGATTTAATTACATAAAGGGGGCTGGGCATCCCGCCCGGCCTGATATAATACGTCAGGCCATGAACACCAAGACTATCACTGTTGCCCTCGCCCTCTTCCTGCCATTGGCCGTCACCGGCTGCATCAAGGATGTGGAACAGCGCGGTAACCTGCCTAAGCCCGAGATGCTGGCCCAACTGGCCCCGGGTGAGCAGACCCGCCAGGACGTGGAAGCCCTGCTCGGCACCCCCTCGACCACGGCGGTGTTCGACAGCGACACCTGGTACTACATCAGCGCCCACACCACCCAATACGCCTTCTACCCGAACCACGAGTTCGACCGCACGATCTACGCCGTGAGCTTCGACGAACGCGGCATCCTCAAGGATGTGCGCAAGCTCGACATCGAGGATGGCCGCAATCTCACCATCGCCGCGCGGGAAACCCCCACCAAGGGCCGCGAGTACAGCTTCCTTGAGCAGCTGGTCGGCAACCTGGGCCGCATCACCACCGCCGGCCCCAAGCGTCCTTAGCAGCCACGCCTATGATCGTGAGAACCTGGCGCGGCCGCACTTCACCCGCCCGGGCTGCCGCCTATCCGCATCACTTCCATACCAACGTCATGCCGGAGCTCCGCGGCATCGCGGGCTTCCTGGGCGCGGATCTGCTCAAGGATGAGAAGGACGGCGTGGTCGAATACTTCGTCCTGACCCGCTGGGCGTCTCTGGACGCCATCAAGGCCTTCGCCGGCGAGAACTACGGCAATGCCGTGGTCGAACCGGAGGCCGTGGCGGCGCTCGACGATTTCGACAGGACCGTGCGGCACTACGAAACCATCACGGGCTAAAGAAGAACGCCCCGTCGCACCGAAGGCGGGAAATTCAAAACAGCGGCGCATTGGTTTTTGCAGTTCTGCTCACAAATAAAAACGCCCCGGGGGTTTCCCCGGGGCGTTTTGGTCTCCGGCTTTCGCCGTCTTATTTATTCGCCGCCAGCACCGCGAGCAGCAGGAGCGCCACGATGTTGGTGATCTTGATCATCGGATTGACCGCGGGACCCGCGGTGTCCTTGTAGGGATCGCCGACGGTATCGCCGGTCACAGC
>CANISR010000262.1 GCA_947470105.1 Fidelibacterota bacterium | reverse complement strand
GGTCGAGCGCATCCGGCGCGAATTGCTGGTGGGGATCCTCAGCCGCGATGAAGATCCCGGCAGCATCGCTCAGGAGAAATTGTTCGGCACCATGTTCGGCGCGCACCCTTACGCTCGCAACGAGGACGGCAGCGAGAAGACCATGACGGCCATCACCGTCGAGGACTTGCGCGCCTGGGTGAAAAGCCGCTTCGGCCGCGACCGTGTACTGATCGCGGTGTCCGGCGACATCACGCCGGCAGATCTGGGCAAGGCTATGGACCAGGTGTTTGGCGCGCTGCCGGCCACCACGGGACTCAACGCCACGGTGGCGCCGGCGCCGGTAAGCACCAAAGGCCAGGTGGTGCGCGTGACCAAGAACCTGCCGCAGACTGTGGTCTACATCGGCCAGAAGGGTCTGCTGCGCAGCGATCCGGATTGGTATACCGCGACGGTGGTGGACTACATCTTCGGCGGCGGTGGCTTCCAGTCGCGCCTCATGGACGAAGTACGCGAGAAGCGCGGCCTCGCTTACGGCGTATCCACGGCCATGGTTCCGTTCGACGCGGGCGCGATGATTTTCGCCAGCGTCGGCACCCGCTCCGACCAGGCCGAGACCAGCCTGCAGATCATTCGCGACGAGTGGAAAAAGATCCGCGACGGTGGTCCCACCGAGGACGAGCTCAAAACTGCGAAGCTCTATCTCACCGGCGCCTGGCCGTTGCGGTTCACCTCCACCCAGAGCATCGCCGACATGCTGCTGGCGGTGCAGAAGGACAAGCTCGGCGTCGACTACCTCGACAAGCGCAACAGCCTGATCGAGGGCGTGACTTTGGAACAAGCCAGGGCGCTCGCTAAAAAGCTCTACGACCCGGATGGCCTGACCGTGGTCATGGTCGGCCCGGCGCCTAAGCCTCCAGCCACCAAGGCGGCGCCGAAATAGGGCGCTGCCTGCAAGCTAAGGCCTTGATTTGTAAGCTTATCGCTTACTTGGGGTTTGGCTTGTCGATCCCAGGTTGATATGGTGCGCGGCCAATGACCGACCTCACCGCCTTACCCGCATGGGACGCGCTCAAAACCCACGCGCATGCGTTGCGCGAGGTCTCTCTGCGCACCTTGTTCGCGGACGATCCCGACCGGTTCGCGCGGCTGTCGTTCACCTTCGGCCCGCTGCTGGCGGACTATTCCAAGAATCGAATCACCGCCGAAACCCTCGGCCTGCTCACGGAACTCGCGGGCGTGCGGAATATTGAGTCGGCGCGCGCCGCGATGTTCGCGGGGGAGCGCATCAACCGCACCGAGAACCGCGCGGTGATGCATGTGGCCTTACGCAACCGCGACGAGGCCCGCCCCATGACCGTGGACGGCGTCGATGTGATGCCCGAAGTGCGGGCGGTCCGCGCGCGTCTCAAAACGTTCGCCGAGAAAGTCCGCTCGGGTGCATGGACCGGGGCGACCGGCCAGGCCATACGCCATGTGGTCAATATCGGCATCGGCGGCTCTCACCTGGGCCCCATGGCGGTGGCGGCGGCGCTCAAGGATGCGCAGCGGGCGGACATCTCCCTGGACTTCGTTTCCAACCCGGACCGCGCCCAGGTCGACGACGTGCTCGGGGGGCTCGATCCCGCGGTGACCTTGTTCGTGGTGGCATCCAAGACCTTCACCACCGTCGAAACCATGGCCAACGCAAACGCCGCAAAGGATTGGTTGACGGCGCATCTCGGCGCCGGCGCCGTGGCCAAGCACTTTGCGGCCATCTCCACCAATGTGGATGCGGCGGTGAAGTTCGGGTTGTCGCCCGAGGCTGTATTTCCCATGTGGGACTGGGTCGGCGGGCGCTACTCCATCTGGTCGGCTATTGGTCTGCCGCTGATTCTTGCCTGCGGTTACGACACGTTCGATCAGCTGCTCGCCGGCGCCGAAGCCATGGACCGGCATTTCAAGACAGCACCCCTGGAACATAACCTGCCGGTTATTCTGGCCCTCATCGGCGTTTGGAATGTGAATTTCCTGGAGACCGCGGCCCACGCGATCCTGCCCTACGATCACCGCCTACGGCTGTTCCCGTTCCATGTGCAGCAGTTGGACATGGAGAGCAACGGCAAGGGCGTGACCCTGGACGGCGCGCCGGTCGCGACCGATACCGGCCCGGTGATCTTCGGCGGCGGCGGGTCCGACAGCCAGCACTCGTTCTTCCAGCTTCTGCATCAGGGCCCGCGCGTCGTGCCGTGCGATTTCATTATTGCCGCGAAGGGCACAACCGGCACCGACGCCAGCCGGGATCTTCTGATGGCCAATGCCATTGCCCAGACCGAGGCCTTGATGAAGGGCCGCAGCGCGGCTGAGCTTCCGGGCGTGGACGACGCTTTGGTCCCGCACCGGGTGTTCACCGGCAACCGGCCCACCACCACGCTGTTGATCGAGGACGTGAGCGCCTACACCGTCGGCATGCTCATCGCGCTCTATGAGCATAAGGTCTTTGTCCAAGGCGTGATCTGGGGCGTCAATTCCTTCGATCAGTGGGGCGTGGAACTCGGCAAGGAACTGGCGAAGTCCCTTGAGCCGGCGGTCGCGGGTGGCGCATTGGCTGAAAAAGCCCTCGCGGACCGCGATAGCTCCACGGCCGGCCTGGTGGCCGCATACCTCAAGGTCAAGCAGCAGGGCCCGTCATGACCATCCGCCTGCTGCCGCCCAACCTGGTCAATCAGATCGCCGCGGGCGAAGTGGTGGAGCGGCCGGCGTCGGCCCTCAAGGAAATAGTCGAAAACGCCATCGACGCCGGCGCCACCCGTATCGACATCACCATGAACGACGGCGGCCGCTCGATGATCGTCGTCACCGACAACGGCCGCGGCATGACGCCGCAAGAGTTGATCGTGGCGGTGGACCGGCACGCCACCTCCAAGCTGCCGCAGGACGACCTGCTCGATATCAACTTCCTCGGCTTTCGCGGCGAGGCGCTGCCCGCCATCGGCTCGGTGGCGCGCCTGACCCTCACCAGCCGCACCGCCGGCGCGGATTCAGGCTGGTATGTGGTGGTGGCGGGTGGCCGCAAAGATGGCCCGGTGCCCGCGCCTCATCCGCCCGGCACCCGGGTCGAAGTGCGCGACATCTTCTTCGCCACACCCGCCCGCCTCAAATTCCTCAAGGCGGCCCAGACCGAACTGTCCTACGCCGTGGATGCGGTGGAGCGGCTCGCCATGGCGCGGCCCGATATCGCTTTCTCGCTCGTGGCCGACGGCCGCGCGCGCCTCAACCTGCCGGCCGCGGACACTCAGGGTGACCTGTTCGACGTGCAGCTCGCACGGCTTGCGGCCATCCTCGGCAAGGAGTTCGGCGCCAACGCCCTGCCGGTGGCCGCGGAGCGCGGCGAGGTCAAGCTCTACGGCTATATCGGTCTGCCCACCTTCAACCGCGGCAATGCGCTGGCCCAGTACCTGTTCGTCAACGGTCGGCCGGTGCGCGACCGGTTGCTGTCCGGCGCTGTGCGGGCGGCCTACCAGGACTTCCTTGCCCCCAGCCGCCACCCTTATGTCGTGTTGTTTCTGGAGCTGCCCCAGCGGGAAGTGGACGTGAACGTCCATCCCGCCAAGGCCGAAGTGCGCTTCCGCGACGCTGGCCTGGTGCGCGGTCTGATCGTCGGCGCGCTCAAGCACGCGCTGGCCGAGGCCGGCCACCGCGCATCCACAACGGTGGGAGCGGCGGCGCTGGGCGCCTTGCGTGTCGGCGGCGGCGAAGATCACGGCCCGGCCTATGACATGCAGCAGCCCTTCGGCGAGAACCCGGTGCAGGACGGTTTCGAGATGGCCGATGCGCCGTCCTTGTTCGCACTGGCGCCGTCTGCTCCTGACGCCGCCCCGGTGG
>CANISR010000261.1 GCA_947470105.1 Fidelibacterota bacterium | reverse complement strand
GGAGTCTCAAATCCTGGGTGACGTAATCGGGATGCTTCTCGAGATCCGGCCGGCCGATGGCTTTGCAAAGCCCCGCCCACTGACGTTCCCCGGCTACCCCAATATTAATATGTCCGTCGGAGGTCGGCACGACTCCCATAGGCGTGGCGACGGGATGATCGTTGCCAGCCGAACGCGGCACTTTGCCTTCGACCAGATAGGCCGCCGCCTGGAAATCCATCATCGCGATTTGGGCCTGCAACAGCGAGGTGTGGACCCACTGCCCTTTTCCGGATCGTTCCCGTTCCGCTAGCGCAATCAGGATACCGACGGCTGCATAATTGCCTGCCGATGAATCCGCCACTGCGATTCCGGCGCGCATGGGTACGCCGTCGGGCTCACCCGTGACGCTCATCAGGCCCCCCATGCCCTGGGCGATCTGGTCGAAACCGGCGCGCGTACTGTAAGGACCCGTCTGACCGAAGCCGGAAATGGAAGCCAGAATGATGCGGGGGTTGATCTCGGCGAGCTTTTCGTAGGTTATCCCCAGCCGGTCTTTGACGTCAGGCCGGAAATTTTCGACCACGACATCGGCCGTTTTCACCAGCCTCATGAAAATCGCAAGCCCTTCCGGCGCCTTCAGATTGAGGGTCAACGAGCGCTTATTGCGATGCAGGTTTTGCATGTCGGAGCCCAGCCGCCGGCCGACCATTCCCGGATTAGGATCGAAACCCTCCGGAGCCTCGATTTGAATCACATCGGCGCCGAAATCGGCGAAGATCCGGCAGCAAGTCGGACCTGCCCGCACCCGCGTAAGATCCAGAATGCGCAGATGCTGAAGTGCAGGAGAGGTAATAACGGGATTCATGTCAGGTCCGTTCTGAAGACGGCAGCGCATGGGCAGCCGGCGGGAGGTGGTGGTGCCACGTGGAATGGCCTTGAAAGACCGCCGCGAATGCCAGCAGGGCTCTCTCACCGTGCATTCGCCCGACCACTTGAAGGCCGATTGGCGCACCCCGCTTGTCAAAGCCGACCGGCAACGACAACGCCGGCAGACCGAGGTAGTTAACGAAGCGGGTCAGGCTGCTCATGCTATAGAGCGTGCGTGCGTCAAATGCCTTTTCGGTCGGGTCGACCGTGACGGCGAGCGGCGTATCCAAGGGCATGACCGGCAAAATCGCCGCGTCCGCGCAGCGCCATGCCGCGACAAAGTGGTCCCGCACGGCGGCGCGCTCATCAAGGGCTTCCTGTATCGCCGCATCGGTGATCGCCCGCCCTTTGCTTAAGCGTCTTCTCAATGATGGATCGAGCACGTTCACAGAATCATTGTCGTGGATTCTAGCGGCCTCGCCTTGCATGACCGTGAGAGCGCGCTCATCTGCAATCCGGACAGTCTCGCCTGAATCAGCGGGTACCGCTTCGATTCCGGCTGACGACACTACCGCCAGCGCGGCCTCGATAGCAATTCGCGCCTGCGGGGACGCCTTTGCCATGGCGTCAGCGAGTACCGCGACCGACTTGATTTCGGGACTATCTGTCCGCGTATCGCGCGCGCAATCCCAAACCGGTACCAGGTCGGCGGCCAGGCGCGCAAAAAACCCGATTGTGTCGAGGCTCGGCGCAAGTTGCATGGCGCCGTCCAGTGAAATGGCACCCCACCCCGGCTTCAATCCGACGATCCCGCAGCACGCGGCGGGGATACGAACCGATCCACCTGTATCGGAACCCAATCCCAGGAATCCGGCACCCACCGCGATGAGCGCGGCCGATCCGCTCGACGAGCCGCCGCTGACAATATCTGCATGCCAAGGGTTTCGGGTTCTGCCCTGCGCCGCATGATAGCCCGACGGCTCGTAAGCCAATGCCGTCATCCGCGTTACAGCGATTTGCGCGCCCCCAGCCCGATCCAAACGGCGAAGGATTTCGGCATCACCCTGGGCCGGCCCCGGCGCCCGGACACCGCCCCATTCGGCGCGGCGGTCTTGCCTGTCAAACATATCCTTCGTCACGTAGGGGAGCCCCGCCAGCGGCCCGGCGGCGCAGGGCAAGGTGGTAGCGCTTACCACCGCATTCAGCGCCATCCCTGGCGCGATGACCAGCTCCCGGCATACGCGCGCCGCAGACTCACGGGCGTCAGGGTCGAGGCCAAACCAGCCCGCGGTGTGAGACAGGTTGTGCACGCTCGACATCGCCTCTCAAGTATTGATGCCCGTAATCGAGGTGCTGATCGCCCGGGGATCCCGCGAAGGCCAGCGCCCGCTGTCCACTTGGTTCAGAAAGTGGCCAACAATACGATTGTATTCATCCGGCTCTTCGATATTCACCGCGTGTCCGGTATTCGGCATCACTGCCAACGCCGCGGATGGGATGGTCTGCTTCATCATCAAGGCCGGCTGCAGGCAGGGCCAATCCTCATCGCCGGTTATGATCAACGTCGGCACGCTGATGCGCTTCAGCTCCTCGACCAGCGCGTAAAGTGAGGGGCGCTCCTTCTGGACTCCCTCCTGGGTATTGGCGGAGCCGACCGCTGAATGTTCGGCCAGCCACGCCTTGAATTCGGCAAATCCGCGCGGGTCCTTGTTTTGAAACTGGACGCGTGTCGGACCGTAGGCATATTTCTCGGCAAAGGCTTGCATATCGCTTTTCCGGATTGTCTCGGCAACGAGGCCCGCTTCCCGGCGAAACATCTCGCGTTTTTCAGGCTCTGCGCCATATCCGCAGCCGCCAATGCACAGCGAAGACGCGCGATCATGATGACGAAGCCCAAAATGCAGCGTGGCAAAACCACCCATCGACAAGCCGACGATGTGCGCCTTGGTTTCGCCGATGCAATCCAGCACTGAAAGGATATCATCCGCGGCCCGCGCTTGCGAATACGCGGACACATCCCCAGGAACGTCCGAAGGCGGGTACCCACGGGCGTTGAAGGCGATCGCACGGTATTGTTTCCCAAAGTGACGCAATTGGGATTCATAACTCCGAAGATCGCCCGCAAATTCGTGCACGAAAATCAACGGGTGACCTGAGCCGGTCTCCTCGAAATACAGGCGCACGCCATCGTCCGTCGTCGCATATGGCATCAAAATTCTCCTCGTGGGCGGCTCGTCGGCTATTCATTTCCGAAAAGGCTCCATTGTCAATCAATCTGCATCGGGGCTTTCAGGAAGTGGGCGCCAAACTCTTTGGGCCAGAGAAATTGCGACGATGTCGGCCGGAGTATCCGGCCGGCAATCATTCAATCGGAAATCGAGGCGCTGCAAACGCGCATTGTCGGCCAGAGTCGGGACGGGCCTCAAATCGGGAGAACCTGAGCTTCCCTGTGCTTAGGGACAGTCCGGACTACCGCTCACGCTGCGTGCTGGGGTCCCGGGATGGTCCTCCCATGTCGCGGGGCGGCGGCGGGGGACTGCCCCCGGAGATGCCGCCAGCGGCTGTGGTCCGCTGCAGCAGGGGGGACGTCTCGGGACGCGCTTCATAGCCGCTGAGATTCAACTCTCCGTCTCCGAGGCCAGTGTTGCCGGTTTCCGCGGCCAGATACGCCGCATAGTCTGCGCTTCCTGGCGAAGACAAAGTGGCGTAGCGCGGAGGGCGCAGAACGGTCAGCTCCCGGTTCAGGTTGGCGCGTACAAAATCCATGGACAGCGCCGCCGCCAACATCGCGTGATGCTGGGGGGGCGGCGAAATAGCCGATGCCGTGATCGGGCTTCTCCCACACCGGCGTAACGGCGCCGGCGAGTGACCTGACCGATTTTCTGCACCAGTCGTAATGTTAGTCTACTGCATGATTTCACTTTGATCGAGCGTGATTGGTATTGGGCTATAGGCCACCGGCGCCGGTGGCCTATAGCCGAGTGCCGAATGCGGTCTCTTCGTGTTGTAATACTT
>CANISR010000260.1 GCA_947470105.1 Fidelibacterota bacterium | reverse complement strand
TGTGGGAGATCGGTCTGATCGCCCGCGACGGCCGCTCCTGGCAGACCATCGTCACGGACCTTGAGGACGATATCAAACCCGCCGACCGCGCCGCCTGGACCGCCACCGCGCCGCTGGAGTGGGCCAATGAATCCCTCACCGCCGCCCTGTCGCCCACCAGCTATTACGGCATGCAGTTCGCGCCGTTCACCTACGGGCCCAACTACGCCCATGTGGAATTGCCGGTGGCGCTGGCGCGGCTCTCCCGCGCCGGCGTGCGCCTGGGAGCCATGCTCAACAAGGCGCTAAGCGACCCCTAATCTCCGCGACGTGAACCGCACGGCTGGTTTCGGTCCTTGACCCTGAGAACCCGGCCCATCACCCTGGGCCCGGATCCGGCGTGCATTACCCGTCACGGTGATGCGGCCAAGGGCTAGGGGAGCTACCCATGATGCCGAAATTTGTGGCAGCCGTTTCGGCTGCGCTGTTGTTTGCGGGCGCCGCGCAAGGTGCGTCTGCACCGGAGCTTCTGGCCCGGGGTGAATATGTCGCCCGTGCCGGCGACTGCATCGTCTGCCACACGGCGCCGGGCGGGGAGTCCTTCGCCGGCGGCCTGAAGATGGCCACACCCTTGGGCACCATCTCGACCACCAACATCACCCCGGACAGGGACGCGGGCATCGGCGCCTACAGTTTCGAGGAGTTCGACCGGGCCATGCGTAAAGGCGTTGCCAAGGACGGCCACTACCTGTTCCCGGCCATGCCCTATCCGTCCTACGCCAATATGACCGAGCCGGATATGCGCGCGCTTTACGCCTTCTTCCTGGAGGGTGTCGCGCCGGTGAAGCAGGCCAACGCCAAGAAAGAACTTCCCGATTGGATGAATAAGGACTGGGTGCTCAACACCGGCCTCCGGCTGTGGAACGCTGTATTCGTGCCGGGCGACGGCTACCAGGCCAAAACCGAGAAAGGTATGGCCTGGAACCGCGGCGCTTATCTGGTCGAGGGGTTGGGCCACTGCGGAAGCTGCCACACGCCGCGCGGCATGTTCTTCCAGGAGAAGGCCATGACCGGCGATGATTCGGCCTTCATGTCGGGCGCCGAGCTGGACCACTGGTCCGCGCCCAACCTGCGCGGCGACGCCGGCGATGGTCTGGGCGGCTGGACCGACGCCGACATCTTCGCCTTTCTCAAGACCGGCCACGGCCCCAACACCGCCGCCTTCGGCACCATGATCGACGTCATCAACAACTCGACCCAGTACCTCAGCGATGAGGATCTCATGGGCATGGCGTCCTACATCAAGAGCCTGCCCGCCGGCGCGCGCCCCAACGCCAAGGCGCCGACATACGACAATAAGACCACCGACCGCCTGATCGGGGCCGACGACAAGACCTCGGGCGAGAAGATCTACGCTGTGCAATGCGCCGGCTGTCACGGCATGGACGGAAAGGGTAAGGCTGAGTTCGTGCCCCCGATCGCCGGCAATCCGGCGGTGCTGGACAAGAACCCCGCGTCGTTGATCAACGTCACCCTCAACGGGTCCCAGCGCCTGGTCGTCGGCGGCCAGCCCGACGCCTACCGCATGGTGCAGTTCCGTGTCCTGCTGAACGACCAGCAGGTGGCCGAGGTGGTGAACTTCATCCGCACCGGCTGGGGCAACAACGCGAGCGCCACGGTCAAGGCAGCGGATGTGGCCACAGTCCGCAAGGACACGGACCCGGCCAGCGATCAGGTGGTGATCCTCAGGATGCGCTAGCCTCGGGCCGTCGCCGCGATCTCAGCGGCGCTCGCCAGTTTCTCCACGCTCCAGCAGGCGTCCATCGCCTTCTTCGCCTGGGCGGCGGGCAGTATGCCGTCGGCGAGCTCCGTGAACTTGGCGACAAGGTCGGCGTCGCTCAAAGGGGCCTGGACGCTGCCCACAGCATGTTCGATGAACTGGTGCAGCTTGCGGCCGTCTTTCATGACGATGGTCATGTCCGCCTGTTCCTCCGTGATGCCCTTGGTCACCATCGGCTGCACCTTGGCACGCAGAGCGACCACCCCCGGGTCTTTGGCCGCGCGGTCGCTGAATTGTTTTAGGCCGCCCGCGCCTTCGATGATGGCCACGGCCACGGCGTGATAGACGCTGAACTTGCTCTCCAGCCCATCGGCCGGCGCGGTTTTGCCGGTGAGTTCCAGGACCAGGGGATGCACTTTCAGCTCCACATGGTCGATGGAATTGGGATCGATCTTATTGGCGCGCCGCAATTGCAGCGCCGCATCGATAGGCGGATGCAGGACGATGCCGCAAGGGAAGGGCTTGTAGGTGTTGAGGGCGGCCTCGAAGCGCGAACCCAGGCCTTCGGTGATCTCGCGGAAGTCCTGCTTGGCGCTGATTGTGTTGGCCCAGCCGCGCTTGGCCTCGATCATGGAATCGGAGCTGTCGAAATTCTGCGCGGCGAGGATCGCGGCGAGGATTCCGGCGCCGGCGGCGGCGCCCGGGTTGAAGGACTTGTTCATGGAGCCGAAGGACTCCCGTAGGCCCACGGGCTGCGAGGCTGCAAGGCCCAGGGCCCAGACCATCTGCTGCTCGGTGAGTTTGAGCACGCGGCCTACCGCCACTGCGGCGCCGAATACGCCGGCGGTGCCGGTGATATGCCAGCCGGCATCGTAATGATTGGGATAGACCGCATTGCCGATACGCAACGCCGTCTCGGTGCCGAGGATTTGGGCGGCGAGGAAATCCTCCCCGCTCACCGGCTTCCATTCCGCCGCCGCCAGCAGGGCGGGGCAGATGACCACGGACGGGTGAATGATGGTCTTGAGGTGGGTGTCGTCGTAGTCGAGCACGTGACTGGCGATACCGTTGATAGTGGCGGCGGTGCGCACGTCGAAGCGTTCCTTGCGCCCCACCAGGCTCGCCTGCGCCGGACCCGACAGCGGCCCCAGCGCCGCGACGGCGTGGTTGACCGCGTCATGGCTACTGCCGCCCAAGGCCGCCCCCATCCAGTTGACCAGGGTGCGCACCCCTTCCTTGCGCACAGGGGCGGGGATGTCGGCGTAAGTGGCTTTCACCACGTAACGCGCCAGGGTGCGGGTGACGTCTTTGGCGGCCGGGGCGTCCGCCGCCTTTGCGGTCGGAAGAAGCTGGCTGGCAACAGCGCCGAAAGCGCCGGTCAGAACGCCACGACGGTTAGTGATAGGCATGAGACGGCCTCCCCGGACATTCCCCACCGATCATGGTACACGCGGAATATTCCCCCGGCCACCGCACGCGGGCGATAATATCTCCCAATTCCTGGCCTTCGGATCTGCCCCATGACCAAGCCTTTCGTCATCATCGGCACGCCCTGCTTTGGCGGCCTCGTCACCCACGGCTATATGAATTCCGTGGTGACGCTCATGGATCGCGCGGCTGGATTGGGGTTCCGGGTCGGGCTCAAACTGCTGGCCAACGATGCACTGGTCACCCGTGCGCGGGCGGCCATCGTCGCGGCCATGCTGGATCAACCGGAGGCGACGCATCTCCTGTTCATCGATGCCGATATTTCGTTCCCGCCGGAGCAGGTGGCGCGGCTGCTGGCCTTAGACAGGGACATGGTGGCCGCCACCTACCCGGTCAAATCCATCGATTGGGATGCGATCCCCGCGCGGCATGTGAACAACCAGGAGCCATTGGCGGAGGCGGGGCTGGTCTATGTCGGCAAGCTGTGCGAGGGCGCGTCGGCCAAGTCCGAGGCAGGCTTTGCAACGGCCGACTATGCCGGCACCGGCTTTCTGCTGATCAAGCGCGCAGCACTTCTCAAAATGATCGCGGCTCATCCGGAAGCCAAATACCGCGCCGTGCAGAGTTTCCCGCCGTCACCGGGCAGCGACCATCTCTATGCGCTGTTCGACTGCGTCATCGACGAGCAGGG
>CANISR010000259.1 GCA_947470105.1 Fidelibacterota bacterium | reverse complement strand
GCTTCCGGTGCGTTTCGGCAGCTGGTTCCAACACCTGGGCCTGAACCCCGGCATGTGGGTGCCTGAGAAGATCGGCACCAGTTATGTGCACAACACCCAGCTCAAGGTGCTCGACGAGTTCCGCGACCGCACCAACCTGTTCAGCGGCCTCAAGTTCTCCCTCGACGGCCGTCCCCATGAAACGCACACCTCGAGCGTGCAGATCGCCACCACCGGCATCTACGGCGGCGGGGGTCCCAGCCTCGACAGCAGCATCGCCGACGTCATCGGCCAGCGCACCCGCTTCCGCTCGCTGGAAGTCTCACTCTACGGCAGCCGCCGGTCGCTCTCGCGCCGCAGCGCCACGTCGATTAACCCGGCGGAACCTTCGCCGGTGTCGCTCTACACCCGCATCTTCGGCCAGGAATTCCAGGACCCCAACAATGCGGACTTCAAGCCGGATCCCCTGATCATGGCTCGCCAGAGCGTGCTGTCGCCGATCGCGGACCGCCGCCAGGACCTGGACAAGAAGCTCAGCGCCTCCGACCGCCGCCTGATGGATGAATACTTCACCGGCCTGCGCGAGATGGAACAGAAGCTGGCCCAGAGCCTTGAGAAGCCGGCGGCGATGCCGTCTTGCACCGTCCCGGGCCAGGTCAAGGAAGCCAAGCCCTCCACCGTCATCGATGACGTGGAAACCAATACCATCGTGTTCGGCCGTCTCCTGGCTTACGCCATGGCTTGCGACCAGACCCGCGTGTTCAACGCGGAAGTCGGCAGCCAGGGCCTGCGCCACGCCGGCAGCACCTTCACCTGGCACACCGCCACCCATGAAGAAGCGACCGACGAGAAGCTGGGCTACCAGAAAGAGGTCTACGCCTTCGTCACCGGCGCCAACAAGATCTTCGCCGAGTTCCTGCGCTCGCTCGACGGCATGAAGGAAGGTCCGGGCACCGTGCTCGACCGCACCATCGTGCTCTGGCAGACGGACCACGGCGATGCGCGCAACCATTCGCTCGAGAACGTGCCGCTCATGACTGTTGGTGGCGCCGGTGGACGCTTCAAAACCGGGGCGCACATCAGTCTGCCGGGCGATCCCTATGCCCGCGTGGCGCTCACCGTGCAGCAGGCCATGGGTGTGCCCATCAGCAGCTGGGGCGACCGCTCGAACCAGACTTCCAAAACCGTCACCGAGATGTTGGCGTAGGGGGAAAACCCATGAAGGCGGCTTATACGATTGTCGGCATCGTTGCGTCGTTCGCTGTCGCGGGCGCCGCGGTTGCGGCGTCGAGCAACAAGAATGCGGTTCCTCTGGCCACGCCGTTCGGCATCACGGTGCAGCCGTTGGGGCTCGCGCAAGGGTACGGTCTCGACAAGACGACTGCGGCCGGCGTCGCACGGGACAAGATTGTGTTCGCCACCGCCGAAGGCCTCACGCTTTACACCCGCAATGACGACCCGGCCGGCGCCTCGGCTTGCGACGCCGAATGCGCCAAGACCTGGCACGCCGCCAAGGCGCCCGCCAAGATCACTACTCCGGTGGAGAACTGGTCGGTCATCACCCGCGCCGACGGTGTCAAGCAGTGGGCGTATGAGAACAAGGCTCTCTACACCTTCGCCGAGGATTTGGAACCGGGCTCCGTCGGCGGCAATGCGCCGTCGCGTTTCGGTCGTGGACCGAAGATCGGGCCGCGCGGCCAGAAGAGCGCCTCGATCCCCAAGGACAAGCCCATGCCCGGCGGTTGGAGCGTGGCGTATTTCTATCCCGCCGCCGCCGCCGACAATCTGCCGCCCGGGTTCGAGATCAAGGAAGCAGAAGACGCCTTGGGCTTGGTGCTGGTGGACGACCGGCAACACACGCTTTATGCGCGCACCGACGGCCGCAAGGTCGAAGCCTGCCGGGTCAATCCCTGCAAGTGGCTGCCGGCGCGGGCGCCGCAGATGGCTGAGGCCGTCGGCGAGTTCAAGCCGCAGTGGGGTCAGGGCGGGATCTATCAGTGGACCTATAAAGGTAACGCGCTCTATTCCTTCGCGGGAGATCTCCTGCCGGGCTACGCCGAAGGCGACGGCGCCGAACCGGGCTGGGAGCCTGTGCGCATGGTGAAGTACTTCGCCCCCGCCAACGTCAAACTCAAGGGCACACCGAAGCTGGGCAAAGTGTTCACCGACGAGAAGGGGATGTCCCTCTACTATCGTGACTCCTTCATCTATCAGTCGGGCAGCGGCCACTCACTCCGCCACGGCAGCCCGATCCGCCCGGCGGTGGGCCGCGATCTCAAGACCGATCCCAAGTGCCAGGAAGATTGTTCAGCCAAGTGGAAACCGTTCCTGGCGCCCGATGACGCCCAGGCCAACGGTAACTGGAATGTCTATGTCCGCCCCGACGGCAAGAAACAGTGGGCCTATCAGGACTATGCCTTGTGGTCCTTCGCCGGTGACGAGAAGCCGGGCGATATCTACGGCAACGACGAATACGAATACTTCGTCAGCCACGACACCACGACCGTAGTGGACATCGGCACGCCCTACTACGGCCCCATGACCATGTACTGGGTCGCAGCCCATCCCTGAGCGGCAACTCTATAATAAGTAAATCGAAGGGCGGGCCGTTCAGGACCGCCCTTCGGCGTTTGGGGAAAGCCCCTGGGATGTGCATGATAGGCGGACTGCACCTTGAGGGGGACCTATGAAAGCAAACACACTGTCGGGACTGTTGGCGCTCGCGATTATTGCCGCGGCGCCGGCTCATGCGCAAACCAAGGGTGGCCTGGACCAGACAGGCGCCTATGACGTGGTCGAAGGCTGGTTCAAGCCGGGCATCGAGCGCTGGGACCAGCCGGTGATTTCGGTCACCGTCGATAACCCCAATCGCATCCTCCTCACTGTGTCAGACCAGCGCCGCACCCAGCCCAATGCGCCGATGCTGAGCGCGGACGGCAAGGTGCTCAAGGAACGCAGCACCATCTCGACCCGGCCGAATTCCGAGAAGCCGCACCTGCACCAGATCCTGGCGCTGAATGGCGACGGCAAGGTGGTCGAGGACTGGGCCCAATGGAATGAGGTCTTCGGCCTTCCTCACAACATCGAGGTCAATCCCTACGGCCCGGAGCGCCATATCTGGGTGGTGGACCTGGAGCACCAGGTCGTGAAGTTCACCAACGACGGCAAGAAGATGGTGCTGAAGTTGGGCGAACGCGGCGTCACCGGTACCGACAAGAACCGCTTCAATAGGCCCGCCGGCCTGGCCTTCATGCCCGACGGCTCATTCTATCTGGCTGACGGCTATGTCAACGCGCGCATCATCAAGTTCGACAAGAACGGCAAGTACGTGTCCGAATTCGGATCGAAGGGCTCCGGTCCCGGCCAGTTCGACCTGGTGCATTCGCTTGCCATCGACAGCCAGAAGCGGATCTACGCCGCCGACCGGCGCAATAACCGCATTCAGGTGTTCGATGAAACCGGCAAGTTCCTCGACCAATGGAACAACGTCGGCAGCCCGACGCGCCTGGTCATCACTAGGGATCAGACGTTGTGGATGACGGAGGCGAATTATAATCGCGTCGCCAAGTTCGACCTCAACGGCAAGCTGCTGACCTATTGGGGTGTGACGGGAAGCGCCGCCGGCGCCTTCGACAACGCCCATAGCTTTGACGTGGATGACAACGGCACCCTCTACATCGTCGATGCCTGGAACAACCGCGTTCAGAAGTTCGTGCCGAAGCCGGGCGCCGAACCAGCGCGCGTGATCGGGCCGGAGTTCAGGTTCGAACGCCGCTAAGAGAAGGCTCGCGGCGGGACCGCCTGGGCGTTGCCGCCGATGGCCTATTGGCCGCTGTCCACTTCCAGCAGCGAGCTGACGCGCCGCACTGTTTAGGCGTTGTTCGAAAAAAATGTAGCCCAGGTTGTGAGAGCG
>CANISR010000258.1 GCA_947470105.1 Fidelibacterota bacterium | reverse complement strand
CAAAGCCGGAATCGAGACGCGCGAGACGCGCCATGGTGGCTGTGAGTTCGGTTTCAACCTCGGGGGCGCGCGACGGGATTACCATCACCCGCGCGGTGGTGAGGATGAGCTGGGCCAGATGGCGGGCAACGCTGGTGCGTGATGGCGCCTCGATCTCGGGCAGGGCGGGCGGATGCTCTGCGCTTTCCAGGCCCCACTGGCCGCTCTGATCGCGCCGGTAAGCGGCGACACCGGTGATGCGGATCACATCGCCGGTTTTGTTGCCGCCGGTCTTGACGCCGCTGATGGCCTCAGGACGACCGCCGAGGATCTGCAGCAGGGTATTGGCATTGGCCTGATCCCAGGCGCCGAAGTCGTGGTCGCGCTTGAGTTTGAGGGTAATGGTGAAAGGCAGGAGCTTGCGCGACATCTCCAGGCGCGATGACGGCGACGGCTCGGACGTGGCGACGTCCGCAACCTCGAACAATCCGGGGGTATAGGTTTCTTCCAGGCGCTTCGTCAGATCGCCCGCGAGAATTTGCGGCGACGGCCCCTGGTCGCAACCTGAGAGCACCGCGAGAAACATCACGGCGAGGATGGAAAACTGAAATTTTCGCACCGGCCCCCCGGAGATTATTCTAAGCGCGCGCGGCCCGCCGCTTTGTCTTAGATCGCGTGCGCTTGCCCCGCCAATGCGACCACTTTACCTGGGCTTTGCGCGCGAACCGCCGCACCACAGGAATATCGACCGAAAGCACGGCAATTCCCAGGGGTATCATCCAGACCCCCAGGATAGGCAGTACCGCACCCGTGACACCCCCTACGGTTAGTGCAGAGCCGAGCGCAATGCGCGCAATCTTCGACTTGGGCAGGTTCTCGCGCCGGAACGCACGGCGAACCTTTGCAATGATGGCTTTAGAGTCCATCCAACGGACATGGGGCTGGAACACCCCATTCTCAAGACCGAGCGGACGCGACAGATATCAAAATATACGAATAGCAATTTACTTCTATACGCCGCCGCTAGAGTCTTACCGTTGCCACGGCCTGTGCGCCGATGCCTTCACCGCGGCCTGTAAAGCCGAGCCCTTCCGTCGTCGTTGCCTTCACGCTCACGCGACCGGCGTCGACGCCCAGAATCTCCGCGATCCGCGCCACCATGGCGGAGCGGTGAGGGGAGACTTTCGGGCGTTCGCAGATGAGGGTGATGTCCAAATGCACCAACATGCCGCCGCGCGCTTTCAACAGTCCGTGGGCGTGCTGAATGAATCGGTCCGACGGCGCGCCGCGCCATTGCGGATCGGTGGGCGGAAAATGCTGGCCGATGTCGCCGTCTCCTATCGCTCCGAGGATGGCGTCGGTGGCGGCGTGCAGCGCTACATCGGCGTCGGAATGGCCGATGAGGCCCTGGTTGTGGGGAATGCGCAAACCGCACAGGGTGACGAAGTCGCCGGCGCCCAATCGGTGCACGTCAAAGCCTGTGCCGACGCGGGTTTCGCCCGCGGTGACTTGGAGGCGGTCCAGGTCGTCTGTGGTGGTCACTTTGATGTTCATCTCCTCGCCGGGAACGGTGGTCACCGCATGGCCCGCGCGCTCCATGACCGCCGCATCGTCGGTCAGGTTCTCGCCCGCGAACTGACGGTGGGCCTGCAGGAGGGTGGAAAACCGAAATCCCTGGGGCGTCTGCACCCGCACCAGATTGTCGCGGGAGACCGTTGCGGTGATCCGGCCCCCGTCCACGCGCTTTAATGTGTCGATCACCGGCACGGCGGGGATGACGGCTTCGGCGGCGCTCAAGCCCTCCAGAACCCGGCGGATCAAACCGTGTGACACCATGGGCCGGGCGCCGTCGTGCACCAGCACCACATCGGGCGCGGCTTCGGCCATGGCTTCCAGCCCGAGCCGCACCGAATCCTGCCGGGCGGCCCCGCCAGAAACAGCGGTGACGGGCAGGCCCTTGGCGGCGGCCGCGAACAGATCCGCGTCATCGGGATGGATGGCGGCCCAGACCCCCGCAATACCGGGCTGGCCGCAAAAGGCGCGCAGGGTGTGGCGCAGGATCGGCTCCCCGGCCAGAGGCAGGTACTGCTTGGGCATTTCACCGCCAAAGCGCTGACCCCGCCCTGCGGCGACGATCAGTACGCCCGCTCCACCTGCCATGGCCAAAACCCTTCCATAAGAGAGCGGCACAGTAGGTATCACGGCATTCCCAGGCAATTTCTGTTTTTGGTCAGAGTGTTGCAGGAAGGCCCCGCAGGATTGCATCAGCCCGGTGATGCCCGTCTGCCACAGTGTTCGGAATATCCTTGATTAATCCGCCACTTCCTGGACAAATGCACACGAATTGAACAGTGATATAACCGCAACAGCATGATCACCAGCCCCGCCACGGGCATCCGCATCGGCTCGGTTGTTACTTCGGGCAACGTCTTGCTCGCGCCCATGTCGGGCGTGACCGACCAGCCGTTCCGGCGTCTGGTAAAGCGGTTCGGCTGCGGCTTGGTCTACTCCGAAATGATCGCCAGTAGGGAGTTCCTCCTGGCGCACCGGAAGACCCAACGCATGAGCGTGGACGGCAACGCTGAGGCCCCCATCGCCATCCAACTGGCTGGCTGTGAGCCCGATATCATGGCCGAAGCCGCCCGCATTACCGAGGAGCGGGGCGCGGCCATCATCGACATCAACATGGGCTGCCCGGTGAAGAAGGTAGTAACTGGCTGGGCCGGCTCCGCCCTCATGCGCGACGAGGACCACGCCGCGCGGATTGTCGAAGCGGTGGCAAAGGCCGTGCGCATCCCCGTGACCCTTAAGATGCGCATGGGCTGGGACCACGACAGCCTCAATGCCCCTTCACTGGCTAAACGTGCGGAATCCGCCGGCGCCCAGCTCATCACCGTCCATGGCCGCACGCGCCAGCAGCTTTATACGGGATCCGCCGATTGGGCCTTCATCCGCCGGGTTAAGGAGGCTGTATCCATCCCGGTGGTGGGCAATGGCGACGTCTGTTCGGCCCATGACGCCCGTGAACTGCTGCGCCTGTCGGGCGCCGACGGCGTGATGATCGGGCGCGGCGCCTTCGGCAAGCCCTGGTTCCCGGCCCAGGTCATGGCGGAACTCAATGGCGCGCCCATGCCTGAACTCTCGCTGAACGAACGCCGCGACCTGCTGCTCGACCACTACGACGCACTGCTCGGCCACTACGGCCGTGACAAGGGCGTGCGGATCGCCCGCAAGCATTTAGCCTGGTCGGCCTTCGGTCTTCGCGGCGCCAACGCCTTCCGCACCGCCGTCAACACCGAGGACGCCCCCGAGAAGGTGCGGGGTCACATCGCCCGGCTGTTCGCGGGCGATTTCGATATGCAGGAGGCGGCGTAGTGGCCCCGACCATTCCCTTCCTGCGGCCCAAGGCCGCGACCAAGAATGCCGCCCTTGAGGTCAACGCCGAGGCCGTGCTGAGCGTACTGCCGGCGGCAACGCTGGTGGTCGACCACGCCATGGTGATCCGCTTCGCCAACCCGGCGGCAGAGCAGTTGTTCAAGGCCAGTGCGCCGGCCCTGGTGGGCGAAAATCTCGTCAGCATCATGCCGATCCATGGGCCGGTTGTGGCGCTGGTAGAGCAGGCGGTGGCCAATGCAGCAGACATGACGGCCCACGGGGTGACCTTGGATACGCCGCGCACCGGCACGCGCATCATGTCGATCTATGTCACGCCGCTGGTGGACAAGCCCGACTGGATGGTGGTTTCGCTGCAGGAGCAGACCCGCGCCCTCAAGATCGGCCAGCAGCTGGAATACCGCGCCGCCGCACGCTCCATCACCGCCATGGCGGCGATGCTTGCCCATGAAGTGAAAAATCCGCTGTCGGGCATTCGCGGCGCCGCGCAATTGCTCGGCCAGGGCGCATCAGAAGACGACCGCCGCCTGACCGAACTCATCTGCGACGAGGCCGACCGCATCGT
>CANISR010000257.1 GCA_947470105.1 Fidelibacterota bacterium | reverse complement strand
GAATTACATTGCGCTGGGCGTCAAAGCCGGCGTGCTGGAACCGCTCGACCCCGCCAAGCTGTCCAACGCCAAGACCCTGTTCCCCGAATTCCAGAATTCGCCGCAGTGGTCGGTGGACGGCAAGCTCTACGGCGTGCCCTTCGTATGGGGCGCCAACGCCATCGCCTTCAACCGCAAGGAGACCGGCGAGATCGATTCCATGAACGCACTGTTCGATCCCAAATTCAAAGGCCGCATCGCCCTGCGCGACGAGGCCGAGGATTCCCTGGGTCTGGCGGCGCTCAAGCTCGGCATCAAAGAGCCTTACGCCATGGAGGAGAAGGAACTGCAGGAGGTCAAGAAACTGCTGATCTCGCAGAAACCCTTGCTCCGCGCCTACTGGAAGAACATCGCCGACGTGCAGAACATGCTGGCCTCCGGCGAAGTGGTGGTGGCCTGGACCTTCCTCACCCTCATCGAGCCTTTGCGCAAGGCCGGCATCGACGCCGGCTGGGTGTGGCCCAAGGAAGGCGCCATCGGCTGGAGCGAGGCGGTGTCGGCGGTGAAGGGCACCAAGAAGCTGGCCATGGTGGAGGAATACGCCAACATGACGCTGAGCCCCGAGCACGGCGAGATGATGGCGCGCTACCTGGGCTACGCGCCCTCGTCCAAGGCCGCGGTTGATCGCCTGGAGCCGGCCTTGGTGAAAAGCCTGGGCATTAATCCCAAGGCGGTGTCGCGCCTGACCTTCAAGGGCACGCCGAAAGACCGCGGCCGCTGGAATGAAATCTGGAATGAAGTGAAGGCGGCGTGAGTCAGACCGGCGACATCCTCGATGTTAAGCTGCGCGGCGTCGTCAAACGCTTCGGCGCCTTTGAAGCCGTGGCGGGCATCGACCTGGACGTGGCGCCGGGGCAGTTTGTGACGTTGCTGGGCCCTTCGGGCTGCGGCAAGACCACCACCTTGCGCATTATCGGCGGCCTTGAGCGCGCCGATGCCGGCGAAGTCATGGTGGCGGGCGCACCCGTCGACGGCGACAGCCGCCACACCCGCATGGTGTTCCAGAGCTACGCGCTGTTTCCGCATATGACTGTCGCGCGCAATGTGGCCTTCGGCCTGCGCATGAACGGCCTCACCAAACCTGAGATCGAGACACAGGTAGACGCGATCCTCGCCAGCCTCGGGCTCGCCGACCAGGCGGGGAAGTATCCGCGCCAGTTGTCCGGCGGCCAGCAGCAGCGCGTGGCCCTCGCCCGCGCCCTGGTGACCCGCCCGCGCGTGCTGCTGCTCGACGAGCCGCTGGGCGCCCTGGATCTGAAAATGCGCCGGCGCATGCAAGGCGAACTCAAAGCCCTGCAGCGGGACGTGGGCATCACCTTTATCTATGTGACCCATGACCAGGAAGAGGCCATGAACCTCTCCGACGTCATCGTGGTCATGGAAAAAGGCCGCATCGCCCAGGTGGGCACGCCGGAGGAAATCTACCGTCGGCCGGCCAGCGCCTATGTGGCCGATTTCGTCGGCGAGACCAACCTGCTGCCGGGCAACATCGCCGTCAGGCCGGAGAACATCCTGCTGGGCCCATCGCTCCCCGCCGGGATCGCGCGCGGACAAGGCGTGGTGCGGTCCAAAGCCTTCCTCGGCGCCGTCACGCGCATCGACATCGAGATGAGCGACGGCGCCATCCTGGTCGTCAACAGCCCGCGCGCGCTTACCGTGGCGGCGGGCGATACCATTCCCTTCGGCTGGCGCGACGAGGACGCGCTGATTCTGCCGGCGGACAACTCTCCTCGAAAGGAAACTCTATGACCTTCACGATCGTCGGCCGCTGCAAGCGCACGGGCTACATGGGCGTCGCCATGGCCACCAGCTCTCCCGCCGTAGGCAACCGCTGCTCCTTCGTCTCGCGGGCAGGCGCGGTGGGATTCCAGGCCATCGCCGAACCGCGTCTGGGCGCCCTCAGCCTGCGCCTGCTGGAGCAGGGCTTCACGCCGAAAAAGGTCATCAAGGAAGTCACCGACAGCGACGAATGGCCGGGCAAGCGCCAGATCGGCATCGTCAATGCGGACGGGCAGTCCGCCGCCTTCACCGGCGACGGCAATATCCCGTGGATGGGCCACATCACCGGCAAGAACTTCGTGGCGATGGGCAACGTGCTGGCGGGCCCGCAGGTGGTGGAGGCCATTGCCGAAGGCTTCCACGAGAAAGATGACGAGATCCTGGAGCGCCGCCTGGTGCGCGCCGTGGAATACGGCCGCGACGCCGGCGGTCAGCCGGAAGGGCAAACCTCCGCCGCAATCCTCAGCTTTGGCACCGACACCTTCTCGCGCTGCGACCTGCGGGTGGATGTGTCCGTGGAGCCTGTGGCGGAACTGCGACGCATCTTTGATTGGTACGAACCGCTGCTGCCTTACTTCGAGAAACGCGCCCATAACCCCCATGTGCCGCGCTTCAAGGATTTCTTCAAAGACCTGGGCCTCACCCGCGAATACGGCCGCGAGGTTCCGGTGACCCGCGGCGGCAGCACCAAGTTCCCGTATCGCCCGTGAGCATGGCATGAACCGCATCGGCGTCGATGTCGGCGGCACCTTCACCGATCTTGTGGTGGAGCAGGCCGACGGCCGCATTGAGGTGTTCAAAGTCCCCTCGGTGCCCGGCGACCCCAGCAAAGGGGTGCTCGACGCTGTCGCGGCGGCGGCAGCCGGACTTGGTATGTCGGTGTCGGACTTGCTGTGCCAATGCGGCTGGTTCGTGCATGGCTCCACGGTGGCTACGAACACCGTGCTGGAGCGCAAAGGCGCCAAGGTCGGCATGCTTACGACCAAGGGTTTTCGCGATAGCCTCGAGATCCGCCGCGGCATCCGCGAAAACCCGTGGGACCATCGCACGCCTTTCGCTGAGCCATTGGTACCGCGCTACCTGCGTCTCGGCGTCCGCGAGCGTATGGATGCGCAAGGAAACGAACTGGAGCCGCTGGTCGCCGATGATGTGCGCGACGCCGTGGCGCAGTTCGCCACGCACGGCGTCGATGCCATCGCCATTTGCTTTCTCAACGCCTACGCAGACGGCCGCCATGAGGAAGAAGCGGCCGCCATCATCGCCACCGTAGCGCCGGGAATGCCGGTGTCCCTGTCCTCGCGCCTGGCCCCCATCGTCGGGGAATACGAGCGCGGCTCCACCACCGTCATCGACGCCTATATCCGCCGCCGCGTGGTCACCTACCTTGAAGCCCTCGGCGAAAAACTGCGTGAGCTGGGCTTCCGCGGCGAAGTGGCCCTGATCCAGAGCAACGGCGGCGCCATCGGCCTGGGACGCGTCGCCAAAGCCCCCGTGGGATTGTGCCTGTCGGGACCCGCCGCCGGCATCGGCGCCATGCGCTACTTCGGACGGCTGTGCGGCAGCGAAAATCTCATCTGCATGGAGATCGGCGGCACCAGTTGCGACGTGTCCATGCTCCAGGCGGCCCGCGCCCAATTGATCGACGGCTTCAATCTTGGCGGCTATCACGTGGCCATGCCGGCCATCGACATTCACACCGTCGGCGCCGGCGGCGGCACCATCGCCGCGGTGGACGGCGCCGGCCTGATGCGCTGCGGACCGCAAGGCGCCGGCGCAGTGCCCGGCCCCGCCAGCTACGGCCGCGGCGGTGTGGAAGCCACCACGACCGATGCTCTGGTGGTGCTGGGCCGCATGCGCGGCGGCCCCATCGGCGACGGCTCAGTGGTGGTGGATGCGGAGAAGGCGCGCACCGCCTGCGCGGAGAAGATCGGCAAGCCCCTGGGCCTCGACGCCGAGGGCGCCGCCATCGGCATGGTGCAATTGCTGGAACAGAATTTGCTGCACGCGGTAGAGGAGATCAGCGTCAAACGCGGCCTCGACCCCGCGCGCTATACGCTCATCGCCGCCGGCGGTGCGGGCCCCATGCACGGCGCCACGGTCGGGCGCATGCTCGGCTGCTCCAAAGTTTATGTGCCG
>CANISR010000256.1 GCA_947470105.1 Fidelibacterota bacterium | reverse complement strand
CTTCACCGCGGCGAATGAGGCTTCCAGATCGCCGACTTCGATGACCGGCAGGGCCGCGATGGTTTTCTGGCCGTTGTCGGCCTGAAAACCGATGTCGGTATCGCCGGTCATGGTTGCGGCGTAAGTGGGGCCGAAGTCGGTGAAGTCAAAACCCAGGGCGGCGTTGTAGAACGCCTTGGATGTGGCGGTATTGGCCACCGGCAGTTCCAGATAGTTGAGGCGCGCCTTCTTGGTCACTGGGCGAGTTTCTTCTTCAACAGATCGCCGCACAGGGCCGGGTTGGCCTTGCCTTGGGTCGCCTTCATAACCTGGCCCACGAACCAGCCCATGAGTTGTTCCTTGCCCGACCGGTATTGCTCCACCTTGTCGGCGTTGGCGGCCATGATCTGGTCGATGGCCGCCTCGATGGGGCCGGTGTCGGTGATCTGCTTCAGGCCCTTCTCGGCGATGATGGTGTCGGTGTCCTTGCCGCTCTCCACCATGGCCTCGAAGGCCTCCTTGGCCTGGCGGCCGGAAATGGTGCTGTCGGCGATGAGGTCGATAAGACGGCCCAGATTCTTGGCACTTACCGGGCTTTCCAGAATGCCGACGCCTTGCTTGTTGAGCACGCCAAACAGGTTGCTGATCACCCAATTGGCCGCCTGCTTGGGGTCGCGGCCCTTGGCCACGTCCTCGAAATACAGCGCGTTCTCCTTCTCCGACACCAGCACGTCGGCGTCGTAAGCAGTCAGGCCATAGGCCTTCTGGAAGCGCGCCTTTTTGTCGTCGGGCAGTTCCGGCAGGTTCTTCTCGAGGTCGGCGACGAAGGCTTCATCCAGCTCCACCGGCAGCAGGTCGGGGTCGGGGAAATAGCGGTAGTCGTGGGCCATTTCCTTGGAGCGCATTGAGCGCGTCTCGTTGCGCGCCGAGTCATAGAGGCGGGTTTCCTGCTGGATCGCGCCGCCGCTCTCATAGACTTCCACATGGCGTTTGGCTTCGTGATCGATGGCCATCATCACGAAGCGCACGGAGTTCACGTTCTTGATTTCGCAGCGGGTGCGCAGCTCTGTGGACCCCACCGGCCGCACCGACACGTTGGCGTCGCAGCGCATGGAGCCTTCTTCCATGTTGCCGTCACAGGTGCCGAGGTAGCGCAGGATGGCGCGCAGTTTGCGCAAATAGGCGCCGGCTTCTTCTGGGCTGCGCAGGTCGGGCTTGGAGACGATCTCCATGAGCGCCACGCCGGCGCGGTTCAGGTCGACGAACGACTTGGTGGCGTGCATGTCGTGCACCAGCTTACCGGCGTCCTGCTCCAGGTGCAGGCGTTCGATGCCGATATTGCGCGATCCCTCGGGCATATCGAGGATGATGGTCCCCTCGCCCACAATCGGCTGGTCGTATTGGCTGATCTGATAGCCCTGGGGCAAATCGGCGTAGAAGTAATTCTTGCGCGCGAATACAGAGCGGCGGTTGATCTTGGCCTTGAGGCCGAGACCAGTCTTCACCGCCTGTTCCACCGCAAAAGCGTTCAGCACCGGCAGCATGCCGGGCATGCCGGCGTCGATGAACGACACTTGCGTATTGGGCCCCGCGCCGAAGTCCGTGGGCGCGCCGGAGAACAGCTTGGCCTTGGTGGTGACCTGGGCGTGGACCTCAAGCCCGATCACCACTTCCCAGTCGCCGGTTTGGCCTTTGATGATGTAGCTCATAGCGGCCCCAAGCCCTTGAAGCCGGCCGCATCTTCCAGCGACTGGCAGACCCGGAACAGGGTCTCTTCGTCCCAGCGCTTGGTCAGCACCTGGAGGCCCAGCGGCAGGCCTTCCGTGGTGTAGCCCGCCGGCACCGAAGCGCCCGGGATGCCGGCCAGGGACGCCGGCACCGTGAACACGTCGTTCAGGTACATGGTGATGGTGTCGATCTTGTCGTTGATGCCGAAGGCCGCCGACGGCGCGGTGGGCGTCAGGATCGCGTCCACCTTTTCGAACGCCTCATTGAAGTCGCGCATGATCAGCGCGCGCACTTTCTGCGCCTTCACATAATAAGCGTCGTAGTACCCGGCCGAGAGCACATAGGTCCCGATCATGATGCGCCGCTTCACTTCGGCGCCAAATCCTGTAGCACGCGTCTTGGCGTACATGTCGTCCAGGCTCTTGCCCGGCACCCGCAGGCCGAAACGCACGCCGTCATAGCGCGCGAGGTTCGAGGACGCTTCCGCCGGCGCCACAATGTAATAGGTCGGCAGGGCGTATTGGGTATGGGGCAGCGAAATGTCGACAATAGTCGCACCCGCCTTCTCCAGCCAATCGATGCCCTGGTTCCACAAGGCATTCACTTCGGCGTTGAGGCCGTCGGGGCGGTATTCCTTGGGGATGCCGATACGCAGGCCTTTTACACCCTGGCCCAGCACCGCTTCGAAATCCGGCACGGCGAGATTGGCGGACGTTGAGTCCTTGGCGTCGTAGCCGCACATGGCTTTGAGCATGATGGCGGCGTCGCGCACATTGCGCGTGATGGGCCCCGCCTGGTCGAGGGAACTGGCGAAGGCCACAACGCCCCAGCGGGAGCAGCGGCCGTAGGTCGGCTTCACGCCCACCAGGCCGCAGAAGCTCGCGGGCTGACGGATCGAGCCGCCGGTGTCGGTGCCGGTGGCGCCCATGCACAGATGCGCCGCGGTCGCCGCGGCAGAACCGCCGGAAGAACCACCCGGCACCAGTTCGGCTTTGCGGCCCTGAGGCGTCCACGGGTTTTTCACCGGGCCGAAGGCGCTGGTGATATTGGCCGAGCCCATGGCGAACTCGTCCAGGTTCAGCTTACCCAGCATGACGGTGCCGGCGTCGCGCAGTTTCTGCGACACGGTGCTTTCGTATGGCGGCGAGAAGCCTTCAAGGATGCGCGAGGCCGCCGTGGTCTGCACGCCCTCGGTGCAGAACAGATCCTTGATGCCCAACGGAATGCCTTCCATCGGCCGGCCTTCGCCGGCGGCCAGGCGTTTATCCGATTCCTTCGCGCGTTCCCGGGCGAGATCGGCCGTCTCGGTGATATAGGCGTTCAGGTGCCGCGCGCGCTCCATGGCGGACAGGTGGGCTTCCGTCAGCTCCAGCGCACTGAACTCTTTGCGTTTCAGGCGCGAGCGGGCTTCGGCGATGGTGAGTGAGGTCAGTTCCGACATGATCCCTGCCCTACTCGACCATCTTGGGCACGGTGAAGAAGCCGTCCTGGGCCTCGGTCGCATTGGCCAGGACCTGGTCCACCATGTCGCCGTCGGTCACCACGTCCGGGCGCAGCGTCAGCTTCAGATCGGTGCCGCCGCTCATAGGGGCGACCCCGTCGGTGTTCACTTCTTTAAGCTGCTCGATCCAGCCCATGATCCCCGAAAGCTGCTCCGCCCAGGTGGACAGCTCGGCGTCGGTGACCTCGATCCGGGCCAGGGTGGCGATACGGCGGACCGTAGCGGTATCTATGGAGAAAGTGGGTGACATAAGGCACATATATATAAGGTGGGACGCAGTTGGGTAACATTCACTATGGCGGTCTGCAAGGTCAACGAATTGAGGGGGTTACTGGCCCGGAATCAGGCCATTTTGGGCCTCGATCTCGGCACCAAGACCATCGGCATGGCGCTGTCGGACGTGGGTTACATGATCGCCTCGCCGCTGGCGACGATTCCCCGGGGGAAATTCACTGCCGACATGGCCGCCCTGACCGCCGTATTGGATAAGCACAATATAGGCGCCCTGGTCATCGGCTTGCCGGTGCAGATGGACGGCCTCGAAGGCCCCCGCGCCCAATCCGCCCGCTCTTTCGCCACCGAGGTCCTGAAACGCCGCGATATTCACATCGCCTTCTGGGACGAACGGTTATCCACAGCCGCCATCCAGCGCATGCTGACGGATGAAATGGACATGACCCGCAAACGGCGGGCCGAGGTGGTGGACAAGGCCGCCGCGGCGTACATCCTCCAGGGGGCGCTGGAAGCGATGCGGAATAGCCCGCTCTAACCTGCGTCCTTGCCCTCCCCACCCTCGGCGCATATAGTCCCGGCTCATGCGCG
>CANISR010000255.1 GCA_947470105.1 Fidelibacterota bacterium | reverse complement strand
GCAAGCGGCGCTCCCGTAACGCCCCCGACGACGCCAGCCAAACCTGATCGCGAAACGCAGGAAGGCCCCCCGCGGGGGGCCTTCCTGCTCGCCTCACTGATGCATTTTTACTCCGGCGCACCGATGCATTTTGTCTCCGGCGTTGACATCGAAGAGGCCGAGAGTTTGTTTTTTGCCCATTTCGGCCCCTACTTGATCTGTCTGTCGCGGATTGAAATGACCCTTGCCGTATTCCCTTTAAGGATCAGATCGACGAGCGCGCCAAGCTTCTCCAAGGCACCTTTCTTCTCATCAACGTACTCGTGTCGGTCGTAGGTTCCCTCCACGCCTTTGATGACGTGTCCCAGCACGCGTTCCGCAATTTCGGGACGTACGCCAGCGCGAGACATGAGCGACCGCGCTGTGCGGCGTAGGTCGTGCAGTACCCAAGGCTTCATCTTCTCCAGCCCGCGCTTCTTGCGTTCCTCAGCAATCATGTTGTCGAGAGCGAGTTTCGCTTTGCTAAAACCGGAGAAGTGCACTTTTCCAGTGGAGGTGATGTAAAAGCCGCCGATCTTGGGTTCTGGCAGGCTCGCCAGTATGTCTAGGGCTGCTTTGGTAAGCGGCACTACATTGTCGCGGCCCCCCTTGCAGCGCGCCGCTGGGATCGTCCATACGCCATCTGCGACCTCGCCCTGCCGCATCTGTGCGACTTCATCGCGGCGCTGGGCGGTCAGCAGCAGCAGGCGCAGGAGAGGGGTGTACGGCCCCTTGAAGGTATCCAATGCGGCCCACAGTGACCGGATTTCGTCGTCGCTCAGAAACCTGTCGCGAGCGCGCTCCTTGGGCTTAACTCGGGCCATGCCGCGCACGATGGGGGAGTTGAACAAATCGTCGCGGGTCGCGTGCCACGCCAGGGCCTTGCGGAAGTGCGCAAGCGTCCGGTCCGCCATGACCGGGCCATTGCGGTCCTCGATCTTGTCGAGCATTGCGACGATCTCGGACCGCTTGAGTTCACGCACAAGACGGTCACCCAGGATCGGCTTCACGTATTTATCAAAGATGCGCCCCTTCTCATGGGCGCTACGGGGAGCTTGCTTACGGGCATACCGCTCCATGTGGTCATCCAGCACATCAGTGACGGTCTTTTCAGGGTTTGCCCGCGCCATCTTGGCGGCGGCGCGCGAAGCTACCTTGTCAGCCAGCGGGTCCCTGCCGTCGGCGACAGCGCCAGCGTACTTCTGGGCGATTTCCCGGGCTTGCTGGGGGGTGATCTGACCGTGGAGTCCCAGAGACAGCCACCGGCGCCGTCCCGTTGAGCGGTCGCGGTACCGAAAGCCGTAGGTAGCCACGCCGCTGGGGAGACCCCTCGCGTAGAACCCGCGCACTTCCTCATCCGCCAGTACGTCACCGGCTCGTAGGCCGTCTACGGAACGCTTGGTAATTGCTTTGCGCATGGGTGCACCCAAGAAGTCAGAGGGTCTCTGTGCACCCACTGTGCACCCAAGCGGGGGGAAACTCAAGGAAAGCCCAGGAAATCCTGGGTGACCGTTAAAATCCTGTTATTAGTGACATATTGTCACATCGTCGCTCAGTCCTCTGGTTCCACGCCGGTTCTCTTGGACAAATACCTCTAACTACGAATCAGAAGGCTGGAGGTTCGAGTCCTTCCGGGCGCGCCATTTCTTCTCCCCGCCGACCAGCGGGGAATGTTTTCCAGGATCGGCAAGACGTTAATACCCGCAGCGGGAGAGTCCCCGGGGCGGCGCTCAACGCTTGTTACAAGTTTCCGAAAGCTTCAGGTTTGGCCCGGCGTGCGGGCTTAAACGGCCTGGACAGTGCCCAATTCAGGTTTATCTTTGCGGGACTTAGCGGTCGGCCCGCCCCCTCCATGACCGCGCGTATGATTCGAACCACGACTTCGAAATCACCTCAAAATTCCAATCCAAGACAACAGGGAGAGAACGCCATGAAGCTGCTCCACGTCGCCGTCGGTGGGATGGTCGCCGCAGGCCTTTCGTTCACCGCCGCCAATGCCGAAATGATGAAGTTCAAGGCCGACCTGAGCTCCGCCCAGGAAGTGCCAGCCAACGACAGCAAGGGAAAGGGCAAGGCTGAAATCACCATCGACAGCGCCACCAAGGAAATCACCTTCAAAGTGGACTTCGAAGGCCTCTCGGGCGACGCCGTCGCCGCGCACATCCACGGCCCGGCCGCGGCCGGCGCCAATGCCGGCGTCGAGCTGAACATCGGCATGCTGGGTGGCCTCAAGAGCCCGATCCAGGGCAAGACCACGCTCACCGACGCCCAGCTCGCCGACATCACCGGCGGCAAGACCTACGTCAACGTCCACACCGCCGCCAACAAGGGCGGCGAAGTGCGCGGACAGATCGTGAAGTAAGCTACATCCAGGCTAAGCGATCAAAAGGCCGGGCCGAGCGCCCGGCCTTTTTCTTTCTCTGTTACTCAAGCTGGGGTACTCAAGCCCGTCATGCCCCCGCGCCACCCTCTCGCTTTTACCGCCTATTTCATCGCGCGCGGTTTCAAGGGCCACGTGGCCCTGATGGTGCTGCTGTTGGCGCTCAACACCACCATCGCCACATCCCAGACGGTGGTGCTGGGACAACTGGTGAACGTCCTGTCGGGCATACCGGCGATGTTCACAGCCATTGCGCCCACAACCTGGTTCATCCTGCTCGTCTCCACATGGTTGCTCGGCTATCTGTCCGATCACGCCTGGGCCAGTTTCGCCAACTACACCCAGACCGCGATGCGGGTCCGCATCCACGACCAACTGTTCGCCTATCTCCTGGGCCACGCGCCGCGCTATTTCCTCGACCAGGCCAGCGGCGCCCTGGCCCAGAAAATCCGCGTCACCGCCGCCGCCACCACCGCCATCCTCGAAATCCTGGTTACCAACGCCGTGCGCCTGACGGTGATGTTCAGCCTCACCACCTTCCTGATCCTGAATCAAGCGCCGGACCTCCTGTGGATCTTCGCGGTCTTTCTGCTGGTGTTCGTGGCCGTAGCCGGCTTGATGTCGCAGCGCTTGCGCCCCTATGCCAAGGCGTCGGCGGCCGCTGCGGCGGCCCAGGCGGCGCGGCTGGTGGATTCCGTCTCCAATTGGGAATCGATCCGCAGCTTCGCCCGGGCGGACTTCGAGCGGGCGGAGCTGGCGCCTTTCAATCAGGCCGAACTCTCCGCCCAGATCAAATTGCGGTTCATCGCCACCCAGCGGCGTGTGACCTTGCATGTACTCAGCGTGTTTTTCCTGGCGATCCTGGCGTGGCACGCCTTCACGGCCGCCCGCGACGGGGCCCTGACGGTGGGCGGATTCACCACCATCATCACGCTTTCAATCTTGGTCTCCACCAACATCCGGACCCTCGGCGACAACCTGTTCGGCCTGTTCGAGCAATACGGCCTGCTCAGCGACGGCATCGGTACGCTGCTGGCGCCCCATGAGATCGTCGACGCGCCGGGAGCGGCGCCATTGCGCATCGAGGGCGGCGGCATCGACATCCGCGACATGACGTTCGGCTATGCGGACGGCACGCCGGTGTTCGAGCATTTCTCCCTGGCCATACGGCCGGGCGAACGGGTCGGCCTGGTGGGCTCGTCGGGCGCCGGAAAAAGTACGCTGCTGAAAGTCATCCGCCGGCAGTTCGAAATCAGCCACGGCCAGATCCTGATCGACGGCCAGGACATTACCGCCGTCACCTGGGATTCGCTGCACGAAGCCTTCGGCGAAGTGCCGCAGAACCCCAATCTGTTCCATCGGTCGGTGCGCGACAACATTCGCTACAGCAGGCCCGATGCCGGCGATGATGCGGTGATGGCCGCGGCGCGCAACGCCCATTGCCATGAGTTCATTATGGGTCGCCACAAGACCTATGACGCCATCGTCGGCGAGAAGGGCATGAAGCTGTCGGGCGGTGAACGTCAGCGGGTGGCCATCGCCCGCGCATTCTTAAAGAATGCGCCGATCCTGATTTTGGACGAGGCCACCTCGTCCCTGGACAGTGAAGCCGAGCATCTCATCCAGGACGGGCTGCTCAAACTGATGG
>CANISR010000254.1 GCA_947470105.1 Fidelibacterota bacterium | reverse complement strand
CATGTGCGCTCAGCCGCTGTTCGGCTATATCTCCGACAAGGTCGGCCGCAAGCCGCTTCTGATCACCTTCGGGGTGCTCGGCACGCTTATGACGGTGCCGATCATGAGCACGCTGGAGGGGACCAAGGAGGTCATGCCGGCCGTTGGCCTGGTGACCCTCGCCCTGATCGTCCAGAGTTGCTACACGTCCATCAGCGGCCTGTTCAAGGCGGAGATGTTCCCAACCGAAATCCGCGCCCTCGGCGTCGGCCTGCCTTATGCGCTGGGTGTGTCCCTCATCGGCGGCACCGGGCCGTTCGTGGCCCTGCTGTTCAAGCAGGCGGGCCACGAATCCTACTTCTACTGGTACGTGACCGGCTTCATCGCCCTCTTCCTCGCCACCGCCATCTACGCGCGCGACATGAAGGCGCACAGCAAGATCCTGGAAGACTAGAGACAGGATCACCGCCAACAAAAAAGGCCTGCCGCAAAACGGCAGGCCTTTTTTTATGGTTTGCGTGGGCCCTTAGAAGAACGCCTGCAGGCCAGTCTGCGCGCGCCCGAGGATGAGCGCGTGGACGTCATGAGCGCCTTCGTAGGTGTTCACGGTCTCCAGGTTCAGCATGTGGCGGATCACCTGGAACTCCTCGGAGATGCCGTTGCCGCCGTGCATGTCGCGGGCTTGGCGCGCGATGTCGAGCGCTTTGCCGCAGTTGTTGCGCTTGATCAGGCTCACCATCTCGGGCGCGGCCTTGGCCTTGTCCATGAGGCGGCCGACCCGCAAGCATCCCTGAAGGCCCAAGGTGATATCGGTCTGCATGTCGGCGAGCTTCTTCTGGAACAACTGGGTGTTGGCGAGCGGGCGGCCGAACTGCTTGCGGTCGAGGCCGTATTGGCGCGCCGCGTGCCAGCAGAACTCGGCTGAGCCCATGACGCCCCAGGCGATGCCGTAGCGCGCGCGGTTGAGGCAACCGAACGGCCCTTTGAGCCCTTGCACATGGGGCAGCAGCGCGTCCTCGCCCACTTCAACGCCGTCCATGACGATCTCGCCGGTGATGGAGGCGCGCAAGGACAGCTTGCCTTCGATCTTGGGCGCGCTCAGGCCCTTCATGCCCTTCTCCAGCACGAAGCCACGAATAGCGCCCTTATGGGCGTCGGACTTGGCCCACACCACGAACACGTCGGCGATGGGGCTGTTGGAGATCCACATTTTTGTGCCGGTGAGGCTGTAGCCCGACGCGGTCTTGACGGCCTTGGTCGTCATGCTGCCGGGGTCGGAGCCGGCATTGGGCTCGGTCAGGCCGAAGCAACCGATGTATTCGCCGCTGGCGAGCTTGGGCAGGTACTTCTTGCGCTGTTCCTCGGAGCCGTAGGCGTAGATCGGGTAGATCACCAACGACGACTGCACGCTCATCATGGAGCGAAAGCCGGAATCAATGCGCTCGATTTCGCGCGCCACCAGGCCGTAGGACACGTAGCCCGCGTCGGCGCCGCCGTACTCTTCCGGCAGGGTCACGCCGAGCAGGCCGAGTTCGCCCATCTCGCGGAAGATGGCGGGATCGGTCTTCTCTTCGCGGAACGCCTTGATCACCCGCGGCGCCAGTTTGTCCTGCGCATAGGACCGCGCCGCATCGCGAATGATGCGCTCATCGTCCTCGAGCTGATCGTCGAGCAGCAGCGCGTCGTCCCAGGCAAAGCTGCTCAATTCAGCAGCATCCTTCGGCCTCAGTGTCGGCTTGGTCATGGTGATCCTCGTCCCGTTTGCGCGCGGTTTAACGCAACAGTGCTCGATACCTAAAGCGATTTAAACTGATTACTTTATGATTTCCACGCGCGCGGAACGGCCGAGTTCGACTCATGGATTGAACCGTCGCGCCGAAGGCGCGCAAAAAGCGGGCCGAAAGGCCCGCCAACCAAGAATCGCAGGTTCAAGGCAATCAAACCCGAACCGCGTTTTTGGGTAAAGAATTGGTCGGGGCGACAGGATTTGAACCTGCGACCCCTTCACCCCCAGCGAAGTGCGCTACCAGGCTGCGCCACGCCCCGACCTTTGCCCGAGGCCGAGGCATAGCCCCGGCTCAAGCGGGCGGCACTATAGACAGCGAAGGTGGGCAAAACAACCGGCTGATTCGGCGGCCATGAGAGGCGAAATTCAGGCCGCCGCAAGGGCCCTGCGGAGATCGTCCCGCAATACAGCGAGTTCCGCCAGGAGCGCCTTGGCCTCATCGCGGGACAACGCGTCGGAGACGCTCGGGAGCGGGTCGCGGGTCTCCCGGACGTCGACTACAGCGGCCTTCTGGGGTGTGGGGGCCTCGTCGGCAGCCTTTGCCCCGGTTTCGCGCAGCAGCTTCTGCACGCCGCGAATGGTCATGCCGTCAGTGTACAGCAGGCTGCGGATGCGCTTCAGCAGCGTCACATCCTCGGGACGGTAATAGCGCCGGCCGCCGCCGCGCTTGAGCGGGCGCACCTGGCTGAATTTGGTTTCCCAGAACCGCAGCACATGCTGCGGCACGTTCAGATCCGCGGCGACTTCGCTGATGGTGCGGAAGGCTGCGTCGGACTTCGCGGCACGGTAGCGCTCGTCGTTACGGGTCGCGTCACCGCGGGCCCCGGCGCCGGGCGCCTCAAGGTCACGATCCTGGCGCGACCCCTCTTGATCGGAGCCGTCTTGATCGGGAAAGGCGCCGGACGTCACGGCGCCAAACTATGGGGTGGTCGTGGTGGGAGCAGCCGGCGTCGCCGGGCGTCCGGTATGGCCTTGGCGTATCCTCGCCTTTAGCAACTGGGACGGGCGGAACACCAGAACCTTGCGCGGCAGGATCGGCACTTCGTAGCCGGTTTTTGGATTTCTGCCAATGCGTTGGCCCTTCTGGCGCACGGAGAAACTGCCGAAGGATGAAATCTTCACTGTCTCGCTGCGTAACAACGCCTGGGTGATTTCAGCCAGCACCATTTCCAGCAGGTCCGCGGACTCGTTACGGGAGAGGCCGACTTCCTGGTAGATGGATTCGCTGAGCTGCGCGCGGGTGATCGTCTCGGCCACTTATCGCGCTCCCTTTGGAAACAGCGTGATAACAAGAGGTTATATTTTCACCTCCGACCCGTCAATACAGGTTATCTATGTGTAGCAAGGCTTTAGGTCATAAAAGATCCGGCCCGCCCTCCGCGCTCCCGTTTTTACAGATTACTGCGGGATTCTTATACGAGTTAATACTCGCATAAGTAGCATTACAGCCGTACGAGCGCCGAGCCCCAGGTGAAGCCCCCACCCATGGCCTCAAGCAGCAGCAAGTTGCCGGGCTTGATGCGGCCATCAGCGACGCCGGCTTCCAGAGCCAAGGGAATCGACGCCGCGGAGGTATTGGCGTGGCGATCTACGGTCACGATCACTTTCGCCGGATCGAGGCCGAGTTTCTGGGCTGTGGATTCCAAAATGCGCCGATTGGCTTGGTGCGGCACCAACCAATCGATCGCCGACACCTGCAGTCCATTGGCGGCGAGCGCTTCGTCCACGGTCGCGGCCAGGTTGACGACAGCGTGGCGGAAGACTTCCTTGCCCTTCATCCGGATGTGGCCGGCGGTGCCGGTGGTCGAAGGGCCGCCGTCCACATAGAGCATGTCGTGATGACGGCCGTCGGAGTGCAGGTGAGTCGACAGCACGCCGCGATCGGCAGCCGTGCCCTGCCCGTCTTCGACGCCGAGCACAACCGCGCCGGCGCCGTCGCCGAACAGCACGCAGGTGGTGCGGTCGGTCCAATCCAGAATGCGTGAGAAGACCTCGGCGCCGATCAGCAGCACTTTATTAGCCTGCCCAGCCTTGATGAAGTTGTCGGCGGTCGCGAGGCCATAGATGAAGCCGGAGCATACGGCCTGAATGTCGAACGACGGTATGCCGGGGCGGCCCAGCGCGGCTTGCACCCGTGCGGCCGTGGCGGGGAACGTCTGGTCAGGCGTCGCGGTGGCGACAATGATGAGATCGATGTCGGCGCCATCGACGCCGGCGGCGGCTAGCGCTTTCCTGGCGGCGGCGATGGCAAGATCGGAAGTCTTTTCGCCCTCGGCCGCAATGTGGCGCTGCCGGATACCGCTGCGCTCGACGATCCATTCGTCCGACGTG
>CANISR010000253.1 GCA_947470105.1 Fidelibacterota bacterium | reverse complement strand
GGTCCGTGGTCGAGGCCCAAGGCAGCGCCTTTGTCGGACGGCAAGGGGCGCAGACGCCGCTCAAAGTCGGCGACGGTCTTCAAAGCAATGACGAGCTCACCACAGGCCCCGGATCTAAACTCGCGGTCGTGCTGGCGGACGGCGCGCGCCTCACCTTGGGCGCCAACGGCGAATTGGTGATCGACGAATTCGTCTACAATCCTGCCGGCACGGGCAGCGGCATGGCCCTGAAAGTGGCCAGCGGCGCAACGCGCTTCGTCGCCGGCGCCATCGAGAAGGTCGCCGGTCCGCAGGCCATCGCCATCACGACGCCGGTGGCCACCATCGGCATCCGCGGCACGGATTTCTTCATCAACCTCGACGGCGATCATCTGCAGGTCGCACTGTTCTCCGGCATTGAGGTGGAGGTCAGCAACGCCGCCGGTAGGGCGATCCTGCATCCGGGGGAGGGAACCGACGTTTACGGCGGCGCCCGCCCCACCGCGGCGCGCCCCTGGGCGCCCGATCGCATCAACGGCGCCAGCGCGATCACCGCCGTCACGCCGCCCTATGTGCGGCCCATGCCTTATGCCCGCGCGCCGGCGGTGGCGTATTCCTTGGGGGACGCTTTAACGGGCGGCGCATTGTCCGCCGACATCCGGGTGCGCAGCGAAATCGTCGATCAGGACTCCCGCCCGCGCAGCGGCGAGGCCACCACCGGACGCTTCCGGTTGAACTATGAAACAGATGCTTACTACGGCTTTTAGGCGGGCTTGAGTGCGCAAACCACCCACGCCCTGGATCGCACTGTGCGCAACGACGGTGTCAACCGGCGCACGACTTTGCCCCTGATTCCGGACCCTTCCGCGGATGAGCTGAAGGAAGCCTATGTGGGCTGGACGGCCATCGATGAGAACGGTCTGTCGCAGACCCGCGCGGTCGTGGGCCGCCAGCGCATCCTCTATGACAACGAGCGCTGGATCGGGCCAGGTGAGTTCAGGCAAAACGCCCAGTCGTTCGACGCCATCACCTTCGAGACACGCCTGATCCCGCGGTTCGCTTTGCGCTACGCCTATGTCGACAAGGTCCACCGGATTCTTGGCGACAACTTCGGTGGCCGCTGGCAATCGGCGAGCCACTTGGCGAGCCTGACCACCAATGTGGTGCCGTTCGGTGTGACGACCGCGTATGCCTACCTGCTCGATCTGAAGACGGTACCGCTATTGTCTTCAGCGACCTATGGCCTGAGATACGAGGGCGTGATTCCGCTGGCCTATTACCCGAGCGGGGATTTCTCTGCTTTGGTGGAACTGGAGGTCGCGCGCCAGACCAATTACGGCGTCAACCCACGCACGTTCGAGCTTCCCTACGGAAAGATCGCGGGCGGGCTCACGTGGTACCGCACGACGATCTCGGCGGCGTATGAACGCCTCGCCGGGAACGGCGTGGCCGCGGTCCAGACACCGCTCGCAACGTTGCACCGACACAATGGGTGGGCCGATGTATTCACAACGACGCCCGCGGGCGGCTTGCGCGAGGTCAGTGCCCGGGTGCTGCAGGAACTGCCGGACTTGGGTCCGTTCAAAGGCCCCAAGCTCGACCTGCGCTATCTCGATTTCCGCAGTGCCGGGGGTGTCTCCCAGCACTATGGGAAGGAGTGGGACGCGGACCTCAACACCAGCCTCAACGGCTGGTTTACCCTGGGCGTGCGCGCCGCAAAATATACTGCAGATCGTTTCGACACAAATACGATGAAGGTCTGGACCTACCTCGAGCTGCGGTTTTGAGGCTGAAAATCCGCCGCGTCCCATAGATTTTTGTGACGGAAGATTTCGACCCGAACCTATTTTCCATCTGACCCCTAGTGCCAGAATTTTCAATTAATAGGCGTGGCCTTTACACGTATGGGAACTATCAAAAACCTTCCCATGCCCTTAGGATCACATCGAATATTGGTCCGGGGGGACACTGAGTGCGTACGGGGTTGTTGCTTGAGATTGCTGCCGTCGCGGCGGCGTTCAGTGTTGCCGCGCCGGCTTTAGGGGCGCCGCTTCAAGATGAACTCCGTGGTCTCATCACCGAGCATCCTCTCATCAAATCCAATGAAGCGCAGGTTTCGAGTGCTGCGCAGGGTACTCGCGCAACGCTTGCACCCTTTTTGCCGTCGCTCGATCTCTCCGGCGATTACGGTTACGAGCACGTGAGCATTCCCTCATTCCGTGCAAGCCCCGACGGCCCGTTGTCCACGGACGCGCACAATTGGGCGGCGACCCTGAAGCAGAACGTGTGGGACGGCCGTAAATACGCCAACCGCGCCGGCGCTAAACTCAACGAGCAGGCCGTGGGCGCTACGCTCACATCTGTGCGCCAGAACGTGGTGCTCGAGGGTGCGACCGCCTACATCAATGTGCTGCGCCAGAACGAGCTGGTTGACCTGTCCAGCCAGAACGAAGGTAATATTCGCAAGCAGCTCAATCTTGAAGACGAGCGCGTGCGTCGTGGTTCGGGGATCGCCGTCGACGTCCTGCAGGCCAAGTCGCGGCTTCAGGTCTCGCTGGAGCGCCTGGTGGCCTACAAGGGGGCATTCCGCGACGCCCACGCCCGCTACGCCCAAGTGTTCGGCCATCCGGCCGAGATCGGCGCCATGCCGGTGCCCAATCTGCCCCGGCAGTTGTTGCCGCAGACGGCGGATGACGCTGTCGCCATCGCCCTCAAGGAAAACCCCCAGGTCACGGTGAGCGACAAGCGTATCGAGATCACGGCCCAACAGAAAAGAAGCGCCCAGGCGGAGCTTTATCCCACGTTTGATGTGGTGCTGACCGACAAGTACCAGGAGAACTACTTCGGCTCGCCCGGCATCCGACGCGATAAGACCGCGAAGCTGCAGATGACCTGGAATCTCTTCAACGGTTTCGGCACCACCGCGCGCACGTCCCAGGCGGCTTACGACGAAGTGGCGCGCATGAACGACGCAGCCGAAACCCGGCGCAAGACTGAAGAGCAGACCCGGCTCGCCTGGCAGACCCTGGAGACCACCACCGAGCGCGTTGCACTGCTCGAGAACGCGGTCAATATCGCCTCGGAAGTGTTTGAAGCGCGCAAGAAGCTGCGCGAGTCCGGCAAGGAGACCGTGATCAACGTGCTCGATGCCGAGAACGAGGTTTACTCCGCGCGCATCGCATACACCTCCGCGGTCTATGACGCGCGGATCGCGACGTTTCAGTTGCTCGCCGCCATCGGCCGCCTGGAGTTTGACAGGATCGGCGCGGCGCTCACCTTGCCGCCGAGTTAAAGCGCCATGATGAGAACCTCCTTCGCATCAGGTGAGTCGCCACAACCGAATGGCGTACATGTCCTCACGCCTGAGAACGGAGAAGTTGTCGTTGCTCGCGATATCCTGCTGCAGGGCATGTATTCCCGCAGTGGCGGCGACCTGATCATCGTATCGCCTGAGCACGGCCGCTACGTCATCAAGAACTTCTTCGTTGTCGATCATCCCCCAAGCCTCGGCGACGGGCACGGCACACATATTCCTGGCAAGCAGGTGGCGGGCTTTGCAGGCGCGGCCAATCACGATCAATACGCCGCCGCCGCACCCGCCGCTGCGCCCAATAATCCCATCGGCCAGGTCCGCTCGCTGACCGGCGGCGCCACCGCGACGCGCGCGGACGGAACCGAAGTGACCCTCAAGGTCGGCGATCTTATCTATATGGGCGACATTCTTGAGACGGGGGCAGGGGCCAAGATCGGCCTGGTGATGATCGACGGCACCACGTTGGGTTTGGGCGAGAAGGGCGAGCTGGTTCTCGATGAGTTGACCTATAACCCGGCCAACCATGGCGGCAAATTGACTCTGTCGCTCGTGTCCGGAGCTGCGACGTTTATCTCCGGGACCATCGCCAAGTCCGGCGAAGACAACATGGTGTTCAAGACCCCCGTGGGCACCATCGGGATCCGCGGCACGAAGGTGTTTGCGTCTTACGACCCGGTCACCGGGGACATTCAGATCGTCAACCGCCCCACGGGGATCTCCGCCGGCGGGCAGATCACCGCCGGCACGATCTTCCTGTCGCTGCCGGACGGTACGCCTATCGGCGCCATGACCTCGGGCAACGGCGGCTGGCAGTGGAACCCGCAGCAAGGGCAGGCGCCGGCGGCGGTGCAGTTGTCCGAAG
>CANISR010000252.1 GCA_947470105.1 Fidelibacterota bacterium | reverse complement strand
GCCGTGAGGAACAGCTTCACCGCGCGGCGGTCGTTGGGATCGGGCTGGCGCTCCACCAGGCCCGCCGCGACCATGCGGTCGAGAATGCGCGCCAGTGCTATCGGCTGCATTTCCAGCTTGTCGGCGAGGCTGGCCTGGCTGGACCCCTGGGCTTTGCCCAGCATCAGCAAAACGCGCCACTGGTATTGAGTGTAGCCGAGGGCCCGGGCGCGGCGGTCGAAGGCGCGGCGCAAGGAGCGCGCGAACTCCGACACGGCGGAGGCCAACACCGAACCTTCAGGCATCTCGACGGGGGGAAGTTGGGTCATGGGCGGCTATATAGGTCCGGCGCTTTTCGTATACAAGGTATATTATATGAACTGTATACTGATTTGGTATTTAAGTTGTATCTATGGAAAAATTCGCGCGATAGGTCTAGACTGCTTGCGGGTGCCGACGGCGTGGCGCTCAGAACAAGCTATTGAATCAATTTAGTATTTCCCCTTAAGGCCCACTGCCGTCTGCCGAATCCCCCTTTGGCAGACGCTCGTCGGGGCGGCGGATGACCGCGGAGGAACCCCGTCCTCACCGGTCTGTGGAGGCCGCCGAACGCTCGGGCCTTCCCGATGGCTGGGCCGACTTGGTGACGGTGTCGAATGCTCTGCACTGGTTCGACTTCGATCCATTCTGGCCGGAAGTAAAACGCGCGGCGGCTAGCAACGCCGTGTTCGTGGCCTGGGCCTACAACTGGTTCTATGTGGTGAAGGATTTCGATGAAGCGGTCACCACGCGGTTCCGCACGATCATCGCGCCGTTCTGGGCCCCCAACAACAAACTCAACTGGGATGGCTACCGGGATGCCGACATCAAGTTCCCCTTCCCCCGCATCCCACACCCGGCCTTCGCCATCGAACTGCAGTGGACCTTCAGTCAGATCCTCGCCTTCATGCGCACCTGGTCAGCCTATCGCCTCAGCCAGAACGATCCGACGGCGACCAAAGCGATGACTGAGCTGGTCGCAGAGTTGGAAAAAACCTACCGTGCGGACGAGGTGTTCGAGGTCCGCATGCCGCTGGTAATGGTGGCGGGGAAGGTCGTTTAGGCGATCCGCGCGTATCTCTTGCCCAACGCAGGCACAAAGGACGGCGTGCGCGAACGGATGGTGATCCCCTGCCCTTCCGCGAGCTGCATGATCTCCTCGAGGTCCTGGCAGTAACTCCAGTATTCCTCTTCGTAATTGCGCTGCCAGAAACCGGGATGGACGCGGTGGGTCACCGCCATCCTGCCCATGTAGTCGTCCTCGTTGGCGTGGCTCCAGGGCTTGGTGGCCTGCGCAAACGCCATGCCGTCGCAGCCGAAGATGTCCACCGTGCCCTTGCCGGCGCCTGCAATCGTGAACGCGACGGGCAGCATCAGCATGGTGAGGATATTGGCCGTGGCGGCGGTGAGGAATTCGCCGGTGAGGTCGATATTGAACTTGGGCCGCCGGTCGTTGCCGATGCCGATGGCGCGCGCATGGGTGTCCTCAGGCATGACCGCGGTAAAATAGGGCACATAGCCCAACTGCGTGATCAGCATGCGCCGCGGGTTGGCCATGGCGCGCTTCAGGTCGGCCCGGAACCTGCCGGCGTAGAGCGAAGCGCCCCAATGCTGCACCGGGTCGCCGCAGATCAGCAGCTCCGGGTCCAGGTGCGCCAGCGCCGCCTCGTCGCCGATGGTGGAATTGCACACCGCGCGCACCGACGGGCCAGGGTCGATCTTGGCCTCGACCACCTTCGCCAGGGACGGTCCGTTGCCGAAGGCGCTGAAGTTGCGCGGCTTACCAGCCTTAAGTAGCCAGCCTTTGAGACCCGTCTGAAAGCGCCCGTGGCATTCGTTCACCAGGGCGCCCAGCTCCTCCTGCGGGAACAGTTTGTAGACAAAGCGCATCAGCAGCAGGGTCTCCTGCTGCACGGTGAAGGGATCGGCCAACACCACCTCGGCGCCGGTGGCGGCGGCGATGGCATGCGCGGCGGCCACGGTTGCGGCGCCACAGGACCAGACGATGACCCCTCTGAGATTGGGGTAGGCCGCGGCATAGTCGGCGGGGGCGCGGGTTTTGGTCTGCGCGAGCAGGATCTTGCCCGCGTATTTGGGTGCGTGGTCGGCGATGGCGGGATCGAGGTCGCGGCTAATGTAGATCCGGCCCATGTCCAGGATCTGGCTGGCGTCCAGCAGCGCAAAGTCGTCGCCGGCATAGGGAAAGATCAGCCGGTCGATCTTCGCCAGCGCCGGCAGGAAATGCCAGACGCTGCGGAAGAGCTGATCGAATAGCAGAGGCCGGCTGGGCAGGGGCGGATAGAAGAGGATGTCGGCCATGAAGTCCGGATGCCGCCAGGATGATCCTGCATCCTAGCGGCATCTCAGGGTGATGGCACTCAGTTTAGCGGCGGCAGATCAAACAATAGGACTTCCGCCGCTTCCACACCGGCGATGGTCAGCGCGGTTTCCTGGGTCACCGCTGCGCCATCGCCTTGGGAGAGCGACTGGCCGTTGAGGCTCACCTGGCCGCGCGCCACCTGAAGCCAGGCCAAACGTTCGGGTTTCAGGGAGAGGCTCACGCTCTCGCCGGGCTTGAGCAGGCTGGCGTAGAGATCCACATCCTGGTGAATGGTCACGGAGCCGTCGCGGCCATCCTGGGAGCCCACCAGGCGCAGCTTGCCTTCGCGTTCTTCGCGCGAGAATGCGGTCTGTTCATAGCTCGGCTTCAGACCATTCTCCTTGGGGAAGATCCAGATTTGCAGCAGCTTGGTGGCCTGGTCCTTGAGGGGATTGGCTTCGCTGTGCCGGATGCCGGTGCCGGCGCTCATGCGCTGCACGTCACCGGGGCGGATGACCGAACCGGTGCCCAGGCTGTCCTTATGCTCCAGGGCGCCCTCCAGGATATAGGTGATGATCTCCATGTCCCGATGCGGATGTGTGGGGAAGCCGTGGCCGCCAGCGACGGTGTCCTCGTTGATCACGCGCAACGCAGAGAAGCCCATGGCGGAGGGATCGTGGTAGTCACCAAAAGAGAAGGTGTGATGGGTGTCGAGCCAGCCGAAATCGAAATGACCGCGCTCCGCGCTTTTCCTGATCTGGATCATTTTTGCCCCGCGTTTGTTACCTGTGGATCACATCTCTGTATATGCGCCCTAGATAGGCGGGCGCCCCCTCCCCGGCAAGTATGCGCCCGCGTAGACTGCGGCCGCGCTTATTTAGGGAGATTATCTATGCACATGCACAAATTGGGTCTGGCGGCGTTTGTCGTCGCCGGTCTTTTCGCTGGTCCCGTTCTGGCCGCTATGGACGCCGCCACAGAGACCAGCCTGAGGGCCGCGTTGGTGGCACCCGCGCGCACGCCGGCCAATGTGGCCCGCGATCCGCACCGCCACCCGCTTGAGACGTTGAAATTCTTCGGTCTCAGGAACGACATGGCGGTGATGGAAATCTGGCCCGGCGGCGGCTGGTGGACCGAGTTCCTGGCGCCTGTGGTGGCCGAGAAAGGCCGTTACGTAGCCGCCGATACCGCGAGCCCGGATAAGAGTGCCTTGGCCAAGCGCCTCAAGGACCTCGGCCAGAAGAACCCGGCCTTCGCCAAAGCTGAAGTGGTGCAATTGTCGCCGGGTGATAAGAAGCTCTCGCCGGTCGCGGCCGGGTCCATGGACATGGTGCTGACCTTTCGTAACATCCACAACTGGATGAGCGACGGCGCCGAGAAGGCCATGTTCGACGCCATGTTCACCGCCCTCAAGCCCGGAGGCCACCTCGGCATCGAGGAACACCGCGCCAATCCCACCGCCACCGACGACAAGGGCGGCACGGGCTATGTGCGCGAAGACGCCGCCATCAAAATGGCCGAGGCTTCGGGCTTCAAGCTGGTGTCTAAGTCCGACATCAACGCCAATCCGAAGGACACCAAGGACTATCCCAAGGGTGTCTGGACCTTGCCCCCGAACTACGCCGAGGGCGACAAGGACCGCGCCAAATACACAGCCATCGGCGAGAGTGACCGCTTCACGCTGTTGTTCCAGAAGCCGGCGCGCTAGAAGGCCCATAAGCAAAGGCCCGGCGGAAAACCGCCGGGCCTTTTTTATTGTTCAGCTCAAACTGACCGTTCGCTTACCGTTCGGTCATGGCCGTGGTGGTCGTGACTCGCGTAACGTGAACGCTGCT
>CANISR010000251.1 GCA_947470105.1 Fidelibacterota bacterium | reverse complement strand
TTCTGTCGTCCCAGTCAAACCTGGCCGGCTACAAGGCCGTGGTCGATGCCGCCGCCACCTTCGGACGCGCCATGCCGATGATGATGACTGCGGCGGGCACCATCGCCCCGGCCCGGGTGCTGGTGTTCGGCGCCGGTGTGGCCGGCCTCCAGGCCATCGCCACCGCCAAACGCATGGGCGCCGTCGTCTATGCCACAGACGTGCGTTACGCCACCAAGGAGCAGGTGGAATCCCTCGGCGGCAAATTCATCGTCGTCGACGAGGAAAAGATGAAAGCCGCCCAGACCGCCGGCGGCTATGCCAAGGAAATGGACGACGACTTCAAGCGCAAGCAGGCGGAAGCCATTCACGCCGAGGTGCTCAAGTCCGACATCCTCATCACCACCGCCCTGATCCCGGGACGGCCGGCGCCCAAACTGGTGAACGCGGCCATGGTCGCGGGGATGCGCGCGGGATCGATCATCGTCGATCTCGCGGCCGAGGCAGGGGGTAACGTGGAAGGGACTGTCGCCGACAAGGCCACGGTTACCGCGAACGGTGTCACCATCCTGGGCTACACCAATATGTCCGCGCGTCTGGGACGGGACGCGAGCAACCTGTTCGCCAAGAACATCTTCAATTTTGTCTCACCTATGCTCGAGAAGGGCACCGGCGAGCTCAAGATGAAGTGGGATGACGAACTGGTCAAAGGCACCCTGGTCACCAAAGACGGCCAGGTAGTGCTCCCGGCATTAGCCGGTTAGGAAGGGGACACATCATGGAACATGTAACCGCGCTCACCACTCATGGCCCGGGCGATTTCTGGTATCTGCTCACCATCTTTGCACTCGCCGTGTTCGTCGGCTTCTATGTGGTATGGAGCGTCACGCCGGCGCTGCACTCGCCGCTCATGGCCGTCACCAACGCTGTCTCCAGCGTCATCATCGTCGGCGCCATTCTTGCCGCCGGCCCCGCTGAAGTCGGGCTGTCCAAGATCCTCGGCTTCTGCGCCGTGGTGCTGGCCTCGGTGAATATCTTCGGGGGCTTCATCGTGACCCAGCGAATGCTCTCCATGTTCAAGAAGAAGGGCAAATAGTCATGGCCCTCGGAGCAACCCTTTTCGCTTATATCGTCGCCGGGGTGTTCTTCATCCTGACCTTGCGCGGTCTCTCCAGCCCGGAGAGCGCCCGTCAGGGCAACACTCTGGGCATGGTCGGCATGACCATCGCCATCATCACCACGCTCACGTCGCCAGTGGTGCAGGAGTACGCCTGGATCGTCGGCGGCATCGCCCTCGGCGGCGCCATCGGTGCGGTCATCGCCAAGAAGATCCAGATGACGGCCTTGCCGCAACTGGTGGCGGCCTTCCACAGCCTGGTGGGGATGGCCGCGGTGCTCGTCGCGGCTGGCGCGCTTTTGGCGCCGGAAAGCTACGGCATCGGTTCGGTGGGCGAGATTCCCCCCGGAAGTCTGGTGGAAATGTCCTTAGGCCTGGCCATCGGCGCCATCACGTTCTCCGGCTCGGTCATCGCCTTCGCCAAGCTGCAAGGCCTGATGAGCGGCAATCCGCTGGTGTTCAAAGGGCAGCATTTCCTCAACGCGGCCCTGGGTATCGCCATCGTCGTGCTGATCGTCATGTTCTGCACCAGTGAGAGCTATCCCATGTTCTTCACCATCATGGGGCTGTCCTTCCTGCTGGGGTTCCTCCTGATCCTGCCCATCGGCGGCGCCGATATGCCGGTGGTCGTGTCCATGCTCAACAGCTACTCCGGCTGGGCGGCGGCGGGCATCGGGTTCACGCTGCAGAACAGCTTGCTGATCATCGTCGGCGCGCTGGTGGGCTCTTCGGGCGCGATCCTGTCCTACATCATGTGCAAGGGCATGAACCGCTCGATCTTCAACGTCATCCTCGGCGGTTTCGGCGGCGATACCGCGGCTGCTGCGGGCGGCAAGAAAGAGGCGCGGCCGCACAAAGCCGGTTCGGCCGATGACGCCGCCTTCATCATGAAGAATGCGAGCAAGGTGATCATCGTGCCCGGCTACGGCATGGCGGTCGCTCAGGCCCAGCATGCTTTGAGAGAAATGGCCGACAAGCTCAAGAAGGAAGGCGTGGATGTGAAATACGCCATCCACCCGGTGGCGGGCCGCATGCCCGGCCATATGAACGTGCTGCTGGCGGAAGCCAACGTGCCTTACGACGAGGTGTTCGAACTGGAGGAGATCAACCACGAGTTCTCCACCGCCGACGCGGTCTACGTCATCGGGGCGAACGACGTCACCAACCCCGTCGCCAAGACCGACCCCACCAGCCCCATCTACGGCATGCCGATCCTGGACGTGGAAAAGGCGAAGACCGTCCTGTTCGTCAAACGCTCCATGGCGGCGGGCTATGCCGGCGTGGATAACGAGCTTTTCTACCGCGACAACACCATGATGTTGTTCGGGGATGCGAAGAAAATGACCGAGGAAATCGTCGGCGGAATTTAATTACTACATGCGGCCTCCCTCTCCCTATCCGGGGAGGGGGAGGGGCTCCCGCTTTCGCCAAACGTGCATCCGCGACCAATTCGTGGTCTAATACGGGTCAATGCGAACAAACGAGGGAGGTCCGCATGACCCGTTTTTCTTACAAAACATTCGCGTTTTTCAGCGTCATGGTTTCTTCCGTGATCGCAGCGCCGGTCAACGCCGCGGTGATCATCCTGAACGGAGGCATGGCGCAGACCTGCTACGAAATGACCCGCGCCATCAGTAAGGGCGAGGAAGTCCTGTCGATCCAGCTCACCGGTTCACTGATCGGCATCAGCCCCATCGAAGTCTGCACCATGACGATCAAGGAAAACGACCTGGTCGGGTTTGACCGGGCCGGGACCCTCAATAATCGCGGCGTGCTGTACTTCTCCGAACAGCGGTTCGCCGAAGCCATCAAGGACTTCGAGGACGGCCGCCGCGTGGACCCGAGCATCGCCGAGCTGCACGTCAACCACGGTGCCTCCATGGTCGCGCTCAAGCGCTGGGCTGAGGGTGTTGCCTCCCTCACTAAGGGCATCGAGCTGATGCCACTGGAGCCGGAGAAGGCCTACTACAACCGCGCCATTGCTCTGGAGGAGTTGGGCAAGGTCCGGGAGGCGTACTTCGACTACCTGAAGGCGGCCGAACTGGCGCCTCTTTGGGAACAGCCCAAGATGCAGTTGACCCGGTTTACCGTCCGCAAAGCCGGCGGCGTGGCGAAGTAATCGCTCTCAAAGCCCGAAAGAAATCGTCACGGCCCCGAAGCGGTCGGGCCGCGGCTGGCTGGCGTATTCCCGTGAGCGCTGGGTAAAGGCGACATCCAGCTTGATGCGGTGCGACCAATACAGCGCCGCGCCGCCGGTGATGTCGGCGACGAATACCTTCTTGTCGACGCTGCGGCTGCGGGTGAATGTATTCCCGTCGAGGAAGATGTTGCGCGCCACCACGCGTCCGCGGGCGCCCGCGTAAAGATACCAGCCGAACGAACGCGGGCCGATGGCGCTGTCATCAAACCAATCGGCGCCGCCGCGCCCGGGCTGGATATGACCCGGGCCATAGTCCACTGCCATATTTTGCCCCAGCCGCACAGTCGCTCCGGCTTCACCATAGCTCAGGACGTTTCCGATGGCGGGGCCGGCGGCAGGGATCAGGTCGAAGCCGAACCCGCCGCCCAAGGGCTTTTCAAAACGCCACCGGCGCTCATAACTTGCCACCAGGCCCGGTTCATTCCTGAGCTGGTAGGCCCATCCATTCGCTTCCCGGTCTTTGAGCAAGTCGTGCACAAGATCCTGCGCCTGGTGCGTGAGCGCCGCAGGGCCGACGACACCCAGTTCCACGTTGAACGTTTCCAGCATCTGTCCGCTCTGCTGAAACAGACTCACGCCGGAGTAAAGCCAGCCCGCGTAAGGGCGGTCGGTAGGATCGGGGTTGATGAGGCGTAAATTGGCAGGCGTGAACATGCTCTGGCCGATGGTGATTTCCATACGCCGGTCTTGGCCAGGCCCGGTGTCGAAGATCGGGCTTATGGACGACAGCCACGCGTAGGGGGAATTCCATCCGCTGTCGCCGGCAATGCGGTCCGACAGGTACCCGAGGCGGATGCCCTGGGTGAAGTGGCGGTCGCCGAATTTTCCGATGGAATCGTTCTCTTCATCGAAGATGAAGCGTCCCGCGGAGGCCGGACCTGCGGTGAGTGTCAGGACCACAGCCGCAGCGGCAAGGCCGCGGCA
>CANISR010000250.1 GCA_947470105.1 Fidelibacterota bacterium | reverse complement strand
CACGCCCCAGGCGCCGATGGAAGGACGGCCGGGTTTGGACTCCCGCAGAGCTTCCTGGCTCTGGGCCGCGCTGGAGGCCAGCAGGATAAACGCCAAGGCTGCATATGAGCGGATGTGCATTTTGGATACCCCTGAAAGGCTCTCAACGAGATAGGAAATCTGCCTCAGAGTCGATAGAAAAGCACGTGAGGGAGAGGGAGAGAACAGCGTGCTTAACCGGCAAACCGTCGCGGGTGTGATCGTCGCCATGCTGGAAGCCGAGGGCGTGGACCGCGCCTACGGCGTGTCCGGCGAAAGTTACCTGCCGCTGCTGGATGAACTGGGCCGCAGCAGCATCGATGTGGTCACCTGCCGGCATGAGGGCGGCGCCGGCCTCATGGCGGTGGCGGATTCCAGGCTTACTGGGCGGCTGTCCGTCTGCACCGTGAGCCGCGGCCCAGGTTCAGCCAACGCGGCTCTCGCGATGATGACTGCCGCGGAGGACGCGGTGCCGTTCCTGCTGCTGGTGGGGCAGGTGCCAAGAGCCCATCTGCGCCGCGGCGCGTTCCAGGAACTGGACTACAGCAAATTTTTCGCTGGAACCGCCAAGTGGAGCGCCGAGGTCACCGACCCCAACAGCGTAGGCGAGATCATGGCCCAGGCCATCGCCGCCGCGTACGGCGGCACGCCGGGACCGGTGGTAGTGGCATTGCCCGAAGATGTGCTCGATGAAATCGCAGATATCACGATACCCGCGCCCTATGCTCCGCGCCGTATATCGCCATCGCCGGACACCATAGCGGAAGTGGTGGAGCTTCTGAGCAAGGCGAAGAAACCGCTGTTGATCGGCGGCGGTGAACTCACCTATGGCGAGGGTCGCGACCGTTTGCGGCGCTTCGCCGAGGCCTGGAAGATCCCGGTGCTCGGCGCCTTCCGCCGCTTCGATTTGTTGCCCACGGCCCACCCGATGTTCGCCGGTGAGCTTGGGTTCTTCACCACCGACGCCCAGAAGGCGGCCTATGCCGAGAGCGACTTGGTCCTGGCGGTGGGCACGCGCCTCGGTGACCTTTCCACCTTCGGCTATACGTTCCCCGCCCCGGGTCAGACTCTGATCCACATAAATCAAGACCCAGAGCAATTAGGGCGCAACTTCGCGCCGACGGTGGGCGCCGCTTGCGACGCCGGTCTTTTCCTGGACGCCTTGACGGGTCACGGGCGCCCTGGCGAGAGCGCCTGGCCCGCGCGGCTCCATGACCTTTACGTGGCGCGTCATGCCTGGACTCCGCGCACCGCCGCCGACGGCGTGGTGTTCGGCAATGTGATCGCGGCGCTTTCGCCCCATGCTGCAAAAGACGCGCTGTTCGCCATGGATGCAGGCATCAGCCCGGCCATGCTCTATCGCCACTTTCCCCTTCGGCCGGATCAGAGAGTTCTGTGCCTGGTCACCGGCTCCATGGGCTTCGGCATTCCCGCAGCCACCGCCGCTGGCCTCAGGTTTCCCGGCCGCCAGGTCATCTGCCTGATCGGCGATGGGGGTTTTCTCATGGGGGGCAACGAACTGGCCGTCGCAGCCGAGCGTAGGCTGCCCCTGGTCGTGATCCTGGCCAACAACAACAGCTATGGCGCCATCCGGGTGAATCTGGAGCGCGCCTTTCCGGGCCAGCGTACGGCCACAGAGCTGGTGAACCCCGACTTCCAGTTCATCGGCCGGGCCTACGGCGCCAAAACTTTAAAGGTCGCCCGCGAGGACGAGATTGGCCCAGTGCTGGCTGAAGCCTTCGCCCACAAAGGCCTGGTCTTCGTCGAGGTCTCGACCAGCCTTTCCACGGCACTGCCCCAAAAAGAGTAGGCCCGGGGCCTTGAGCCCGGCCGCGCCCCGCGCCACAGTAGCGTGGGGTTTGCAATTCATGAGGGGTAAGGCCATGAGCCGTTTCATCTCCAGATCCGCCGCGCGTTTCCTGCTCGCCACCGCGGCCTTGGTTCCCCTGATGGCCGCCGCCGCCGAGGCGCCGCGTCCAGCAATGTTCGGCTTCAGACCCGACAGTGAGCAGGCCCAGCGCACCCTGGAAGCCAAGTTCGATGCCCAGCTCAATCCCACGGATCTGCGGAACTGGATGCAGCAGATGTCGTCGGCGCCCAATCACGTGGGCGCACCCCACAACAAGGCCAATGCGGACTTCATCCTCGCCAAGTTCAAGGAGTGGGGCTGGGACGCCCGCATCGAAACCTTCTACGTGATGTACCCAACGCCAAAGAATATCTCCATCGAGATGGTGACACCCACCACGCATAAAGCGACGTTGACGGAAGGCCCCGTCGCCGGCGACCGCACCTCCACACAAGTGGCGGATGAACTGCCGGCCTATACCGCCTTCGGCGGGGACGGCGATGTTACCGCCGATGTGGTCTACGTGAACCAGGGCATGCCCGCAGACTACGAGGTCTTGGCGCGCAATGGCATCAGTGTCAAAGGCAAGATCGTCGTAGCCCGCTACGGTGGCGGCTGGCGCGGGTTGAAGCCGAAGCTGGCCCAGGAGCACGGCGCGGTCGGCTGCATCATCTATTCGGACCCGGCCGACGATGGTTATGGCTCGGAAGAAACCTATCCCAAGGGAGGCGCGCGCCCGCCCCAGGGCGTGCAGCGCGGCTCCGTGCTCGATATGCCCGTGCGCCCCGGCGATCCGCTGACGCCCAATATCGGAGCCACCCGGGACGCCAAGCGGCTGACCCGCGAAACGGCTGAGACCGTCCTCAAGATTCCGGTGCTGCCGATTTCTTACGGAGATGCACAGCCTTTGTTGGCCGCGCTCGCCGGCCCGCTGGTTCCCGAGGCCTGGCGCGGTGCGCTGCCGATCACCTATCACATGGGCCCGGGACCGACGAAGGTCCACATAGTCGAGCAATCCGACTGGAGTCTGAAGCCGCTCTATAACGTCATCGCGACCATCCAGGGTGCGGAGTTCCCCGATCAATGGGTGATCCGGGGCAACCATCACGACGGCTGGGTGTTCGGCGCCAATGATCCGCTCTCGGGCAACGTGGCCATGCTGGCGGAAGCGCAAGCCATCGGCAAGCTGGTGAAGGACGGCTGGAAGCCCAAACGCACCTTGGTCTACACGAGTTGGGACGGCGAGGAGCCGGCCTTGCTGGGATCTACCGAATGGGCCGAACAGCATGCGACCGATCTCGCCAAGAAGGGCGTACTTTACATCAACTCCGACGGTAACAGCCGCGGCTTCCTGGGCGCCGCTGGCACCCACTCCCTGCAGCACGTCGTCAACCAGATCGCAGGAGACCTCACCGATCCACAAACCGGCGTAAGCGTGCTGGAACGCCTGCGGGCGCGGGTCGAGACCAACGCCTATGACCGCACCGGCGGCGGCGATTCCGCCAACGTGGAGGCAGCCGCCAAAGGTGGCGACATGCTCATCGGCGCCTTGGGCTCAGGCTCGGACTACACGCCGTTCCTGCAACACCTGGGCCTAGCCGCCATCAATATCGGCTACGGCGGAGAAGCCGTGAACGACGGTATTTATCACTCTGCCTATGACTCCTTCGATCACTACATTCGGTTTGGCGATCCCAATTTCGCCTATGGCGTGATGCTCGCCAAAACCGCCGGCCGCCTGGCCTTGCGCACCGCCAATGCCGACGTCTTGCCCATGCGCTTCGGGGATTTCTCCGATACCATGGGACGCTATGTGGGCGAACTCCATAAACTCGCCGACGACCAGCGCAAACGCGCCGAGACCCTGGATCGTTTATTGAAGAGCGGAGCGTTCAAGTCCGCCGCCGACCCGACAAAGCAGGTTCTCCCGCCGCCGGCGGAAGGGGCCGTGCCTGCCATCGAGTTCGCCAAGCTGGACAACGCCGTGGCGCGCCTCAAGCGTTCCGCCGGCGAGTTCGATTCCGCGCGCGCTGCCAACCAGAACGGCGCAGCGCCGGCGCAACTGGCCCAGGTCAACGCCCTGCTGGCGAACATCGACCGCAGCCTCATGGATCCGAAAGGCCTCCCGGGTCGGCCCTGGTACAAGAGCATGATCTATGCGCCCGGGCTGCAGACCGGCTACGGCGTGAAGACGCTTCCCGGCGTGCGCGAGGCCATCGAAGGCAAACGCTGGGACGAAGCCAACCAATACGCGGGCATTACAGCGCAAGTGCTGGAGAATTACGCCGCCACCTTGGATAAGGCGACAGCGCTCATGAAGAAGCCGGGGGTCACGAACTGACGCAGGCCCCGCCCGTCGCGCGT
>CANISR010000249.1 GCA_947470105.1 Fidelibacterota bacterium | reverse complement strand
ATGCTGATCAGTGGGCCACCCGCGGCCGCCCAGCAGTCCACCCCGAAGTCGCATCGCCTCTTGCTGCAGATCAACACCGACGACCTGCAGACCATGAACATTGTGCTCGGCAACGCCCTGAACGCCAAGAAGTACTACGACAGCAAGGGCGAAGCGCTGGAGGTCGAGGTGGTGGCTTACGGGCCGGGTATCTCGATGCTGCGCAGCGATAAATCGCAGGTCAAAGAGCGCATCGAGGAAGCCAAAGCCGCCATCCCCGGCCTCGCCCTCAGCATGTGCAACAACGCCAAGATGGCCGCCGAAAAACGTGAAGGGCTCACCATAACCCCGCTGCCGGGCGTGAAGGTTGTGCCGGCCGGCATTGTCCGCGTCATGGAGTTGCAGGAGCAGGGCTGGTCATACGTTAAGCCTTAGCTCCGTCAGCCTTCAGATACGGCCGCACCCGGGAACGCCCCGGGCGCAGTGGCGTTATCGATTCCCAATGTGTATCCCAATCCCGTGATCCTGGCGCTGTCCGGCTGCCCGCAGCTTGACTGTGCCCGGTCAAGTCCGGCCAGTATGAAGTTTAAGGATTCGAGTTGCTCATGAAGTTCACATCACTTGCCGCGGTATTTCTATTTTCGGCGGTGGCGATCTCCGGCGCGGCATCCGCCAAGAACGTGACCTTGCTCAACGTGTCCTACGATCCGACGCGCGAGCTCTATAAGGAGATCAACGCGGCCTTTTCCAAGGAATGGAAAGCCAAGACCGGCGACAATCTTACCATCCAGCAATCCCATGCCGGATCAGGCGGCCAGGCCCGCGCCGTCATCGACGGCCTCAAGGCCGACGTGGTCACACTCGCATTAGCCTATGACATCGATGTGATTGCGGAGCGCGCCAAGTCGCTGCCCGCCAACTGGCAGACCCGCCTGCCCCAGAACAGCACGCCCTACACCTCGACCATTGTGTTCCTGGTGCGCAAAGGCAACCCGTGGAAGGTCAAGGATTGGGACGACCTGGTGAAACCCGGCATCTCGGTCATCACGCCAAATCCCAAGACCTCCGGGGGCGCACGCTGGAACTATCTGGCCGCGTGGGGTCATGCTTTGCATGCCAACGCCGGCAGCGAGGACAAGGCCCGCGAATTCGTGGCCAAGCTCTATAAGAACGTGCCGGTGCTTGATTCCGGCGCGCGCGGCTCGACCGTCACATTTGCCCAGCGCGGCCTCGGCGATGTGGCCATCTCGTGGGAGAACGAAGCCTACCTGACGCTGCAGGAATTCGGCGCCGAACAGTTCGAGATCATCGTGCCGTCGGAGAGCATCCTCGCGGAACCGCCGGTGGCGCTGATCGATAAAGTGGTAGATGCCAAAGGCACCCGCGCTGTGGCCGAAGCCTACCTGCAGTACCTCTATACGCCGGAAGCCCAAGCGATTATTGCCAAGAACTATTATCGCCCGCGCCTCGAGTCAGCAGCCGCCGCCGCGCCGAAGCCTCTTGCGGCAGTGAAGCTGTTCTCCATCGATGAATTGGGCGGTTGGGGCAAAGCCCAGGCCACCCACTTCAACGACGGCGGCGTGTTCGACAAGATTTACCAGCCGTAAAATCCCGCCGGCGGCTTAGGCGGGCAGGTTGCAGCGCAACCAAGATCCGCGTGAGGGCTCGGCCATTCCCGTCGTGCGAATATTCCGGGGGTGATAGCGGGTCGAAGGCTGTTTTTATATGACAACATTCACCCAAAGTGCATATTTCCCTCATCACGTGGAGGAGCGGACGAATGAGCACAGCGCAACAGGCCAGCGAACACATCATCAGACTGAGCGCCCGTCACGGCGTCGAGCCCCTGGGCGTGGTGGGCCTGTTGGCTATTTTCGCCCTGGTGGAAGTCGATTTTCCGAAACTGCGGTTCTGGAAAGACGTGGCCGGAATGATGGCCGCGGCCTAAGTCAGGCCAACAGCGCAAATCCATAGGCGAAGAAAAATCCGACCGCGTAGATCGCGGCGGATACGGCAAGCATCATCCCGCCCCAGCGGCGTAAGCGTCCACAGGCCAAGGCCTGCGCTGGATCAGCCGGGCATGGCGCTTCACGGCCCAAATGACGGGCCGCCGCCGCCGCCGCCAGCAACACACCGGCGACGATGAAGATGACGCCCTTGTGTTCCGACAGGATCACAAGGCCGGGGACGGCGGTGACTAGGCCCGCCATAACCGCGCCCGCGCCGATCGCAACCAGCGCCGCCGGCAGCGCGCAGCAGAGCAACGTCCCCAACGATGTGAATAGCGCCAAGCCCGCGAGTGCCGTGCCGCTCGCGGGAGTCCGATCCAAGGAATTAGCGCGAGCGCGAGATGCCGGTGACGGCATAACCCGCGTTGATGATGGTCTTGGTGACGGTGGCGTCGTCGAGGGATTGTCCGTCCTTGGTGCGCACCGTGACCTTCTTGGTCTCCAGGTCCACCTTGACCGCATCGACCGCCTGAACTTTGCGGAAGCTTTTCTCGATGCCCGTCACGCACATGGCGCAGACCATGCCGTTGACGTTGGCGACGATGGTCTCCGCCCGCGCCGCGGTGCTCGCGGACACGGCGATCAGGGAAAATACGGCGATCAGGATGCTGCGCATGAGTCTAATCCTAAAACTGCTGGATCCAGTTGAACATGACTTTTCCGCGGAGGGAGACGCCGCCCTCGAGCATGAACGTCTTGTACATTAAACGCACCAGCGGGGTGACGTCGGTCGCCGGCAGCGTCGAAATGTGGTGAGTCGACAAATGCTTCTCGTCGTAGCGGTCGACCTGGACCATGAGCCAGGTGTTGATGTCCTCGTATCTGCCCAGATAGGGCGCCACCCCTACCCTCGCCCGCTGCCAGGCCGATTTCTCCACATCCTTGGCGTACATGAGCCGCGCCTCGTAGGAGAAGAAAATCCGCCGCGTTTCGTAGTCCGCGAGCAGCCCCGTCCACACCGCCGGCCTCATGTCGCCGCGGTCGATGGTCGTACCCGCGCCGGTCATGGCGAAGATGTTGCCCTGCCCGTCCGGCATATTCCATCGCCGCACCAGAAAATTGAGCTGCGGTCCCAACATGGTGAAATTGGAGCCGCGAGTGTGTTCCTGAACATGGAACGCCACCGCCATGTTGGGCGTGACGGTGGTGTCGAAACCTACCGCGCGCTGGGAGGCGTCGTTCTCCTGCATCAGCATGGTGCCGCCGACGTAAGAGATCGGCTTGGCGGCGCCCGGTAAGGGCGCGCCAAGCCAAAGCCCTAGCAGGACAACAAGGTACCGTCTCACGTGGCGGCAAGCCGCGCATTACATCTTCAATACGATCCGGGCTTCCAGCGCGTGGATGCTGCGGCGGCTGCTCAGGAGGCCCTGATAGCCGATGGAACCCGTCAGGCCGCTGCCAAGCACGGCACCCAAACTCGCCGCGAGATGGGCGGAGTTCTTGCCGGGCGAGAGGATCAAGCTATTGAAGGCAACCGTCGAGCCGGTGATGCGCGTAGAGAAGCTATCGCTGCCCTTGTTCAGCAGGTAACGCCAGCCCGCGGTCAGGTTCGCGGTGACGCCCGCCGCATCGGAGCCCATGGGCACGCGGAAGTTGGCGCCGAGTTCGGAGGCGGATTCCTTCATCTTGATCTGAGGCACGACCAATGAAGCGCTGTTGGCGCCGGTTTCGGTATAGGCGTCGATGGTAGCGCTCTGGGTATCGACCAAAGCATAGGGCGCAATGGACGAGCCGTTATCGATGGCGAAGGGCGCGGCCACTTTCGCGCCCAAGGACCAGACCGTGCCATTGTGGGACGAGGCCGCGGTACGGCTCAGGGAGGACAGCGTGCGGCTGGTGGTGAACTTGGTCCAGCCGTAGCCGCCGACCGCGGAGAACACGACGCTGCCGCCCATGCCCGCCGAAACGAAGCCTTGGATGGAGGTCGTCTTCGTCTTGGTGCGGCCGACGTTGTTGTCGAACTTGTCGGTGCCGTCGGCGTAGCCGACGCCGAAACCGGCGGCGGCTTCCGGGGCGAACCGGTAGTCGAGGCCGCCCATGACATAGGGACGCGTCACCGACGATCCCGCCTGGTCGCCATAGGCATCGCGCTTGCCGAAGGCGCTGCCGCCCTTGACGAAGCCGCTGAAGCCGACGCCCGGATCCTGGCGTGAGATGTCGTCGGCATGGCTGAAGAGGCTGTCTTCAAATCCCGCCATGCTTTCGATCGCCTGGCGGCCCTGGGCATAGACCGTGTTGCCGCTGAGGTCTTCGAGGGT
>CANISR010000248.1 GCA_947470105.1 Fidelibacterota bacterium | reverse complement strand
GTGGCGCCGTGGATGCCGTCGCGGCCGGTCTTGGAGCCGACGTAGATCACCGAGTTGCCGACGCCAGAAGCGCCCGAATAGAAAATCTTGTCGGTCTTGGCCAAACCCACGGTCATGGCGTTGACCAGGATGTTGCCGTTGTAGCTGGAGTGGAAATTGACCTCGCCGCCGACGGTGGGCACGCCGACGCAATTGCCGTAGCCGCCAATACCCGCCACCACGCCGGCCACCAGGTGCCGGGTCTTGGGGTGCTTGGGATCGCCGAAGCGCAGCGCGTTCATATTGGCGATGGGCCGCGCGCCCATGGTGAAGACGTCGCGCAAGATGCCGCCGACGCCGGTGGCGGCGCCCTGGTAGGGCTCGATGAAGCTCGGGTGGTTGTGGCTCTCCATCTTGAAAATGGCGGCCATGCCGTCGCCGATATCGATGACGCCGGCGTTCTCGCCGGGACCGCAGATCACCCAGGACGCTTTGGTGGGCAGGGTCTTGAGCCATTTCTTCGACGACTTGTAGGAGCAGTGCTCCGACCACATCACCGAGAAGATGCCCAGTTCCACCATATTGGGCTCGCGGCCCATGATGGTGAGGACCTTTTTGTATTCGTCCGGGCTGAGGCCGTGGCTTTTGACGTCTTCGGGCGTGATCTTTTTGGGGGCGTGGTTCAAGACAGGGTCTCCACCAGGCTCTCGAACATCTTGCGGCCGTCGGTGCCGCCGAGCTTGGGATCGGACAGGCGCTCCGGGTGCGGCATCATGCCGAGCACGGTGCGGGATTTATTGAAAATGCCGGCGATATTGCGCTGGGAGCCGTTGGGATTGGCGTCGTCGGTGAGTTCACCAGCTGGCGTGCAATAGCGGAACGCCACCAGGCCATCGCCATCGAGGCGTTTCAAGGTCTCGTCGTCGGCGAAGTAGTTGCCTTCGCCGTGGCCGATGGGAATGCGCACCACATCGCCGACGCTGTATTTTGTCGTGAAGGCGCTCTGGGAGTCCTCGACCTTCAGGTGCACGTCTTTGCAGACGTATTTGAGGCCCCGGTTGCGCATCAGCACCCCGGGCAGCAGGCCCGCTTCGGTGATAACCTGGAAGCCGTTGCAGATGCCCAGCACCCGCACGCCTTTGTCGGCGGCCTTCTTGATTTCCTTCATGACCGGCGAGTGCGCGCCCATGGCGCCGCAACGCAGGTAGTCGCCGTAGGAGAACCCGCCCGGGACGACGATGAGGTCGAGGTCGGGGAGCGACGTGTCGCGGTGCCAGACCATGGTGGGGGCGGCGCCGATGCTCTGATGCAGGGCGACAGCCACATCCCGGTCGCAATTGGAGCCGGGGAAGACGATGACGGCGGCTTTCATCGGTCTAGTCCATCACCTCGACGCTGTAGTTCTCGATCACCGTGTTGGCCAGCAGCGCCTTGCACATGGCTTCGACCTGGCTCTTGGCCTTTGCCTTGTCGGTTTCGGTCAAAGTGAGTTCGATGAACTTGCCCTGGCGTACATCGCCGACGCTGGGGAACCCCAGGCCGTGCAGGGCGTGTTCGACGGCTTTGCCTTGAGGATCGAGCACCCCGTTTTTCAGGGTGATGTGCACTTTCGCCTTCAACGCGGGTCTCCTGATACTTCAATCCCGGGACTGGGCCCGGGATTGTTTGGTTACTGCAGGGTCGAGGGGCCTTTGACATCGGTGGGCCCGCTCTCGGGCAGGATGCCGAGGCGCCGGGCCACTTCCTGGTAGGCTTCTTCGATGCGGCCCAGGTCGCGGCGGAAGCGGTCCTTGTCCATCTTCTCGTTGGTCTTGGAATCCCACAGCCGCATGTTGTCGGGCGACAGCTCGTCGGCCAGCACCACCTGAACGTCGCCGTTCTCGTGGAACAGGCGGCCGAACTCCACCTTGAAGTCGATCAAACGAATGCCGATGCCGAGGAACATTCCGGTGAGGAAATCATTCACCCTGAGGCTCATGTTCAGCATCTCGTCGATCTCGTGGATCGCCGCCCAGCCGAAGCCGGTGATGTGTTCTTCCGACACCATGGGGTCGTTGAACTGGTCGTTCTTGTAATAGTACTCGACGATCGAGCGGGGCAGGCGGGTGCCCTCGGGGATGTGGAACCGTTCGGCGATGGAGCCGGCGGCGACATTGCGCACCACCACTTCCACCGGGATGATCTCCACTTCCTTCACCAGCTGTTCGCGCATGTTGAGGCGGCGCACGAAGTGGGTGGGGATGCCGATCTCTTCCAGCCGCATCATCAGGTATTCGGAGATGCGGTTGTTGAGCACGCCCTTGCCGGTGATGGTGCCCTTCTTCTTATTGTTGAAGGCGGTGGCGTCGTCCTTGAAATACTGGACGAGCGTGCCGGGCTCCGGGCCCTCGAACAGGACTTTGGCTTTGCCTTCGTAGATTTGTTTGCGTCGGGCCATGACGTTTTTCCCCGCCGATGCGTGTTAAGGGCCGGATATAGCAGGTGGGAAAGGGGGGTACAACGCGAGAGCCTATATATTGCGGAAAGGCCGGAAAACAGCCGCTATAAGCACCACCTGTGGATAACTAATCGCGCGCGATAGCCGTAAAAGGCGAAGACTCGGGTGGGCCGGGCGCAAACAGCCAGATGGGTTGGGTTTTATCGGCCCCGAAAGCCTTGGCCGGCGACGGCAAAGCCAGCAGCGCGGATGAGGACGTCCCGAAGCCGTTGGGCAGCCGAAAGCTCATGGCGCGTTCGCCCTGGTTTTCGGTGGTGCTCAGGATCGCTTTCCAGGCGCCCCAGTCGCCGGCATCGGGGTCCGGGATCGGGGCGGCATCGAATTTTGGCAGATAAGTAGCAATCCGGGGGTCCGCCGGGTCGTTGCGCTCGCCGGCGGTGAACATGGAAATCCCGGTGGGGATCGGCCGGACGCGGACCTTTTGATCCGCCAGGGCGACCCACCAAGCGTCGCGGTTGTCGGCAATGACCATATTGAAGGGCCGGTAGGCGCGGGGGCTGATCTCCGCCAGGGCCTCGGCGGCGCCCGCGGCGTCCGGATGGTCCAAGGCTTCCAGGACCAACTCGCCCCGGCTGCGCTTGCCGGCGGCGGGGCCCAAGGTGCCGTGACGGTTGAGGATACAGGCGACGACGCCGGTGTCGCTGAGGCCCATCCAGGCGCCGCCGGCCAGCTCGTCCTTGCCGGCGATGACGTCGGGCCGGTCTTCCCAATGCCGCGCCGGCGGCAGCCAGGGTCTGTTCAACATCTCGTCGCGATTGGCGCCCAGGATCACAGGCCAGGCATGGCCGGGGCGCCTCAGGATGACGACGGTGCACATTTAGGAGTTAGGTTTCTCCGAAGACCCGCTTGAAGATGGTGTCCACATGCTTGGTATGGAAGGCCATGTCGAACAAAGATTCCAACTGAGGGATCGGCAGTTTCGCCGTCACGTCCTTGTCCTGCTTGAGCAGTTCCAGGAGCTGGCCGCCGCCGTTCCAGACTTTCATGGCGTTGCGCTGGACATAGACATAGGAGTCTTCGCGGCTCACGCCGGCCTGGGTGAGCGCCAGCAGCACGCGCTGTGAGAACACCAGACCGCCCATCATATTGAGGTTCTTGGCGATGGCGTCGGGGTAGACCACCAGCTTGTCGATGACGCCGGTGAGGCGGGCCAGGGCGAAGTCGAGCGTAATGGTGGCGTCGGGGCCGATGTAGCGTTCCACGGACGAATGCGAGATATCGCGTTCATGCCACAAGGCCACGTTTTCCAAGGCCGGCACGACGAAACCGCGCACAACGCGCGCCAGGCCCGTCAGATTCTCCGTCAGCACCGGATTGCGTTTGTGCGGCATGGCGGAGGAGCCCTTCTGGCCGGGCGAGAAGTACTCCTCGACCTCGCGCACTTCGGTGCGCTGCAGGTGGCGAATTTCGGTGGCGACGCGCTCGATGGAGCTGGCGATCACGCCGAGGGTCGCGAAGTATTGCGCATGACGGTCGCGCGGGATGACCTGCGTCGAGACCGGCTCGGGCTTCAGGCCCATCTTCTCGGCGACGTATTGCTCCACGAACGGATCGATGTGCGCGAAAGTGCCCACCGCGCCGGAGATGGCGCAGCTCGCGATATCCTCCCGGGCCGCCAGCAGGCGGGTGCGGTTGCGCGCGAACTCGGCGTAGAAGCCGGCGAACTTGAGGCCGTAGGTCACGGGCTCCGCATGGATGCCGTGGCTGCGGCCCATGGCCACCGTCATTTTGTGCTCCAGGGCGCGGCGCTTGAAGGCGGCCAGCAGGTCGTCGAT
>CANISR010000247.1 GCA_947470105.1 Fidelibacterota bacterium | reverse complement strand
GATCGGCTCCCTGCAGGAAGCCGGTGAAGACCGCATCGGGCAGGCGTTCGGCGAACCAGGCGCGCTCGGGACCATCGCCCACCACCAGCACACGCGGATTGCGGCCCAGGGCGCGACAGCGCTCGATGCTGTCGGCGAACACCGCGAGGCCCTTTTCCAGCACCAGGCGGCCGACGAAGGCCACGACCACATCAGCCGGGCCGATGCCGTGGGCCTCGCGCCAGGACTCGTCACGCTTGGCGGGGTGAAACAACTGGCTGTCGATGCCACGGCTCCAGATGCGGATGTCCGGGTTCATGCCTTCGTCGCGCAGCACCTGGGCCATGCTTTCCGTGGGCGCATAGATCTGCGCGCACTGGCCGTAGAACTTGCGCAGGTAGCCGCTGGCCACACGCTCCGCCCAGCCGAAGCCGTAATAGCGGAAGTAGGTCTCGAAGCGGGTATGGACCGACGCCACTGCGGGGATGTTCCAGGCCTTGGCGAGTTTCAGCGCTTTGTAACCGAGGTAGTCGGGGGCCGAGAGATGGAACAGGTTGGGGCGGAAGGCCGCCAGGTCCTCGCGCACCGCGCGCGGCAGGCCGAGGGCGAACCGGTATTCGCGCCGGCGCGGGATCGACACCGAAGGCACCGACACCACATCGCCCGACGAGGCGAAGGCCGGCACGTCTGCTGTGGGTGAGTAAACCCGCACCGCCACCTGCTGGCGCTCAAGATAATCCACAAGGCGGTTGAGGGCCTGGTTGGCGCCGTCCCGGGTGTAGTTGTAGTTCCCCGAAAACAGCGCGACGCGCGGGCCTTGGTGAGACGGCTTAAGAGCATTCATTTTAGAGCACTCATTGGCGGGCTCTCGGCCCTTTTCAGTTCTTGCCACAGGCGGCACTGCCGCATCTGTGGATGAGATTCTAACGCACCGGCACGCCGCTCCCTGCGGACGGTTCGCTTTTTCAATTGGTGGGGCTAATTTCTCTCTAAGACGGGGGTAACTCAACCTTTATTCCGCTGTTTTCATACACTTTTCGTGCACATCTGCGTGGCGCGGCACACAAACATGCCCAGGTTCAGCTGCTCGCGCATGAATCAATTTTGAAACATCTCGTGAGCGACGGCATAACCGCAGCCAAAATTAAGGGTTTGGACAGCTTCGTCTTTTCCCCAGCTTCGTCATTCAAGGAGCGGCGTCGCCCGGCTGCGTTACGTTTGACCTTGCCTCCCCGTCCCGCGACCCGGTATCCGGTCCTATGGACTCATATGTATTGCTGGCGGTCGCCGCCTTTGTCGCCGGCACCATGAACGCGGTCGCGGGCGGCGGCACCTTCGTCACCTTTCCGGCGCTGATCTTTACGGGCGTACCGTCCATCGTCGCCAACGCGTCCAACGCCGTCGCCCTGTTCCCCGCGAGCTTCGCCAGCGCCTGGGCCTACCGCCACGACTTCCAGAAGTTCGAGGGCGTTTCCCTCAAGGCCATGGTCGCCGTGAGCCTGGTGGGCGGCGCGGCGGGCGCTGCTCTCCTGCTGCTGACGCCGCAGCGAACTTTCGACGACCTGGTGCCCTGGCTGCTGCTGGCCGCCACGCTGATCTTTTCCTTCGGGCCCAAGATCACACCGCATTTGCGCAAAATGTTTCACCTCAGCGCCACGGCGGTGCTGGTGATCCAGTTTTTCGTGGCGATCTACGGCGGCTACTTCGGCGGCGCCATGGGCATCATCATGCTCGCGGTTTACAGCCTGTTCGGGCTGACCAACCTCAACGCCATGAACGCGACAAAAGCCATCCTGGCCGGCGCCATCAACGGCATTTCCGTTGTGCTGTTCGCCGGCGCTGGGAAAATCGCCTGGGCCCAGACCGGGGTGATGCTGGTGTTCGCGGTGCTCGGCGGCTATTACGGCGCCCGGGCGGCGCGGAACATGAACCCCAGGCACCTGCGCATGGGCATCGTCGCCATCAGCGTCACGGTGACGGTGGTGTTCTTCGTCCGGCAGTACGGTCTGCTCGGTTAGCTGTTCGCCTTCAGGATTTCGCCGGCGTAGTAGAGCGAGCCGCAGACCAGCACGCGGCCCCGTGCGCCGGGCAGGCGCGCCACGGCGTGAGCCGCATCTTCCGCGATCCCGACGTCCTTCATCCCCGCCGCCGTCGCTGCGGCCGCAAGATCGGCGGGCGCGAAGGCCATATCGTTGCCCGGGTTCGGCACCGCAGTGAAGCTGGCCGCCACTTTGGCCAAAGGCCGGAGATAATCCTCGGCAGCCTTGGTGGTAAGCATGCTGCAGATGAGGTGCAGGGGCCGGTCGGCCCAGGCCTCGGCTGCAAGGGATGCGATCACCGCGCCGGCGCCCGCGTTATGCCCGCCGTCCAACCACAGCTCCCAACCGGCGGGCAGGACATCCACCAGTGTTCCGCGCGTCAGTCGCTGCGCCCGGGCCGGCCATTCCACTTTGCGCATTCCGGCGCGCACCGCGAAGGCTGGGATGGCAAGGCCCGATTGATCGAGCGCTGCCAAGGCGAGGCCGGTGTTGTCGTATTGGTGTTTTCCCAGAAGGCCCGGCAACGGCAACTGCCATTGATTGTTCTCACCGGAGAACGCCAGGCCATCGGCGCCCCGTTCGGTAATGGTCCACTCGTGATTTTGCAGCTTCAGCGGCGCGCCGATCTCTTGCGCCGCCGCCGCAATAACATCGGCGGCTTCGCGGGTCTGCGCCACGCTCACGCACGGCACACCCGGCTTCATGATGGCGGCCTTCTCGCCGGCGATGGCCGCGAGGGTGTTGCCCAGGTACTGCATGTGATCCATGGAGATGGAACTGAGCGCCGTCACCCGCGGCCGGGCAATGACGTTTGTCGCGTCGAACCGCCCGCCGAGGCCGGTCTCCAGCAGAACCACATCGGCGGGCACTTGCGAGAACGACAGGAAAGCGACCGCGGTCGTCACTTCAAAAAACGTGATCGGCTTGCCGGCGTTGGCGGCTTCCACATGCTCCAGCAATTCCAGCAGCAGGGTCTCGTCGATCAGGCCGCCGGAGAGGCGTATGCGTTCGGCGAAGCGCACGAGGTGCGGCGACGTATAGACATGGACCTTGTAGCCCGCCGCCTCCAGCACCGCACGCATGCTGGCGACCGTGGAGCCTTTACCGTTGGTGCCGGCCACGTGGATGACCGGCGGCAGCCGTTCATGAGGGTTGCCGAGATCGGCCAGCAGCCGGTGCATCCGGCCGAGGGAGAGGTCGATGAGCTTGGGATAAAGGCCCGTGAGCCGTACGAGCGCGGCATCGACGGCAGCTTCCGCTGAAGAAGGGGTCTCCGCCAGGACCTAGTCCTCGGCCTCGTCCGGATCGTAATGATCGGCATCGGGCACGGTCGGGTCGGGCGGCGCGCGGCCGGCGGCTTCGGTTTCCTTGACCTTGCGCCGACGGGTGGGTGCGGGCATGGGCACCACATCGGCCGACGGGCTCTTGTGCAAAAGCAGCCCGATGAGCTGCACCAGCTTGGCGCGCAGTTCGTGGCGCGGCACGACCATATCCACCATGCCGTGCTCCATGAGGTATTCGGAGCGCTGGAAGCCCTTGGGGAGAGTCTGGCGGATGGTCTGTTCGATCACGCGGGCGCCGGCGAAGCCGATGATGGCGCCGGGTTCCGCCAGCGCCACATCGCCCAGCATGGCGAAAGACGCGGTGATGCCGCCGGTGGTCGGATCGGTGAGGACGACGACGTAGGGCAAGCCCTTCTCGCGCACCTTGTCCACGGCGACGGTGGTGCGGGCGAGCTGCATCAGCGACAGGATGCCTTCCTGCATGCGGGCGCCACCCGACGACGGGATCAGGATCAGCGGCGCTTCCTGCAGTACGGCCAGCTCGGCAGCGGCGATGATGGCTTCGCCGACGGCGGCGCCCATGGAGCCGCCCATGAAGTCGAATTCGAACGCGCCGACGACGACCCCGAGGCCGCCCATGGTGCCGTGGCCCACGACCACAGCGTCACGCAAGCCGGTCTTCGCCTGGGATTCCTTCAGGCGCTCGGCGTAACGCTTACGGTCCTTGAACTTGAGCGGGTCGACAGCCACCGGCTGGACCTCGATCTCGGTCCACTGGGCGTTGTCGAACAGCATGCGGAAGCGGTCCCGCACCGGCATGCGCAGGTGGTGGCCGCAGTGGGTGCAGACCCGGAGATTCTTTTCCAGTTCGCGGTGGAACATCATCTCGCTGCACTTGGGACATTGCAGCCAGAGATTATCCGGCACTTCCTTGGCCGGTTTCCGGAACTTCTG
>CANISR010000246.1 GCA_947470105.1 Fidelibacterota bacterium | reverse complement strand
GTCGGGGATCCGGGGCGCCGCGCAGCTTCTGGGCCAGGGCGCCAGTGAGGAAGACCGTAAACTGACGCAGCTTATCTGTGACGAATCCGACCGCATCGTCGCGCTTGTGAACCGGATGGAAGTGTTCTCCGACGATCGCCCGCTGGCGCGCGAACCGGTCAACATCCACGTGGTGCTGGAGCGCGTGCGGCGCCTGGCGGAAAACGGCTTCGCCAAGGGCGTGAGGTTCGTCGAGCGCTACGACCCGTCGCTGCCGCCGGTGGACGGCAATCTCGACCAACTGGTGCAAGTGTTCCTAAATCTGGTGAAGAACGCGTCGGAAGCGGTGTCGTCCATGGGTGGCGAGATCCTGCTCTCGACCTCCTACCAGCCCGGTGTGCGGGTGGCGGTGCAGGGCGCCAGCGGGCGCATCCAACTGCCGCTCCAGGTCATCGTCCAGGACAACGGCAGCGGCATCCCCGAGGAACTGCGCCCGCATCTGTTCGACCCCTTCGTCACCACCAAGCCCAAGGGCACCGGTTTGGGCCTGGCGCTGGTGGCCAAGATCATCAGCGACCACGGGGGAGTGATCGAATTCGACAGTCAGCCGGGCCGCACGCAGTTCAAGATCATGCTGCCTATCGTGACGCGGGAAGGAACCTGAACTCCTCATGACTGCAACTGTCCTTGTGGCCGACGACGATCATGGCATCCGCACGGTGCTGACCCAGGCGTTGGGGCGCGCGGGCTACGACGTGCGCACCACCTCCAATGCCGCGACACTGTGGCGCTGGGTCAGTGACGGCGACGGCGACCTGGTGATCACCGATGTCATCATGCCCGACGAGAACGGCCTCGATTTGATTCCGCGCATCAAGAAAATGCGCCCCGATCTCAACGTCATCGTCATGAGCGCCCAGAACACGCTGCTCACGGCGGTGAAGGCGGCCGAGCGTGGCGCGTTCGAGTACCTGCCCAAGCCGTTCGATCTCGGCGAGCTCGTCGCTGTGGTGGGCCGGGCGTTATCGTTGAAGCCCAGCGAGCACCTGCCAGCCGAGGACGGCGCCGAGCGCTTGCCTATCGTCGGCCGGTCCGCGGCCATGCAGGACATTTACCGCGCGGTGGCGCGGCTCATGAACACCGACCTGACCGTGATGATCACCGGCGAGTCCGGCACCGGCAAGGAACTGGTCGCGCGCGCCTTGCACGATTTCGGCCGCCGCCGCGGCGCACCCTTCGTCGCGGTCAATATGGCGGCGATCCCGCGTGAACTCATTGAATCCGAATTGTTCGGCCACGAACGGGGCTCTTTCACGGGCGCCATGCAGCGCGCTTCCGGCCGCTTCGAACAGGCCGAGGGCGGCACGTTGTTCCTGGACGAAATCGGAGACATGCCGCCGGAAGCCCAGACCCGCCTGCTGCGCGTGCTGCAGGACGGACGCTACACCACCGTCGGCGGCCGCACGCCCATCAAGGCCAATGTGCGCATTGTCGCCGCCACTCACCGGGACCTGACTCAGCTCATCAAGCTCGGGATGTTCCGCGAGGATTTGTTCTACCGCCTGAACGTGGTGCCGATCCGCATTCCGCCCCTGCGTCAGCGCTCCGAGGACATCCCCGAGCTGATCGGCCACTTCCTGGCGCAAAGCGCCGCCGAAGGCCTGCAACCCAAGCAGATTTCCGCCCAGGCCATAGACCGGCTCAAACTCCACCGCTGGCCGGGGAACGTGCGCGAGCTGGAAAACCTGGTGAAGCGCCTGGTGGCGCTCTACGGCGAGCCGGTCATCGGTCCTGAAGTGATCGAGATGGAACTGGCGGGCTCCAACGCGGCCCGCGCCGCTGAGGAAGGTCAGCCTACCACCCTTGCCGGCACCATCGAACGCCACCTGCGCGATTACTTCGATAGCCACAACGGTCAACTGCCGCCGCGGGGGCTCTACGACCGGGTGCTGCGCGAACTGGAGCGCCCGCTTATCAGCCTGACCTTGGCGGCGACCCGGGGCAACCAGGTCAAGGCCGCAGAGATCCTCGGCCTCAACCGCAATACCCTGCGCAAGAAGATCCGCGATCTGGAGATCGGCGTCGTGCGGGGCGTTAAATGATGAACAGCGTCGCGACAACCGCGGACGAGAGCCAGAGCGTGCCGGCGAAGACCGGCCGCTTTGCGCTTCTGCGGCCGCGCTCCGTCGCCGACGCCATCGCCATTGCCCTGATTATCGCCGGCACCATCTCCGGCGCCGCCACGTTCATTTCGCTCGCGAGCCTCCAGCCCCTGGCGCCCAACGCCACCAAGACCCTTATCCTGGTCAATATCGACCTGTTGATCGTTGTCGGCTTGGCCTTACTGGTGGCGCGGAGACTTGTGCGGCTGTGGAAATCCCACCGCGCCGGGACAGTGGGCTCCAAGTTGCAGGTGCGCCTGGTGGCGCTGTTCGGCGTTATCGCCATGACGCCGACGGTGCTGATCGCGGTATTCTCGATTTTGTTCTTCGCCCTTGGTGTCCAGACCTGGTTCGGCGCGCGCGTCAAAACCGCGGTCGATGAATCCGCAGCCATTGCCCGGGCCTATCTGCTCGAGCATCAACAGGCAATCAAGGCCGACGTGCTGGCGGTGGCCAGCGACGTCAACCGCCAGTGGTCGCAGTTCGCCATCAATCCGCAGCTCCGCGACAACGTACTGTCCACCCAGATCGCTTTTCGCGGCCTGACCGAAGCCGTGATCTTCCGCCCGGACGGCCAGGTGATCGCCAAGGCCGGCTATACCTTCAGTCTGGCCTTCGGCGACGTTGTGCCGTTCTCGGAAATCGCCAAGGCCGACGCCGGCCAAGTGGCGGTGGTGACGGGCGAAAACCTGGACCGCGTGCGCGCCCTGGTGCGCCTGGAGCCCTACACCGGCGCCTATCTCTACGTCGGCCGCTTCGTCGATCCGAACGTGGTGGCCCGCGTCAACCGCGCAGAAGCGGCTGCCACCGAATACCAAAACCTGGAGCGTCAGCGTTCGGAACTGCAGGCCAGTTTTACCGTGCTGTTCACGGTGGTGGCGCTCTTGCTGTTGCTGGTCTCCATCTGGTTCGGCCTCACCTTGGCCCGGCGTCTCGCCAGCCCGATCATTGACCTCATCAGCGCCGCCGAGCGGGTGAGGGGCGGTGACCTTGCCGTGCGTGTTCCGGAAGGCGAGGCTAGCGATGAGGTCTCGCTGCTATCGCGGGCCTTCAACCGCATGACGTCGCGCCTGGGCGAACAGCAAGCGGAGTTGCGTGATACCAACGCCCAGCTCGACGAACGCCGTCGCTTCAGCGAAGCCGTGCTCGCGGGCGTCAGCGCCGGCGTTATCGGCCTCGACAAGGCCGGCAACATTTCGCTGCCCAACCGCTCGGCCTCGCTGCTGTTGGGGCAGGATCTGACCGACGCCATCGGCAAACCCCTGGCCTCCGTGGCTCCGGACTTCGCGCACTTGCTCACCGAGGTCGTCCAGGCGCCGCAAAAGGTCGTACAGCACGAAGTCCAGGTGGCCGAAGGCGGTATGCAAAAGACTTTCCTGGTACGCCTGTCCAGCGAGCAGGTGAACGGCACCACCGAAGGCTATGTCATCACCTTCGACGACATCACCGCCCTGCAGTCGGCGCAGCGCAAGGCCGCCTGGGCGGACGTAGCGCGGCGCATCGCCCACGAGATCAAGAATCCGCTCACGCCGATCCAGCTTTCGGCCGAGCGCCTCAAGCGTAAGTTCTCGGGCCGCATGCAGGACGACGCCGGCCTGTTCGCCCAATGCACGGACACCATCATTCGCCACGTCGGCGATATCGGCCACATGGTGGATGAGTTCTCCGCCTTCGCCCGCCTACCGGCGGCGATCCTGCGTCCCGCGGAATTGGGCTCGGTTATTCGCGAGTCCGCGGTCCTGCAGCGCACAGCCTATCCCAACCTCACCTTCACCCTCGACCTGCCGAAGCCCGTGCGCCTCAAATGCGATGTGCGCCAGGTCGGGCAAGCGCTCACCAACGTCCTCAAGAACGCGGTCGAAGCCGTCGAGGCGCGCTTCGGTCCCGCCGTCGTGGGACAGAAAAGCCCAGGCGCCGTAACCATCCGCCTGGAAACCACGCCATCGGAAATGCTGATCCGCGTGATCGATAACGGCACAGGCCTGCCACAGTCGTCGCGCGAACGCCTGACCGAGCCCTATGTCACCACCCGCGCCAAGGGCACGGGTCTTGGCCTCGCCATCGTCAAGAAGATCATGGAAGACCACGGCGGGAACCTCAGCCTCACCGATGCGCCGCTC
>CANISR010000245.1 GCA_947470105.1 Fidelibacterota bacterium | reverse complement strand
TTAGGAATAGCCATGACCGACCGACCGGATTTTGCCGACAACGCCGCCCGGGGCCGTTTTGAGCTCACGGAAAACGGGGTGACATCATTCGCGAGCTACCGCCGCTCCGGCGACGTGGTGACGATTCCCCATGTGGAATCTCCGGTGGAAGCCCGCGGCTCCGGCGCCGCAGGGCGCCTCATGACCGAAGTCGTCCGCTATGCCCGGGACAATAAACTGAAGGTCGTCCCCATCTGCTCCTACGCGGTGGCGTGGTTCCGGCGCAATCGCAAGTACAGCGATATTCTGGAATAGGTCATGGCCAAGACTGCACTCATTGTCGGCGCGTCCCGGGGCCTGGGCCTGGGCCTCGTCCAGGAATACGCGGCCCGTGGCTGGGATGTTATCGGGACAGTTCGTACCCCCGGTACGCTCCTGCATAAGGTTCCGGGTATCGACGTCGAGACTCTGGACATCAACGAACCAGAGCAGATCGCCGCTCTTCGCGGCCGACTCAAGGACCGTACCCTCGATCTCCTGTTCGTCAACGCCGGGGTCATGATGAGCAACCGCGCTGAAACCATCGGGGCGGTGGCAACCGACGAGTTCACACGTGTGATGACCAGCAACGCCCTAGGTCCCATGCGGACCCTGGAGGCCTTGGCGCCGCTCGTCTCCGCCCAGGGCGTCATGGCGGTGATGACCTCGATGCTCGGGAGCGTCGCGGGCAACACCGGCGGCGGCACCGAGGTCTACCGGGCCAGCAAAGCGGCCCTGAACAGCCTGTTGAAGAGCTTCGCCGCCCGACAGAAAAAGTCGCAAACGTTCTTGGCGGTGCATCCGGGCTGGGTCAAGACCGAGATCGGCGGTCCCAATGCGCCCCTGGACATTGGCACCAGCGTGCGGGGTATGGCAGATATGATCGCCAGGCGCACGGGACAGCCGGGCGTTGCCTTCGTCAACTACGACGGCACGGAAATTCCCTGGTAGCGATTCTCAGGCGGTGGTGTCGACCTTGCCGCCGCGGTGCGGCGCGCGGCCGCTGTTGATGGCGTTGGCCTGCTTCTGCGCCGCCGGCGTAAAGGGCGCCGCGGTGACGGTTTTGGCAGGCCGCGGCCCCTGCACCCGTGTCGATTTGGGCGGGGTCAAACTGGCTTGGCCGGTGATGGCAGTGACGGGCATGGCGGGGATTTTATCGCGGAATTAAATGTAGCAGGTACATTTAATTTCGAGTTTTTCGCTAGGGAAATAACGCCACGAACCGCGGGCCGATGTGCCGGGTGATCTCGAGCGGAATCTTCTGCCAGAGCTTAATAGCCATGGAGAATTTCGGGTTGGTGGGGCTGAAATTCGGAAGGGTCTCGCGCTTCACCAGTTTCACTTCGTAGGGCAGCGGACGCTCGATTACGTCCCACTGTTTTTTGAATTCATAGGGGCCGGTGCCGTACTTGCTGCGGCCGAAGTCGAAGGTGCGGTAGCCGTTCTCCCCTGCCCATAGCAGGTGGTCGAAGTACATGAAGGTGTTCGGCACCATGGCGCGGAATTCGTCGGCCCAGGCCGCGTAGTAGGTATGCATCTGGTCGCGGAAGAAGAAGTTCATGCTGGCGGCCGCCACCTTTCCGTCCACCACCACTTCGCGTACGTCCACGGCTTTGCCGAACACCGCCATGATGGTTTTGAAGAACTTGAGCGGGAATACCGGCGTTCCGTGGCGGCGGTAGGTATTCAATAGAAGACCATAGAAGCCGTCCAGGTTCGGCGCTGAACGGCTGACATAGGAATACTTCAGTGATTTTCGCACTAGGTTTCGGGTCTTGGACGGCAAGGACTTGATGAGTTGTTCTGGCGTCGCCGGCGCCACGTCCTTCGTGAAAGTCGCGTAGCGCGCTACCGGATTAAAGCCCGCCCGCTGGTCCTCGAAACCATTGCGCATTTCCAGGTACTGCACCCCGCGGCATGCGGCATGCTGCTGCACATGGTCGATCAGCGCGGCGTAAGCGGCAGGGCTTTCGGCGAGGATGCCGCCGTAGACCGCGAAAGGTGTGGAGATCAGGACCCGCCCGGTGATGAAATTCTCCACCAAGAACAGGGGCAGCACCCCGACAACCCGGTTGCCCTCCCGCGCCACCATGTATTCGGCGCGGTAGTCGAAGATCGACTCGATCACATCCCGCCAGGCCATGAGATGAAACGGGCTACCGTGAGGCTGCCCGTGGACAAAAACATCCCAAGCGGACCGTTCACCATCAGCAAGGGCGCGGCAGCAGATCGTCAATTGCGGCTCCAAAATGGCATACAGCGCCGCACCCCCAACGCGCGGTGAGCTTCGTATGTTTCGCCCCGGTTGAAAAATTATCCGCCTGATTGTCGGGCTGAATTTGCAGTTCGCCGGGCCTGGCTTCACGGACGTTGTGCCGTCGGCGTCTGCAACACCCTGCAACAACCCGGGCGTGATTACGTCGCTGTAAAATCCATTACGTCGCTGTTACCGGGGATTGTCTGCGGTCAATGCGAGGAACACATTTGTCCGCGAGACTGAAAGCGCGGAACAAAACGCGTTCTTCGAATCACAACAGGCCACAGGAAAATATGTCCATGACAGCTCGTACGCTTCGTTGGCTCCCGGCCGCTGCCGCCGGCGCAGCCTTTGCATTTGTCGCCCCGCAGTTCGTCGAAAAGAATTTCATGCCGCAGGCCGCCGCCGAGACGTCTCTCGCCGCGCTCCAGGCCGCCGGCGTGCCGTCCCTCGCCCCGGTGATCGAGCGCGTGACCCCGGCTGTGGTCAACGTCGCGGTCAAGGAAAAGGCGTCGGACGAAGAGAACGCCCCCGCCGCCAACATGCAGCAGCTCCCCGAGGAGTTCCGCAAGTTCTTCAACCTGCCCGAAGGCGGTCAAGGGAACCAGGGCGGGCCGCGGCAAAAGCCGCGCCAGCGCTCGTCTTCAGGATCCGGCGTCATCGTCGATGCCAAAAAGGGTTACGTGATGACCAACTATCACGTCATCGAGCATGCCGGTGAAATCACCGTCACCCTGAAGGACCGCCGCGAATTCACCGCCAAGGTTCTGGGCGGTGACGAAGGCACCGACATCGCCCTCCTTAAGATCGACGCCGAGAACCTGTCGGAATTGCCGATCGGCGATTCCAGCGCCATGAAGGTCGGCAATTTTGTGATCGCGGTGGGCAATCCCTTCGGTCTCGGCCAAACGGTCACCTCGGGCATCGTCTCCGCCCTGGGCCGGTCTGGCCTCGCCATCGAAGGCTATGAGGACTTCATCCAGACCGACGCTTCCATCAACCCGGGTAACTCTGGCGGCGCTCTGGTCAACATGAAGGGCGAACTCATCGGCATCAACACCGCCATCATGGGGCCATCCGGCGGTAACGTCGGCATCGGCTTTGCCGTGCCCACCTCTATGGCGAACTCGGTCATGACCCAGTTGGTAAAATACGGTGAGGTCAAGCGCGGCCGTATCGGTGTGCAGATCCAGGATCTGACCCCGCAGCTCGCCAGCAGCCTCGGCGTCAACCAGATCGGCGGCGCTGTCATCGAGCGGGTCGAGAAGGACACCCCGGCCGACCGTGGCGGCATGAAGACCGGCGACGTTGTTGTGGCGATCGATGGTCAGCCTCTGGCGAATGCTGCGGCGCTCCGCAACAAGGTGGGCCTGATGCCCCTGGGCCAGGATCTGAAGGTCACCGTGCTGCGCGCTGGATCTAAGAAGGATCTGTCGCTCAAGATCGAGAAGGAAGTCAAAGTCGTCACCGTGGCGGCCGTGAACGACCGCCCCTCCCTCCAAGGCGCGAAGTTCGCCGGCAACGGCGCGGTGCCGAGCAAGGCCGCGTCGGGCGCCGGTGTCGAGATCCTCGAAGTCGAACGCGGTAGCCCGGCCTGGCAAGTGGGACTGCGTCCGAAGGATGTGATCGTCGGTGTCAACCGCACGACGGTGAAGAACATCCAGGACCTGGACACCGCCCTGAAGGACCAGCGTCAAGCCGCCCTGTTCATCAAGCGCGGCGGTGACGATGTGCTGATCGTGGTGTAATCATCATCTGCTGAAAAAACGGCGCCGCTTCAAAAGAGCGGCGCCGTTTTTGATTCCGGAATAGCCGGTGCTGGCGTCTACAGCGCCCGGCCCGCGGCTTCACTGGGCTTGCGCGAGCTGCGAACATCCAACGTGAGGCGAATGTTCTGCAGGAGGATGCCCGAGCTGGAGCGGAAACTCAGCGCCTTGTAATATTGGGCCAGCGCTTTGTCGTACTGGTTCAAATAGAAATAGATATTGGCGAGGTTGTTGTAGGA
>CANISR010000244.1 GCA_947470105.1 Fidelibacterota bacterium | reverse complement strand
TCATCGTCGCCTTCATTCGACGCTGGGCTATCTCAGCCCAATGGCATTCGAGAAAAAACAGCTTGGCGATGAAACGGCTGTCGCCGCATGATGGCTCAGCTAAGGGAGACGCTAAACGAGGGCAACTTCACTTTCACCTATCGCCTGAAGAAGTCGACGGGCGAGATCTCGAATTATGCCACCGTTACCCTGACGGCCACCGGCGCCACGGCGCCGACCATCGTGGCGAACAGCGACACGCTCACGCAGGTCTTCCAAGTCGGGCAGCCGGCGTCCATCGTGCTGGCGACACTCACCGCCAATGACGCCAACGCCACGAACGCAGCGACCATCGAGTCCATGACGCCGCTGGTGGATTCCGCAGGCGCGGCCAACGGCACCTACACCCAGCTGCCGGGCGTCATCACCTATGTTCCGGCCCGCGCCGGCACGGTCACCTTCACCTATCGGTTGAGCCCCGGCGGGGGCGGCCCGCTTTCAAATTTCGCCACAGTCACCCTGACGGTGGCGGACCCCACCCTGCCGCGGCCCGCGGACGACACGTTGAATCAGGGCTTCGCGGTGGGGATCCCAGCGTCCATCCTGTTCGGTACGCTGACCGCCAATGACGCCAACGCCGCTGGTGCGACTCTTGAGTCCTTGACCTCCTTCGTCGACGCCGGCACCACCACGGCCAACGGCACCTCGTCCGTGGCGGGCTCCATCATCACCTACACACCGGCGCGCGACGGTAAGGTGACCTTCACCTACCGATTGAAAAACGGCAACGGGCTATCCCAGCCAGCCACCGTCACACTCACCGTCGATGGGGCTGCCACCAAGGCGCCGACGGCGGTGAACGACACGATTGCCTACACGCTCCCGGTGGGGACCCTCAGCCTGGTGCAGATCACCCTCGCTGATGTTATCGGTAATGACACGGACACGGCCGGGGCGACATTTGACCAGAGTCTATCGCTCGCCCTTACGGCCACGAACGGCACAGTCGCGAACTTCTCCGTGGTCCCGCTGATCGACCGCATCCTCATCGATAATCTTCCGGGCGTGTCCAATGTGCTGACCTTCAACTACCGCCTGAAGAACAGTCTCGGCGTCTCCAATACCGCTGTGGTCACGGTGAACGTGACCAAGGCGCAGTAGCGGACGATACGGGAACGGGATCGCGGCGGTGGCCATACTGCCGGTCGCTGAAGCCGACGAAAAGGTTTGCCCTTACAGCCACGCAACTCGCAGCAACATGGACTTTAGGCTGGACGTCGATGGGCCGTAGAGCTGTCGGTCGTGAACCAATGACCTTCAGTGCGGTGCGTTATTGACGTGGCAGACGCCGGCACTGTGGCGGCACCAGTTCTTTACACCGCCGAGCAAACTCGTTCCGATCTGGTGAGCCGTGCAGCCCGAGAGCAGCACGGCCAGCAGCAGCGCTGTTGCGATACGCATAGGATTCAACTCCGCACCAGAGATTGAATCAGGGCCTTCATCTCGGCGGGCAGATCCCGTGAGCTCCGCAGGGTGTAGAGACCGCCGCGCGTGCGATCGCGGCGCAGGTCGGCGATGACGGCGCCGGTCTTGGTGTCGAGCGCCTTGAGGCGCAGTGAAATCAGCGTGGCCGTCCTCCAGCTTACCGGCGGCAGGGCGATGCCCACGTAGAGGTCGCCGCGGCGGACATAGTCCTCGATCCGCACCAGCACCAGACTATCGAACCCCTCGGCGCGCGCCTTGGCGAGCAGGCGCTCCTCGCTGTCGGCCTCTGCCGTTCCGGCCGCAGCAAATGACTCCCGGATCAGGCGGATCGCTTCCGCGCTACCGGGGCTCGCGCCTTTCCCCTGTGCGTCAGGGAGGGCGGTTTCCACCACCAGCAACGACCGGCCCAGGCGGGCGGCGTCGACGGGCGGTGTTGCGGCGAGGACGTGATCGGTAATGGTGGTCTTGGCGCAGGCCCCAAGGCCGATGCAGGCGAGCAGCAGGAGGCTGGACCAGGACGAGGGTTTCATGGACAATCCTTTCTGTCCGGCATTAAGTTTTTATCGTTTAACAGAAAGTTTTGATCGGGGAAGCCCTAAATGGTCTCCAAGTCCTCGCACATTTCCCGATTGAGCAAGCCCATGGCCAGGCTGGTGACGGCGGCCTTCTGGCTGCCGGTTCCGGCCTTGGCGCTTTATGTGATTCTGTTCCCGGACCAGTTGGCCGACCGCCCGGGCCTGACCGCAGCGCACTTCCCGGCAGGGCCGTTGTCGGCCCCGGCTACAGCGGCTGCGATCGCGGCTCTCGTCATCATCTCCGCGCCGACGTTGTGGGGCCTTTGGGAGCTGAAGCGGCTGTTTGAGGGCTATGCCGCCGGAGCGATCTTCAACATCGGCGCTGCGCTGCGGCTGCGGGCCTGCGGGTACGCCGTGCTGCTGTCGGCGGCCAAGACCGGTGTCGGATCGGTGTTGCTGTCGCTGGCGCTGTCCATCGATCGGCCGCAGAATGCCCGTGCCCTGGTGGTGTCGTTCTCCAGCGATGACCTCGCACTCTTGCTGATCGGCGGCATAGTCCTGGTGATCGCACGGGTGATGGAAGAGGCGGCGCGTATCGCCGATGAGAATGCGGCCTTTGTCTGATGCCCATTCGCGTGACCCTCGACCGACTGCTGGCTGAACGCGGCGTCCGTGCGCGCGATCTGGCCAAGCAGATCGGCATTACCGAGGCAAATCTTTCCCTGCTCAGACGCGGTCATGTGAAAGGCGTGCGCTTCGATACCCTTGCCGCGCTTTGCGCACTGCTGCAATGCCAGCCGGGCGATATTCTGGCCTGGCAGCAGGACGAGGAAAATGAGTCTCACGTGTCCAAAGAGAATGCCGAGTAAGGACGCAGCCCGGCTATTTGAACACCAGTGCGGAGGCTATAAACGGCGCTAGAGTTGTTTCCTGATTCCGGCAAATCGACGCGAAGTCTTTCAGAAGGAAGAAAGCCAATGGCAAACCCCGAGAAATCGCATCCTTTGAAAATCGTGGCGCTCCTCGTCGCCAAACCAGGCAAGGCCGGCGACCTGAAGGCGCTGCTCGACGGTATGGTCGCGCCTTGCCGGGCGGAACCGGGGAACCTGCGCTGGGATGTCTGGCAGGATCAGGCCAACGCGGACCGCTTTGTGCTCGACGAGCTCTACGTGGACATGGCGGCGATCGCCGCCCATCGGGAAACGGCGCATTTCAAAAACTACGTCGGGCGGATCAGCGATCTCGCCGACCGCACCCCGCTGGTGCTCGAGTCCGTGCACGTGGCGTGAAGTGGCCTGGCGGCCACTTTGCGAAGTTGCTGAAGTTCAGTAACAGGGCGCCGACAGGCCACCCTCTGCGTTAAAGAGTGGCCCTCGGCCGCTAAGTGTTTGATTATGCTGCATTGCGGCAATCCGCCGACTGCTTTGAATTCTTTAGAAAATTTGATCCAATCTGCACGATATATGTCGTGAAGTGGCGCGCCGGTCGTTGCTAGAATTGCCCCAACGGCAACGTCGGCAAACGTTTGGGTCAAGACGCGCATGAAAAAGACATTCGGCATCGCCGCGGCGGTGCTCTCGGTGGGAATTCTGGGGCTCGGCCTCGGTTACGGCACGGCGTCGTCCGCGGCTGAAGTAGCGCGCGCTGGCAGCCGCGCCACGGAAGCCTACGTTCCTGTGCCCATGCCGCCGGGTTTCCAGGTGGTCGCCACCGAGCTCGAAGGGCCGGTGTTCGCCGACGCCAAAGGCAAGACGCTCTATAAATGGCCGGTCAAGGCTATGCGCAATGGCTACGCCGGTGATCCCAAGGACAAATCGGTGTGCGGCGACGAGATCGTGCTGAAAAGCGCGGGCCTCATGAGCCCCTATCCGCCGGGCCTCGATCTGCCGGAACCCAAGTCCCGTGTCAGCTGCATCGCTTTCTGGCCGCCGGCGTACGCCGGCGATGGAGCCAAGCCGGTGGGCCGTTGGACGGTCATCACCCGCGACGACGGCAAGAAACAGTGGGCCTACGACGGCCACGCCCTCTACACATCCATCATCGATCGCGCGCCTGGCGATGTCCTGGCCGGGTCCTCGATCCCCCGCCGCGGCGACTCTCCGGCCGCGCGCGAGCCGGTCAGCCCGCCGCCGGCGATCCCGCCCGGCTTCCGGGTGGATACCACCGTCCGCGGCCGCATGCTGTCCACCGAGGGGCGCTACGCGGTCTATGAGTCCGACCGCGACGGCCCCAACAAGTCCAACTGCGACGGCATCTGTGCCCGCACCTGGACGCCGATCCTGGCGCCGGCGTCAGCGCAGCCCCAGGGCGAATGGTCCGTCGTCGTGCGCG
>CANISR010000243.1 GCA_947470105.1 Fidelibacterota bacterium | reverse complement strand
CTGCTCGGGGGTGACGCGTCTCAGGGGCCGGTATTCTACGCGCCTCTGCTTGCAGGAGGTGCGTTTCTGATCATGGGCGAGATCGCGGCTCTTCACCGCAATGAAGCGCCGTCAATCGCAAAGCTCGCTATGGCCGGTTTGCTGTTGGGGCTTTCGTTGCAGATCAAATACGTCACGGTCTTTGAGTGCGCCGCTTTCGGCTTGTTCTACCTGCACGCGGCGTGGCGTGCCGACGCTACAACCTCGGCGGAGTTCAGGGCTCGGATCATCGCCGGCGCGGGTGTGCTCATTGCCGGAGGCCTCCTGCCGACCGCCACCGCCATCGCGATGTATGTGGCCGTTGGCGAGGGCTCAACTTTCATTTTCTACACCTTCATGAGCAACGCGGCCCGGGCCATGACGCAGGATGCCTTCGCGGTTGTGGCCTGCCGCATTGGCCTGATCCTGTTTGCCCTGAGCCCCTTGATGGCGCCAAGTGTAGAATTTCTACGCACGCCGTCTACGCTCACGCGGCCTCGTTGGATAGCCAAGTTCCTTGCGGCGTGGTTCGTGGCCGCCATGGCCGGCGGTGTCGCCCAGCTTCAGTTCGCCGACCACTATTTTTATGAAGCCGTGATACCGCTGGCGGTGATGGCGGCGGCGGCGATTTTCGCTCCCGGCGCGCCGCGCCGCGCCAGAATCACAGCTTGCGCGCTGTTGGGCATGGCCGTGACCGGATATGTGGGTGTCCGATCGGCGGCTGTCGATCACAATGGCGGGCGGAACGTGCCTTCCGTTATCGCCCATGACATTGTCGGGGCAGGGGCGGGTTCGATGTATGTATTCAATTCACATACGCTGCTGCATCTGCTGACGGGCATTCCCTTGCCGACCAAATATCCGCTGGCCGACCATCTGCTGCGCGACATCAACGCCGAGATGTTCGGTCTGGACGCGCGCGCTGAAATGGCGCGTGTCCTCGACGGCGACCAGGATGTGGTCGTGGTGGACCGGCCCATCAATCCCACGGTGAGCGCCGACCGGCAGAAGATGCTGGAGACTAAACTGGCGGCGGACTACTGCCTGTGGCGCCAGTACCCCACCGGCGCGCACCACGTGGAGGTTTATCTGCTGAATGAGTTCCCCGGCGCCGCCCACTGCGCGCCTCCGGAAAAAGTTACCGCACGGAGAGCGCCCTTCGGCGTGCGGACCTTCCCGCCGACGCGCAAGCCCGTGGCGCCCGTCATGATCGCGCGGTCCCCGTACGAGTCAGAGGTCGTGGCGGTTCTGCAGCACTAAGCCTTATGATGAAATCTGCGGTAGCATCGGCAGTCTGGTGACGGGCTTGCCGGTGAGGGCGAACACGGCATTCGCCACCGCCGGCCCGGCCGACGGCACACCCGGTTCACCGACGCCGGTGGGCGGGGCCGTGGACGCAACGATATGGACCTCGATCTTCGGCATCTCGTCCATGCGCAGGACATCATAGCTGTCGAAGTTGCCTTGCTCGACCAGGCCGTCCTTCAAAGTGATTGCGCCTTTAAGGATGGCGCTGAGGCCATAGCCAATGCCGCCCTCCATCTGGGCGCGGATGACGTCCGGGTTGATGGCGATGCCACAATCCACCGCGCAGACAATACGGTCGATCTTGATGCGCCCGTCGGCGCCGCGGCTGATCTCCGCCACCTGAGCGACGAAGCTGCCGAAGGCCTCTGCAACTGCGATGCCGCGGGCGCGGCCAGCGGGCAGGGGGGTGTTCCAGCCGGCCTTCTGGGCGACCAGGTCCAGGACGCCTTTATGGCGCAGGTTGTCGCCGACGAGCGCCAGCCGGAAGGCTAGCGGATCCTTGCCGGCGGCCTTGGCCACCATGTCGAAGAAGACTTCGGTGGAGTAGGCGTTGTGGGTGCTGCCCACGGACCGCCACCACAACACCGGCACGCCGTTCTGGGTGGTGTGGACGTCCACGTCGATGTTGGCGACGGTGTAAGGCAGGTTCTTGGCGCCTTCGATGGTGGTGGCGTCAATGCCGGGGCCGCCGAAGGGTGTGCCCTTGGTGAGGGACTGTCCGACGATGCGGTGGGCCCAGGCCACCAGGTTGCCCTTGTCGTCGAGGCCGGCCTTGAGGGTGTGATAGTACATGGGCCGGTAACGGCCGGCGCGCATGTCGTCTTCGCGGGTCCAGATCATTTTCACCGGCGTGGCTTTGGGAAGTTGCTTGGCGATCTGCACGCATTCGACGATGTAGTCGGACACTAGATTGGCGCGGCGGCCAAAACTGCCGCCGGCGAGCAGGGTGTGGATATTCACCTGCTCGGGCTTGAGGCCGAGCGCCGCGGCCGCATTGGCCTGGTCTATGGTCTGGAACTGGGAGCCCGCCCAGATATCGCAACCGGCATCGGTCACTTCCGCCACGCAGTCCAGGGGCTCCATGGGCGCATGGGCCAGGTACGGAAATTCGAATTCCCCATGGATCACCTGTTTGGCTTTGGCCAAGGCTGCCGGCGCGTCACCGTCGTGGCGCGCGGACTCTCCGGGCTTGGCGGCCAGGGCTTTGTATTCCGCCAACAGTTGCGCGGTGCCGCGCTTTTCCGCTTTGCTGTCGTCCCAGGTGACCTGGAGTGAATCGCGCGCCTTCTTGGCGGTCCAGAAAGAATCCGCGACTACGGCCACACCGGTGGGAATTGTCAGGACCGTCTTTACGCCCTTCATGCCCGACGCTACCTCATGATCCACGGTCTTCACGGTTCCCCCGAAGCGGGGCGAATGTAGAACCGCCGCATAGACCATGCCGGGGCGCACGATATCCAGGCCGTAGACGGCGGCGCCCGTGGTCTTGCCGACGTTGTCGAGGCGTGGAAGCTCCGTACCGATCAAGGTGAAATCCTTGATGTCCTTCAGCTTCACCTCGGTGGGCGGTTTGACTTTGGCGGCCGCCACAGCAAGCTGACCGAACGTCGCGGTTCTCTTGGACGCGGCGTGGGTGACAATGCCCTTGCTCACGGTGATGTCTGCGGTCGGCACTTTCCAAGTCTGCGCCGCGGCTTGCACCAGCATGGCGCGCGCCATGGCCCCGGCCTGGCGCAATTGGTCAAAAGAGTTGGCGACGGCCGTACTGCCGCCGGTGCCTTGCATGCCGAAGGCGAGGTTGGCGTAGAGCGCGGTATTGGCGGGCGCACTCTCGGCCCGCATCTGGCTCCAGTCGGCGTCCAGCTCTTCCGCGACAATGGTCGGCAGGCCGGTGTAGACGCCCTGACCCATCTCAAGATGCTTGACGATGACCGTGACAGTATTATCGGGAGCAATGCGCACAAAGGCATTGGGATCGACTGGCTTCCTGGCCGGGGCATCGGCGGCGCGGGCGCCGCCGCGCGGTGACCATGTGAACGCAATGATCAGCCCGGCAACGCCGCCTCTGAGAATATCGCGGCGGCTAGCCGGCGCGGTTTCGGAAACAGTCATGGGGAACGCATGCTTGTTCATGGCTCAGGCTCCCATGCTCAAGGCAGCGTCATGGATGGCGGCGCGGATGCGGTGATAGGTGGCGCAGCGGCAGATGTTGCCGCTCATGGCGACGTCGATATCCTGATCCGTGGGCTTGGGGATTGTTTCAAGCAAGGCCACCGCCGACATGATCTGGCCGGACTGGCAGTAGCCGCACTGCACGACGTTGAGTTTTTGCCAGGACGCCTGCACGGCCTGGGCGGCCTTGCCCGACAGCCCTTCAATGGTTACGACCTTGGCGCCCTCAATGGTCGAGACTGGGATGGAGCAGGAGCGGCTCGGAACGCCGTCGATATGAACCGTACAGGCGCCGCACTGGGCGATGCCGCAGCCGAACTTGGTCCCGGGCAGGTCAGCCTTCTCACGCAATGCCCACAACAGCGGCATATCCGCCTCGGCGTCCAATGTGACGGGCTTGCCGTTCAGTTCAAATGTGACGGACATAATGACTCCTTTGGGGCCTAGGCGTGGCTCTGCGGCGAACCGTAGATGGGGGGCGGCAGATTAAGGCGCGCCGATCTGCGGCTGCGCGGGGTGTCGGGTGCAATATTAACGCCTAACCAAGGTATGGCGCATCGTCAATTTTGCGCAGTGCATCCCGTCTTTTTCCTTACGCGGAATCGGCCTAAGCTCCCCCATCACACTGTTCCATAAGGGAGAAGTTCCATGACCATGCTCATCTCGCGGCGGGCGCTTATGGCCGGCGCCGCCATGGTGCTGGTGCTGGCGGCCTGCGGCGACAAGAAAAAGCAGGCGGCAGCGCCCTATGAAGTGGAAGAGGTGGCGCTGTCGCAGATTGCTGATGATCTGGCGGCGAAGAAAACCACCGCGGTGGCGG
>CANISR010000242.1 GCA_947470105.1 Fidelibacterota bacterium | reverse complement strand
TCCACGGCCGAAGTCCTGCGTATCGGCCGCGAAGCTCAGATCCCCCTGCATATCGGCCATATCAAGATGCTGGGCATCGAAGTGGCCGGGAAGGCGCCGGAAATCATCGCCCAGATCAACGCCGCCCGGGCCCAGGGCATGGTGATCACCGCCGACCAGTATCCTTGGACAGCGTCGTCCACTGGCATCAACGCGGCCTTCCTGCCGCGCTGGGCCGAGGACGGCGGCCGCGCCGCGCTTATCAAGCGCTTCGACGATCCGGTGCAGTTGGAGAAAATTCGCACCGAGGGGCGGGAATTCATGCGCAAGCGCGGCGGGGCCGATAAGACTCTGCTGATCTCGCAGAACCAGGAATGGACCGGCAAGACCCTGCAGAAGCAAGCCGACGACTGGAAGATCGAGCCCATTGATGCCGTTATCCGCATCATCAAAACCGGCAACAACGGCGGGTCGATCGCCTCGTTCAACATGACCGAGCCCGATATCGCGGCGTTCATGAAACAGCCGTGGGTGGTGACGTCGTCCGACGGTTCGGACAACCACCCGCGCCAGTACGCCTCTTTCGCGCGCAAGTACGAGAAGTACGTAACCCAGGACAAGGTCATCAGCACCGCCGAATTTATCCGCAGCTCCACCGGCCGTCCGGCGGACATCTACGGTCTCGAGAAGCGCGGCTACCTTAAGGAAGGCTTCTTCGCCGACGTCACTGTGTTCGACCCGAAGAACTTCAAGCAGAAGGCCGACTACGTGAAGGCCAAAGAACTGTCCGAAGGCGTCGTGCAGGTGTTCGTCAACGGTAAGGCCGTCATGCGCGATGGCAAGCCGACCGATGCCCTGGCAGGCCAGGTCCTGCTGCATAAGCCCACCGCCGGCACCTGTCCGTAACAGGCTACTTTGCCGTCATAAAAGGTCGCTCCGGGAGACCGGGGCGGCCTTTGTTTTTGCCGGGTTTGTATAGCCACCAGCCCTGTGGAGCGCCTATTCTATGGCTCCCCAGGGAAATCAAAATAGGGACCCGCCATGAAATTGCGATCACTGTCTGCACTGCTTGCGGGGGCCAGCGCCCTTGCTCTGTCCATTGCCGCGCAAGCTGCCAGCGCGCCGGCTGATTTCATCATCACGGGGGGCACGGTCTACACAGGTGCGGATCAGCCCGCCGCCGTGGCTGATGTGGTGATCGTGGGCGACAAGATCGCATTCGTCGGTCCCAATGCGGCCAGCCGCTTCACCGCCAAGACCACCATCGACGCCAAGGGCAAGATCGTCACCCCAGGCTTTATCGATGGCCACACCCATCCGGATGAATACATCCGTAGTAAGGACGCCAAAGAGCGCGTCAACGCGCCCTGGCTGATGCAGGGCTCCAGCACTCTGATCATCGGCGTGGACGGCCGGGGCGCCATCGACCAGGCCGACCAGGCGGCCGTCTTCGGCAAGGACGGTATCGGAACCAACGTGGCATCGTTCGTGGGCTTCGGCACTGTGCGCGAACGCATCCTCAAGAACGATGCCCGCGAGCCTAATGCGTCCGAACTGCAGCAGGAGCGGGAGCTCGTCGCCCGCGCCATGTGCCAGGGCGCCATCGGCCTTTCGGCCGGGCTGTTCTATTCGCCCCAGTTCTACGCCAAGACCGAAGAAGTCATCGAGATGGCCAAGGAAGCCTCCAAGCGCGGCGGCATCTACGACACCCATCAGCGCGATGAATCCTCCTACACCATTGGTATCATGGCCTCGGTGGCGGAAGTCTTGCGCATCGGCCGTGAGGCCCAGATCCCGGTCCACTACGGCCACATCAAGGCGCTTGGCATTGACGTGCAGGGTAAGGCCCCGGAAGTCATCGCCGCCATCAACGCTGCGCGTGCGCAGGGCATGAACGTCACCGCCGACCAATATCCGTGGTCCGCGTCGGGCACCGGTGTGCAGCCGTCCATGATCCCGCGCTGGGCCGAAGACGGCGGGCGGGCGGCGCTGCTCAAACGTCTCGACGACCCGGTGCAACTGGAGAAGATCCGCACCGAAATGCGCGACAACCTGCGCCGCCGCGGCGGGCCGGATTCCATGCTTCTGATCTCGCAGAACCAGGAATGGACCGGCATGACGCTCACCCAGATCGCCGCCAAATGGAAGATGGAGCCCATCGACGCGGGCATCAAGATCATCAAGACCGGTCAGCAGGGTGGGTCGGTGGCGTCCTTCAACATGGTGGAGTCCGACATCCAGGCCTTCATGAAACAGCCTTGGGTCGTGACCTCGTCGGACGGCTCGGACGGCCACCCGCGCCAATACGCCACGTTTCCGCGCAAATACGTGAAATACGTAACCGAAGACAAGACCATCAGCCTCGCGGAATTCATCCGCAGCTCCACCGGTCGCGCGGCCGATATGTACATGCTCACCAACCGCGGCTACCTGCGCGACGGCTATTTTGCCGATATTGCGGTGATCGACCTCGCCAACTACAAGCCGGTCGCCGACTACAAGCGGCCCCGCGAACTGGCCACTGGCGTGACCGCGATGTTCGTCAACGGCCGTGCCGCGGTCCTGGATGGCAAGACCACGGGAACCCTCGCGGGTGCAGTGATCAAGCACCCGCCGACGCCCGGCACCTGCTCGTAACAGGGCGGCTCAGCAAAAAGCCCGCTCCGAAAGGGGCGGGCTTTTTTGTTTTCAGCGTGGCCGAGTCAGAACCACAAATCCCGCACGCAACGGCCATCCCTGGGCAGATCATCGAACGTATCGAAGCCATCGAAGTGATCGATGGGGAGATCGGCGACCGCTTCAGGTGGCGCTAGCCTGACATTGACGGCAATGCGCAATCGCCCGTCCGGTTCCGGGATCAAGGCGCGCCAGGCCATGACGCAGGCGCAGGTGGGACAGAAAAGGAATTCCAGAACAGGATCGGACTTATGGGCATGCCGGTAGTTGCGCGTGGGGCCGCCGACCTTTATGCGCCCGTACACATAGTCGTAAGCCCACAACGCGCCGTAACGGCGGCACACCGTACAATTGCAGGCGGTAATGGAGCCTGGATCGCCTTCAAGGGTCCAGTGGGCCGCGCCGCAATGGCAGGTGCCGGTGAGCATTGAGGGCCTAGCTCAGCGTCTCGTCGAACTTCAGAAGCCGTCCGGCATTGGTCATGACTACGATGCTGCTTGAGTTCTGCAACAGCGCTGCAATTAGCGCGCCGCTGGCGCCGAACACGCCGCTGAGGGCCAGGGCCACCATCACCACGGTCCACAGCAGGCCGATGGCTATATTGGTATAGATAGTGCGGCGGCAGCGCCGGCTGAGCCGGATACACGTACCCAGGCGCCGCAGATCGTTGGTCATGAGCACCAGGTCGGCGGAGGCAAGGGCCACGTCAGTGCCCTGGACGCCCATGGCGATCCCGACGGCGCCGGCCTTCAGCGCCAAGGCGTCGTTGATGCCGTCGCCGACCACCAGGGGGCGGAAGCCGGCGGCGACCTTCTTCAAGATCCATTCCATCTTTTCGGCCGGCAGCAACTCGGCGTGGATCTCAGTGATGCCCACGTCGGCGGCGACTTTGTCGGCGGCGGCCTTGCGGTCGCCGGTGATGATCATCTTGTCCTTTAGGCCGAGGCGGGTGAGATCGTCCATGGCCTCCTTGGCTTCCGGCCGCTGTTGGTCGGCCAGAAGTACCCAGCCCAGGAAACGCTCGCCACGCGACACGCCGACCACCGGCCCCTGGTGGGCGGGCGGGGGCGGCAGTTCGATGTTCAGCTCCTTGAACAGCGCCTCACGTCCCATGGCGACGGTGACGCCTTCGCTGTCCTTGGCGACGACGCCGAGGCCGCGCATTTCCTGCGGATCGGTGATTTCTATCACCGGATGGTTCTCGGCGAAGCTGGTCAGCGCGCGGCTGACGGGATGGTTGCTGGTGCCGCCGAGGGCGCCGCCGACGCTGGTGATCTCGTCGCGGTCCGAGAAGTTCTCGATATGCACATCGATCACCGTCAGGTGACCGAAGGTGATGGTGCCGGTTTTATCGAGCGCGATGGAATCCACTGTGGCGAGGCCTTCGAGGAAGGCGGCGCCCTTCACCAGAATGCCGTGGCGGCTTGCGACCGAGATGGCGGCGATGGAAGTGGCGGGCGCCGCCAAGATCAAAGCACTCGGGCAAGAGGCGATCAGCACGGCGAGGGGGATGACGGTACTGCCGGTGGCGAACCATGCGCCCAGGGTCAGAAGAAGCACCAGGATGATGTAGCTGTTGGCGTAGCGCTCCAGCAGCCGCATGATCGGCGGCTTGGCCAGTTCGGCTTCGCGCAGGAGCGAGACCACCCGGCCCAGGGTGGTTTCG
>CANISR010000241.1 GCA_947470105.1 Fidelibacterota bacterium | reverse complement strand
CTGCGCCGACGATCACGATGTCGGCGCTGCAGTTTTCTTCTAATGCGGGAGCCGCGGCGGCGACGGCGCCGGACCAGATCGACGGAGACACAAGATTCATATGACCAGCTAACGCGGCCCTCCGGGCAAGGTTCCTGGGAGTTGGCGGGCCATGAGGCGCGCGAGGTCCAGTGCGTTCTCCGCCGCCGCACCACTGGCGGTATTGTCGAACATGCACCAGTAGTCCGCTGTTGGTTTTTTGCGCTTTATGTCCTGCGCCATGGCTTTAAGCGCTGCAGGGGAATAGGCGGAATAATACATCCGGGGCGCACCATGCAGGCGCCGATAGACCAGTCCGCGCCAACCGCCGGGACGCCCAGCGGCGGGCACCACCGCGGGGTCGGCCGCCACCCGCGCGATCTTGAAAGACTGCAACGCCACGTCGGCCTCATCGTCGAACCACGAAGCATGGCGCGCCTCGCACACCACAGGACCCGCGAACCGCGCCCGCAGCACCTTGAAGAAAGTGCCTGCGCGGCGCGCGTCATAGGGCAGGCTGGGCGGGAGCTGAACCAGAAGTGGTCCTAAACGGTCGCCCAACGCACCCGCCGCCTTCAGGAAGCGGTCGAGTGGTGCGGCGGCGGCGGCCAACTTTCGGGTGTGGGTAATGTCCTTGGAAATTTAACCGCAAACCGGAAACCCTCGGGCACCGCGTCGGCCCACCGGGCGTAGGTCTCGGGTTTGTGCGGGCGGTAAAACGAGGTGTTGATCTCGGCCGCGTTGAACACGCCGGCGTAGCGCTCAAGGTGACTGCCCGCGGCGGGAAACCGGTCGGCCACATCTTTGGGGACAGTCCATCCGGCGGTCCGGATGCGAACCGGCGGCACGTTATTTGCCTTCGCAGGGCGCCGTATCGCCGCTGTGGAGATCGATCCTGAAGCAATGCTCCCGCCCGCCCCCGAGTTCGCGGACGATGACGCTGACTTCATGTTCATCCCGGTGAAGGATCGGCGGAAGCTCCTCGATGTAGGAGAGGGCCGCGGAATCGAATGACACATCCTCGACCACCACGGCCTTGCGGCAATCCTCATGACGGGCGTGGACGCTGAATTTACGCAGGGCTGGATTCATCATCCGGTAACGCCGCGCGGGGCCAAAAGATCCAAGTGATTCAATGGGCAATTGGTGCCCGCACACCAGGTCCGTCACACCGGACGACCGGATTTGGTCATCGCGACCTAGTGTGTGAAGTCCAAAGTGATTTCAACGCCAGGCACGCAGGGCGTGATCAGCAGGCCCTCCAGCGTCAATGCAGGCATCCTGCATCGGCGGCGGCGTATTTGGTTTTATCCAGGGTCGCGCATTTGCCGCGGCCGCGCACGATGGCGTCCCGCAGGCGGGTGGCGGGGACGGGCTTGAGCAGGTATCCGTTTGCGTCGAGCTGTGCCGCCGCAGCAAGCACCGCCGGATCCACGGACTCGCTCACGAACAGGAAGCACACATCGGGCTTGATGCTCTTGATGAGGCCGGTGCGGATGGCTTTCAGCAGCCTGAGGCCCGTGCTCGCCTGGAGGCGCAGGGCGCTGATGACAACATCGATCCCGCTGACCGTGTGGCCGCTGTTAGCCTCGTGAATGAACATGACCCCGGCCGTCTTCAAGGCCAAGCGCAAGGCGCCGCGCGAGGCAAAGTCGTCGTCGAAGATCATGACGTGCATCTGCCCCAAGGCCACCGGTTCCCGCCAGGTCAGTCGTTGAGAAGTCGTATGGGGCGTCATGAACCACCTTTTTAAGCCGCACTAAAGGCAACGCAGCGCAGCAGGGAAGGTTTCCGCAAGCTGTAGCGGTCCCGCCGATTTCGGCGGTTGTGGCTGCCCTCAACCCGTCCGGGATGCGCAACAGGCAAACTCTCCGGGTGAACTTCAAACTTATTTCACGCATTGAGGGGACAAATCGGCCTGTAACAGGGCCGCGATGCCTTTTCTGTCCGGCGGCCTGTCCTGCCATGACCGGTGTACGCAGCTTGAAGATCGACTCTCCTGGACGCCGATACCGAGCAGAAGGTCATGCGCGCCCTGGACGAGGTCATGAAAAACCGCACGACCTTCGTCATCGCCCACCGCCTGTCCACGGTGCGCAACGCCTCGCACATTCTGGTGTTCGACGCCGGCCGCATCATCGAATCCGGCACCTTTGATGAGTTGATCGCCGCCACCGGGAATTGATCGGCCCAGCGGCATTAAATGTACCTGGTACATTTAATTCAGGCGTCCGCTCCACCCTGCTTTAACCGCCTCAGTGCCGCCCCGCGGCGGGCGGCACGCGAACATCGGCAACCCGCCCGATTTTGGTCTATTGTCCGCCCGCCATGTTCAATCGCCTCACCAGGTTTCTGACCCACCAGCTCATCACCCGGCGCATGGCGATTTCCGAGGTCGATGTCTTGCGCGTGGCGCAGGATCTGATCCGGGAGCACGGCACCCAGGCCGGCATCGAGGCTGACGCCCGCGCGGCCGAACTCCGGGCGCAAGACGACGAGCGCGCCGCCGTGTGGACGCGCATCGCCAAAGCCGCGCGCACGATTCTCGAGCGGCCGCCCGGCGCTTTGAACTAGTGGTGCTTTAAACTAGAAGTGAGTTAGCGACTGCCCGCAGGCAGAACGTCCAGCCGGCTTTCGCGCTGGGTGGCCAGGGCGGTCAACTTCGCCAGCACGCGGCGCTGAGAGGTTTGGTCGGCGATCTCGGCGCGCTTCAAGAGGCTGTTGTTACGGCCCAGGGGATGGGCGCCCAGCACCGCGAACGCCGCGGTGATGGCCGCTTCGTGACGCGACACCACAGGCGCCAGAGCCGCCGCGAGGCGCATGCGGGTATCGTCGGCGGTGGCGGCATCGATCAGGCCCATCACCGTCTGTTCCGAGAAATCGCTGAGGTCGTTGAGAGCCGCCAAGTGGCGCGACATGACGAGCGGGTCGGACTCACCCGCCGCCGGCCGCGGCGCCATGCGCTCGACCATCGTCATGCGCATGCCGATGATCGCTTCGATCTGCGACGCCAGGGCCTTTTCGGCCGCCGCATCACCTTCGGTCAGTTCCGGGATACGCCGGACGCTGAACCCTGCGGCCGCATCGCCGCGGGCGAGGACAGGCTGCGTGAACAAGCACAGGGCCGCGAGCAACATCACAAAAGGCTTCAAACCGGCTCTCCTTGGTGTTGAGCCGTTTTCTCAAACAGAGCCGTTGGGGGCAAGGCTGGAGGCCGGAAACACCGGAAAATGTCACGCGGCCGTAACATAAGGCCCGTTGGGCCCGGTATGGCGGGCAACCTTTACCCGCCGATGGCGTTTCCCTCAGAGTTAACCTTTGAAGGAGTTCACCATGAAACGCATCATAACAGCCGCCGCGCTTGTCACGATATTCTGCGCGCCGGCGGCGTTTGCACAAAGCGCGGCGTCGGAAACAACCGTGACCAAGTCGGTCGATGAGAACGGCGTCAGCGTCAAGCGCACTGAAAAATCGGTGGACGAAGACGGCGCCACGTTAGAGCGCAGCAGAAGCGTCAAGGCGGCGCCCGACGGCAGTGTTCAGGTCAAACGTACCCAAAAAGCCACGGATGGCATGGGCGCAGAGGCCGAACGCAGCAAGACCACCTCCAACACCCGCACGGAAAATAAGGTCACCACCACCAGCCGCACGAAGAACCCGGACGGCTCGGAAGAATCATCCCACGTCGAACGGACCGTCACGCCTAAGTAGGTAAGTTAAAATGATCCGGGCGCCGGCGTCTTTCGACACCGGCGCCCGGGCCTAACGTGACGGCGTTTTCGGTTTTAGAACTTCACGCCGACTTCAATCCCGACGGTGCGCGGCGGGTTCAAGTTGCCATAGGCGCCGAGGACGGCGTTGTTGGCGTTCGAGCGGCGGTAGACGAAGGCCTTGTCGAACAGATTGCGGGCGTACAGCGAAACCTTCAGTTCCTGACCGAGGGTGTTGAGCTGGATGCCGGCCAGGGCAATGTTGGCGTTGACCGTGAAGCTCTTGTCGGTCAGCACGTTTTCGCTCTGGAAGCTGTACTGCTCGCCGGCGTAGTTGCCGTCGATGTGGAAGCGCATCATCGCGGATTCGCCCACCGGCAGTTCATAGTCGAAGAAGCCCGACAGCGCATTCTTCGGCGTGAACACGACGAACACCTGGGTCAGCGGATTTCCCGCCAGCTGGGGGTTCGGCGTCACCGGAATGTTGGTGTAGGTGTAGGCGTAAGACCCACCCAGCGTAGCGCCGTCAAACGGACGCGTGGTCAACTCGACTTCCACGCCGCGGATCTTCGAGTTACCCGGCGCGTTGGCCGTGTCTTCGGTGTGCAGGTTGAAGT
>CANISR010000240.1 GCA_947470105.1 Fidelibacterota bacterium | reverse complement strand
TAATCTACTACTGGAAACTCGCATTACGGCACCTAGCTGAAGGTTAAACTGCGAGCTCGCATCAACCTTTGCCGACTGGGGTGAGCACGTCGTTTGCCTGACCGCACCAGGGGGCTTCTCCGGCCCGTCACTCACGGGAGAACTGATCCCAACAAGGGAAGCCCGCCAATAAACCACTGAAGTAAATCGCGACCACTTATCTCCGTCCTTTGGTGCTCCGGGCGCCCGCGCTGAGGCACAGTCGTCTCGTTTCGCTTAGGCGAAGAGGCCGAGCGGATTGTACGGCACGTTGGGGAAGACGGTGGAGATCTTGGCCTCGTTGTGGCGTTTCACCAGCACCTCCGAAAGCACGGCGCGGTAGTCGGTGGTGACCGCGAGGTCGCCACCGTAGAGCTGGTTGGCGGCGGTGCCCGGCCAAAGGCCGTAGAGCTTGCCGCCGTTCATATCCTTGCTCAGCACCATCATGGTCGAGGCCGAACCGTGGTCGAGGCCGCGGTTGGCGTTCTCTTGGAACCGCCGGCCGAACTCGGTCATGGTGACGATCGTGACCTGGGACTGGGCGGCGCCGATATCGTTCCAGAAGGCGGCGATCGAGCGCGACAGTTCCGTGGCCCGGCCGTTGAACGCCGCGGTCAGGTTCTGGTGATGGTCCCAGCTGCCCATGTCGACGGTGGCGACGCTGATGCCCACGTTCATTTTAATCAGGGTCGCGAGCGAGCGCAGCGGCGTCGAAAGGTCGCCACCGGTGTAGCCGGTCTGGGTGTTGTTCGAGAGCGCGCGGAACGCCGTCTGCACATTGTTGATGGCATCCAGGGTCTCGATCGATTTCTTCTCGTAGTCGGTGGTGCCGCGCATCAGGCCGCGGGTAACGTTGGAGGTGGCCGTGCCGCCCGAGACGTTGAAGTTGGCCGGGTTCGGGATCGCCAAGGCCTGGCTGTCGCCCATCAGCGAGGTCGGCATATTGGTCGAGACCGCGACGGTGCCGAGCGGCGCCGAGATGTTCTGCGCGTTCATATGCCGGGCGAGCCAGCCGTTCATGGGCGTGGCGGTGCCGTCGGCGCCGCCGCGCTCCATCATGTCCTGGACCTCGAAGTGGCTGCGGATATTGGTGGGCACGCCGGCCGCGACGATCGGCGCTAGTTGCTTGGCGTCGTAGAGCGCCTTGAGCTCGGGCATGAGGGGATGAAAGAACATGTCCACCCCGTCGAGCGTGCCGAGGCCGAAGCTGGCGTTGGCGGCGATGCGGATGGTGGGCCTTGCAGCTATGTAGTTAGGATCGCCCGAGGGCGCCACAAGCTGCAGGCCGTCCTGGCCGAAACGGCAGAAGATCACCACCAGGATGGGGCCGCCGGCCGCGGCGCGGATTTCGGTGCCGCCCGCGCTGCCGGTTCCGCCGAGCGCCACCGGCACGTCGGCGCCGAAGGCCACTTGCAGGCCGCCGCCCAGGGTCAGGAATGCGGACGCACCGCCGAGGAGGTTGCGCCGCGAGATGCTCATGTTGTTCATTTGCGCGCTCCCCCTTACCGGTACATGAATTCAGGCGCCTGGGCGATCAGGCCTATGAGGCGTCGATACGCATTCTCGAGGGTGGCTGGGTTGGTGGTCGAGGCTCTAGCCAACGCAGGGATACCGGCGATGGCCGAGTCCGTGGTCAGCGAGGCCATGGCCGCGGTGGGCAGGGCGAAGCCGATCATGCGGCCCACCCAGTATTCCACCAGAGCCGCGACGTTGGCCTTGGCGGCCGTCGGCGTCTGGGCAGAGAGCGTGGTCTTGATGGCGGTATTGGCGGGCCAGGTCATGGCGTTGTTCCACACCGCGAGCAATGCCCCGGTGGTGAGCCAATAGGAATTGGTGTCGGGGCGGCCGTTGGGCGGCCCCCAGGCGAACAGGAAGTCGGAGACCGTGTCGAAAGCCGTGGTCATGGTGGTTCCGGCGTTGACCACCATATCCGTGGCCCGGAACATGGCGATCAGATGGTCGTAGGGGCGGCGCAGCTTGGCCGCCGGCAGCAGGCCCACCTCCGTGCCTTCCAGCAGGATCGCGCGCAGTACCTGGGCGATCTGGTTGGGCATGTCCTCATTGTTCATCCAGGCGTTATAGGCGCGGATGAAGGCCGACTGCGGATAGTCTTCGCCGAAGATGCGGGTGCACAGCTTGCCGCACACGAACCTGGCGGTGGCGGGGTGACGGGCGGCGATATCGATCACGCGATTGCCCTGGGCCATGTCGCCGGTGACCTTCGACAGGTCGACGCCCATGAACATGCCGGCATTGGTGTTGTGCATAGCGGCGTCGTAGGCGAACTCGCCAGTCATGGGCAGGACCTTGCCGGCGCTCACGTACTGGCCGTTGGCGACGGTCCAGCCGGACAGCGCGCGCGAGGCCTGGGTGATATCGGCGTCGGTGAAGCCCGCGGTCACCTGGTAGGGGCCGGACGACACGCTCGGCGGATCGGAGTTGATGATGCCGAGGTAGACGTCGGCGCCCAGCGTGTGCAGTTCCAGGATTTCGCGGCTGTAGTTCTCGTTCGGCATGGTGGCGCGCGACAGCCAGTTGTCGAGGTAGATCTGCATGGAGGTCGAGCGCGCGGTGGCGTGCAGCAGGTCGCGGAAGTTGCCGAACACGTTGGGCCGGATGACGTCACGGTCGTACACCGGCAGTTCCACCGTCGCGGTCTCGCGGGCGCCTTTGCCGATATTGAAATGGTTGTGCCAGAAGTCGGTCATGAACTCGCGCAATTGATACTTGGATTGGCTATTGCGGATCCATGTCGCGGCGGCCAGTTCCTGGCGCACGCGCGTGATTTCGGCCGCCGGCACTGCGGTGTTGATGCCGGCATAGAGCGACCACAGGTCCGAGGTGGTGGCGGTGAGAGAGACCAGCGGACGCTCTTCCTTGACCGCCGGCCAGTTGCCGTTGGAGGTGTCGGGCGCCGCGGTATATTCGATATGCATGGTCTGCGTGGCGATGAACGCCGCTAGATCCGGGTCGTCGCCCGGAGGTGCTGCGAGTTGCTCGTTGACCCATGCGAGCCAGCCGATCTGCTGCGCATATTGTTCATCGAGATCGCGCGCACCGAAGGTGACGCGATTGAGCGCCCTGCGCTCGAAACTTGGTGAATTCGGAAGCATTGGTTGCCCCTTGTCTCCGGCACCCCCAAGCGCCGGCCCCGCGTTGACATCTCCCTACAGCCACTTTCGGTAGCTGCCCGCAAACCTTCTGAGCATGGCTCCTTTTTTTGGAGCCTTATGTCCGGTAGGTGCCGTCCGCGGATCCTGTAAAATCTCTGAATCCACCTGAGCATCCCATCTACGCATATTACTCCAGGAAGGTTGCAGAAAGGGGGAAAAAACAAGGTATTGGTGCTTTAGCCGGCAATCGCAGATATAGCGGCGCCAGCCCTTCACGCCGCGGATGGTAAAAAGCAGTTAGCCTCTTAGGCCCGATACCGAAAGTGGCTTTTCTTGCGGGGCTTCAAAGCTCAGGATTGTCCGGGAAACCGGCGAGAGGGCCGGAGTCGTAATCGTAGAGACGGCACGGCTGCACCTACCTCTTGAAGATCCGGCGCACTAACCATAGCTCCTGCCGCCAATTGGGAAATATATGGTGGGGAAGCAACCAGGTGAGCTTGATCCCTGGGACCATAGCTCGGATCCTTTGGCTACCCGGCTCAGATCGATATCCACAACTGCTGGAATGCCGCATCAACCTTTGGGGTTTATGTCTACGACGCGGGCCGGTCTACAGCGCCACTGGTTCTATCCGCACGGATGCGGGAACTATGGTTGGCTCCAAGAAGTATATGCGCCACGCCGGCCGCGACAAATGCGGGCATGTACGCTGGGTGCTGACTGACAGTGAACTGCGCTACCTGGTCGCCGTTGGCGCATTCACAAACGATGAGGGATTCTGCAAGGCATCCCAGATCAAGCTTGCGGCAATGTTGGGCGTCGGCCGGCGGTTAAAGACGGATGGGCGAGCTAGTGCGCCCAATTGCAGGGGGGAAGGCGTGACGGCCAGCGATATCATCTTGCGGGTGGTCGCCGTTGGCGATGACGGATGTTCCCTCCGTTCGCCCCCTTACGATACCAGGCGCGCCCTTAGCAGCGGGGCGTCCCTTCGGCCGGCAATCTTGGACTCGCCAGCATTTATGCGGCACGGCATACTTTACCGGCGTCGGCATCACGAGCCCAACACCCGTGTCCCACCGACGCTAGAGACTGAAGGGCGCCCTGTGCGTCGTCAGAACATTTGGGACAGATGCGGGGGTGATTTAGCGGAGTGTTGGCCTCATCTGGTTGGTCGATTCTAAGCGGCGAGCTTGCGGTGAAGCAAGCGGCGATGTTCGATAGTTTTCTG
>CANISR010000239.1 GCA_947470105.1 Fidelibacterota bacterium | reverse complement strand
TCCGCGACGTTGCCGTTTTTCGGGATCGAACCGTGCATCGTCAATGCCGAGGGCAAAGAGCTGGACGGCGCCTGCACCGGCAACCTTTGCATTAAGGGCTCGTGGCCGGGACAGATGCGCACGGTCTACGGCGATCACCAGCGCTTTATCGATACGTATTTCAAGACCTATCCCGGCAAGTATTTCACCGGCGACGGCTGCCGCCGCGACGAGGACGGCTATTACTGGATCACCGGCCGGGTGGATGACGTTATGAACGTGTCCGGCCACCGTCTTGGCACTGCGGAGGTCGAGAGTTCGCTGGTAGGCCATCTCGCCGTGGCCGAGGCCGCGGTCGTGGGCTTCCCGCACGACATCAAGGGCCAGGGCATTTATGCCTATGTGACTCTCAAGGCCGGTGTCGAAGCCACCGATGCGCTGCGGACGGAGTTGGTTGCCTGGGTGAGCCAGGACATCAGCCCCATCGCACGGCCCGACGTCCTGCAATGGGCACCGGGCCTGCCCAAAACCCGCTCGGGCAAGATCATGCGCAGAATCCTGCGCAAGATTGCTGAGAATGAAATCAACAATCTCGGGGATATATCAACTCTGGCCGACCCCAGTGTGGTCGATGATCTGGTGAGAAACCGCGCGGCCATCAAATAGCTAGAAGTCTGCGGCAAGCCGCGCGGTTATGCGGCGGGCAGGTGTCGGCGTGAATTGGCCGGAGGCGCCGGCGACCGTCCAATCGTACAGGTCGGTCACATTGTTTGCAGTCACGCGGACAGAGGCGCGGGTGCCGAAGGCGGTGAAGTCGTAGCGCACGCCCAGATCGACGATGGTCGCGGCCTCGATTTTCAAGGTGTTGATGCGGTTGGCGTAGTGCGCATCCTCGTAACCCACCTGGGCGTTCACCGAAAAGCCGTGCCATGCCTTGGGACCGTAATTCGCGTTCAGGCGAATCACGCCCGGTGGCCGTCCCGGCGGAATAGCGCCGATGAGACCGCGGTCCACGGTCGATCCTCCCACCCGCGCGCGCAACAGAACGGCGCCCGCGACCACCGTCAAACCTTCGATCGGCTTGCCCGAAAGCGACAGCTCGATGCCGCGGTGCCGCAGTGAGCCGACGCGGGTGAAAAGGTTGGCGGCATCGCGGTCGAAATAGGGTTTGCGCACATCGAACACGCCGGCCAACAGCACAATGTCCGACGCCAGGCGATAGCGCACACCGGCATCCACCTGTTCCGTGAGGCTTGCGGGCAAAGCCTCGCCGGGATTGGATGCGTTCTGGGGCGCGATGCCTGACTCTTCCAGGCCGCGCGTGTAGGCGGCGTAGACCGTCAGGTCTTGATTGAGATAGGCGGCGACCGTGCCGTTATACAGCCAGGGGCTCAGGCGTGAGATCGCCAGGGGCAGTCTCGGTTGGTCCACGGCGCGGCGATAAAATGATTTCTGCACACCGGCGCTGATCTCGCCGATGCCGGGCCACAGGGTCACATGAGAGATGCCGAGTGTTCCCTGACGTACCTTGTCGAGGCTCTGGGGGCCCAGGTTGAAAACCGGCTTGGGGATGGACAGCGGAACGCCGAGCATCGCCGTTCCCAAGGATACGGTGTCATCGCCGCCGAAGGTGCGGCTCACAAGCCGGCCTTTGGCCGAGAGGTGGAGTGTGTGCCGCCGTGGCCCTTCGGAAAAAAATCCGGAGGCGCGCACTTCGCCGGAGTAGGACAATAAGGCGGGCGGTGCGTTGGCGCGCACAGCCAAATCCGCAACGCCGTTTGGTTGGGTGTTGCGATAGAAAACCGAGTAGTCGCCGTCCAGGCGGTTGTTGGAACGGAATACCGCCGTCTGCAGGCGCCAGTTGCTGACGGGGACACTGCGGCCGATCACGCCGATATTGCCCTGGGTCCTGTCCCGGCCCTGGCGAAAGTCAGGACCGAACAGAATGCCGCGGTCGATCTTGGGCGGCAGATAGGCGCCGCCTGTGAAGATGAGCGGCATGCCCTCGCCGTTGCGGGCGGCGCTTTGTTGGGCGAAGGCGATGACCTCGGTGTCGTCGTTGGGCGTGAAGTGCAGCAGGCCCGCGAAATCCCAATAATTGAACACCGGGTGGACATCCAATTCCTTCTGGCCGGCGCCTGCACTCAAGACCACGCCCAGCTTATTGTCGACCAGCGGCGTATCCAGATCCGCTTGCCCGCCGAAATTGCCGCCGTAAGGCCCGAAGTAGGAGCTGACGCTCACTTGCGTCGTATCGCCCGGCAGCCGCAGACGAATATCGGCGATGCCCGTCGGCGCCGGGAAGGCATAAGACTGGGCGCTCAGGCCGACGCGGATCGAGGTGCTGCGGGCCACCTGGTTGCCGAAACCAAAATTGCCCTGCTGATCGTAGTACAGGCCTTCGATGCGGAAATTGCCGGCGTCCTTGGGGCTGAACCCCCGGGCCTCCTGCGAAGAATAGAGACCGATACTGTCGTTGCCGATGGAGGTGCCGAAGGCGTCCTGCGCCGTCGTGACGACATTCTCGGACGCGCGCTGCGCGAAGGCCGGTGCTGCCGCCAGAAGCAGCGCACCGCCGCACACGCTTGCCAAAATCTTCGCGATGCCGTTCGGGCGTATTGGAATTGTCAAAAGAACCCCCCAGGAGGCCCCGGCCAAAGGCTGCGATAGCCGGTGAGCGGGGCCGATGGGGGAACCTAACGCCCTTCCCGCAATGTTTCATCACATTCGGTCGTGCCGTTAACCATCGCCTGGGCCATGGTCAGAGCCCTCTATAGTGCGAGACACCCGTGACAGCTATAAGGGGTCACGTAGTGGGGGGAACGAAGTGCACGCAAAATGGGGATTTGCGGGCGCGGCAGCGGTGGCCGTGCTTGCTGGAAGTTTGACGGAAGCGCAGGCGCAACGCGCCTCGGAAAATGCCGTGACCAAAGCGGAAGACGCCTTTGGCTCCTCCGTCGGCAACGAAAACGTTGGCCTGTACAGCATCATGAGCGCCCGCGGCTTCAGCCCGGAGCAGGCGGGCAACTTGCGAATCGAAGGGTTGTATTTCGACCAGCAGGCCCGCTTCGGCAATCGCATCTCCAAGGGGACGGTGATGCGCGTGGGACTGAGCGCGTTGTCCTATCCGTTCCCAGCACCCACCGGCATCGGCGACATCCAGCTGCGTATTCCCGGCGACGACACCCAGATGAGCGCCGCCGTCAGCTACGGCCGCCCGACGGGGCAGCCCATGACCTCCATCTCCAGCGACGCCGAGATTGCGGTGGCGCCGGGCAAACTCGGGGTGGGCGTTGGGCTCAGCGTCTACCGGCGGGTCACGGAATGGCGTGGGGACAATGTCGGCATTAATGCCGGCGGGACCTTGCACTGGACCCCCAGTGACAACCTCGAGATCATTCCCCTTATGACCATAAGCGTCCCGCTCAAGAACGAAGAAACCCAGCCTCTGATCCTGAGCAACGGCGCTTATCTCCCGCCGGAAATCGACCGCAGTGTTTTCACCGGTCAGAAGTGGGCTCAAAAGGAGACGCGCGATTCCAACTATGGCGTCATCGCCCGCGCGGCCCTTCTGGGTGACTGGCGCCTGCAGGTCGCGGTGTTCCGTTCCGTGCGCAATGAGCCCCGGAACGCCACCCTGTTTTACCGCAACGTGCTGCCGAGCGGCGCTGCGACACTCGATGTGTTCGCCGATCCCGCCCAGAGCCGGGCTTCCACGTCGGGCGAGGCCCGCCTGACGCAGGATTTCGCCGAGGGCGCGCGGCGGCACACCATACATCTGTCGGTCAAAGGCCGTGACGTCGAGCGCGTGTTCGGCGGCGGCGTTGGCGCCGCCCTGGGAGCAGCCTCGCTCGGCGTGTACACACCGCGGCCGGAGCCGACCTTTACCTTCGGCACCACCAGTCGCGACAAGTCTCGCCAGATTTAGCCGGGGATCTCATATGTAGGTGCTTGGTCTGCTTACGGCGAAGTCAGCGTCGGCGTGCAGAAGTCATTTTATAAACGGGATGTGACGCAGCCCAATTTGCCGCTGGCCAATGCCAGCAGCAGTCCCTGGCTCTATAACGGGACCATCACTTTCTATGCCACTGATGCTCTCGCGTTCTACAGCAGCTTCACACGCGGGCTCGAGGAGTCGGGCATCGCGCCCGAGAACGCCATCAACCGCGGCGAGGCTTTGCCCGCCAGTTTGACCAGGCAGGTGGACGGCGGTATCCGCTATCGGATCACGCCCCGCCTCACGCTGCTCGCCGGCCTGTTCGACGTGAGCAAGCCGTATTTCGATCGTGACGCGGCCAACTTGTTCACTACGGTGGGCGATATCCGCCACCGCGGCGTCGAAGTGTCGCTGGCCGGCCAACCCGTTCCCGATCTCTCGGTGGTCGCCGG
>CANISR010000238.1 GCA_947470105.1 Fidelibacterota bacterium | reverse complement strand
TAAATCGCAGCAGCGTAGACCTTGGGCATATCTTCATTGGTGCGCAGCATGCCGTAGATCGTCACTGCATCGCCCACTTCGACCTTGTCCATGGCGCTGACGGCGCGCGCCGTGTCGAGGGCGCGCGGCATGTCTTCACGCACCACCACACGCACCGGGCCTGACGCGTCCTTGATCATAAGGACGTTGCCCTTCTTTTCGGTAATGGTGCCCTTCAGCGCCACCAGCGATTTATCCATCACGGGCTCGCTCGCGATCTGGCGCTCGGTCGTGGTGGGCGTCGTCGTAGTGACGGTTTGGGTCGAACCCAAGCGCGGCGTCATCACCGCGACTTTCGGCGGCGGCACTGTGACGGAGTGCGGCGGGGCGTAGTTTTCAGACTCAATGCTCGCGGTCTGCATCGTGTGACGGTCGACATAATTGCCGCCGACAACGGCAGCGCCTGCAATCAACAACGCGGCGCCGGTCGTGAGCAGTGCGGTTTTGGTTTGCATGATTCTCTCCTATCCAGATGAAGCGCGAATTTCATGGATATAAACGGCCCACGCTCCGCTTTGTTGCGCGCGCGGTGCGTGTGGAGAGGTGCTGTGACTATCGTGAGACCGCAGCGGGCTATTCGCGTGCTACTCGCTCAGCCGCTTATAATAGTAGATGCGGCGATGGCCGCGCGGATGATCATCAAGCGCGCCAAATACGGTGTAGCCTTGCTTTGCGTAAAAGCCCGGGGCCTGAAAGGTGAATGTATCGAGCCGTATGCCGATGCATCCCCGGCGCTGTGCGATGGCTTCAGCCTCGCGTAGCAGCGCGGCGCCGAGGCCACGGCCGCGGCAGTCTTCCGGTACGAACAACAGTTCGACGAACAGCCAGTCGGCGACCACGATCCCCCACAGCCCGCCGGAGTTCGCGCCGGTGTCGGGATCGCGCAGGAAAACCGCAACAGGTTCAGGCGTGGCCTTACCGACTTGGCTGATGTTGTAGTCGAGCAACGGCTTGAGGATCGCGTCCCGCAGGCCAGGATCGGGGTTTTCGTCGACGACGATTTTGGGAACGCTCACGGCGGTGAGGCGTTTAGCCGCCAGTGGCGCTGGCGCGGCAGAACTGGCCCGCCTCTTTCAGCTTCACGCAGGCGGACTCCGCTTCCGCCATGCTGGCGTAGGAGCCGGCCATCAGGCGATAAAATGTGCCCTGTTCGCCAAGGTCGACGCGGCGCACGATCGGCTGGACGTTGGGGAGCAGCGCCTTGTTCTTGCCGATGACTTCCTCCCAGCCCTTCATAGCGGAGGCTTCGCTGCGGTAGGAGGCAATATGCAGCACCGGTCCGGTGATTTCGCGGTTCAGCGGCGACACCGTTGCGGCGGCGGGCTTCGCGGCAGCGGAGGCTGCACCACTGGCCGGACGCGCGGCGGCGCCGGTGGAGGCACGTTTTGCTGAGCGGGCTGTATCTTGTGACGGCAGCAGGCCGTTGGTCACCGCGTACTCGATAGCGTCCTTCTCGGTCTGCAGCTCTTCGGCGGTAATCAGGTTCTTTTCGCGCAGGCGCTCCAGGTGCCCGGCTTCCGCGGCGCCCTCGATCATGTCCTTGGGCGGCGGCTTGGGGTCGGTGCGGTCCGTGGGATTCTCGGGTAGCAGCGCGTTCAGGATCATACTGCGTTCAAGCGCGTGCTGCTGGGGCGTGATGGCGCGCAGTTCGAAGGAACGGCGCAATGCGGCAAGGCGGGCGACGATGGCGTCCGCCGACGGCACCGGGCGGCCGAGGCCTTCCGCGGCGGGCGAATGGGTATAGGGCAGTAAGCCGCCGGCATTGGCGCCGCGGCGCTTTACATATTCGTCGTGGGTGATGAGCGCTTCGTCTTCCAGACGCTTGAGGGTCTCGAAGCGCTGGATCGTGTTCTTCTCAGCGCCGGTGAGGGGAATATCGCCTGGTCCGGGTTGTGCAATGGTGGGGACAGGCGTCAGGGACGCCGGGACGAATTCGCGCGGCGTCATGCTGCGGGCGGAGTTTGAGGAAATCACCACTGTTGCGTCATCGGAGGGCATGGACGGCGCCGGTGTGGCACCTTCCGGCATGCGCAGGCGCAGCGGCGGCGACGCTGTGGCTGGCGGAGCAGCCGGCTGGACAGTCGGCGCCAATACATTCTGCCGCGCGGTCTGGACCTGCGCGGGAGCGGGCGCCACAGGCGCGGGTTCAAACTCACGCGCCGGAGGCGCCACGACGGTAGGCGCCATGACGGTAGGCGCCATAGCAGGCGCGACGGCGGCGACTTGCGGCACTGGCGCTGGCGCCGCGGGCGTGGCGGCAGAAGGTGGCTGCAGCAATGATGTGGGTGCGGCTGTAGCGGGCGCTGCGCTCAGACTGTTGAGCGGCACGCGCTGCGAGGAGTTGGCGCCGGCGCCGGGCGGCGGCACCAGCATGCCGTCGGCAGCTGCCGCGGGCGGCGGTGCATTCAAGGGATCGAGGGCGGCAACTTCAATCGGTGTGGCAGTCGGTGCGGCCTCGGCCATGGGGGCCGGCGCTGGTTCAAACTCGCGGGTATGCGGCGGCGTCACGCACGCGGACACCGCAGACAGAGCGACCAGCGCTGTCATGGATTTAAAAGAATTACGCAAAGCCTTGGGCATCATCGACGTCGGTCCCACCGCGGAAGCCGCCATTCTAGTTGATTTCGCCGCTCAGCGTGAACGGCCGGTTTTCCCCACGCCAGCCTGAGTCGTCGCGCTTAAAAATTGGTTTAAATGACCAGTAGAGCGCGCGTTTATGTAAAAAGACCCGCCGTTTTTGAACGGCGGGTCAGAGTTCAAGAGGAGAGGACCGATAAACATACCCGAGCGGACCAGGCCGAACAGACGGCAGGCCCGCTGTGAAACCCCGCCCTCGGGAAACCAAAACCCCCCGCAAGCTTGAATTGTCACAAACGGAACTATGTGTGCGCATAGGGCACATGTCAAATGCTTTTTTGCATATCATATGCAATCGAGTACGACTCGACGCGCCGTGCGCACCGCACATCACACCGCACGAGACCTATCTCTGTGGGCGCAGAATGGCGTTGCCCACTACGGCTGGTGGCCTCGCCGCCTAGATCATTTTTTAATACCATCCGCGCATATCCTGCACTGCATATGCGCTTTTATTCTCTTTGGAAGTCTTTCAACCGGCCATGGACGGCAACCGCGACCTGCTGATGTCCGATCTGTCCGTCCACCAGGACGAGACCCGCCGCTTGGTGCGCGCCATGATGGCGCTTACGGGGCTGACGGCGAGCGGTTTAGCGCGCGCCAGCGGCCTCACGCCCTCCACGCTCAACCGCTTTATGCACAAGAATGTGGGCCATACCCTCAGCAGCCGCACCATGCTGGCCCTCATGGCCGAAACGTTCACCCAACTGAAAGGCCGCCCTGCGATCACCCTCGATCCTGCGGCCATCGCCGCGCTGGCGCCTGCCATTCCGGTCTATGAGCGCGGCATTCTGGACCTGGCGCCCGACGCCCGCGCCCTGCTTACCGAGTTCAAATCCCGCGCGGCCCCCGCGGGCCAGTCACGCGCCACGCTCAGCGAATTGCCGGTGCTCATGGCTATGTCGCAAGGCATCGACGTCGGCGCCGGCGATTTCACCCGCGCCCCCCTCAAAGCTGCGCGCCCCCCGTTCCTCGCCGATGACCCCCTGGCCTTCGCGCTGCTGATGCCCGATGCGTCCATGGCGCCCCGCTTCGATGCGGGCGACATGCTGTATGTGAGTCCGTCGCGCAGTCTGGAAGGCGCCGCCGATGTCGTGGTGGATAAAGGCGCGGGTTTCATGGTGGCCACCTTGAGCGGTCACAGCCCGACCCAGGTGCGCCTCACCACCCTCACACCACGCGCCAAGCACACCTTTGAGCGCGCGAAGGTGAAGGGTGTTTACCCGATCGTGGGATTGCAGCGGTTGGGGACGTAGAGTGCCCCTACGGCGAGGCCCAGACGACTTCGAGTCTCCGGGCGAGGAGAGTCTTGAATTTCCTCATGGCGTCGGATCCCGTCGTTCCGATGCGGTCCCAGGCTTGTTCTTGGGACACACCGGTCAGGGTTTTTACCTCTCCCTTCCGAAGCCGCCACAGGTGGAGCGCAGCTTTGATCAGAATGTCCGGATCAAAGTAGGGTTTGGCCTTCAAGCTCTCTAGAAGCGTTGACTGCGCAAAATCTCCTGACATCACCAACAGGCTCAGGTCGAATTTCCGACGTTGCTGCTCCATGTAGATCGCATGAAATGCGGGCGCAGATGCTGACCTGACCGATTTTCTGCACCAGTCGTAATGTTAGTCTACTGCATGATTTCACTTTGATCGAGCGTGATTGGTATTGGGCTATAGGCCACCGGCGCCGGTGGCCTATAGCCGAGTGCCGAATGCGGTCTCTTCGTGTTGTAATACTT
>CANISR010000237.1 GCA_947470105.1 Fidelibacterota bacterium | reverse complement strand
CGCCAGGGCCGGCAGTTTCTCCCGCACGATTTTCGAGCTCGCGACCGCGGCATGGGTCGCCAGCGCGCCTATGACGAGGCGGTCTCCTTCGATGGCGATGCCATCCAGCCCCGAAAGGCTGCTCAGGTCCACGACGGTGGAGGGCCGGCGCAGGCGCAGCTTGAGCGCGGGGATCAGGCTTTGGCCGCCCGCGAGGAACACGCCGTCATCGCCGGCAGCGGCCAGGGCCGTTTTAGCGTCTGCGACCGATGCAGGCCGCGCGTAAGTGAAATCGTACATGATCGTCTCCTTACGCTTTGGAATGAATGACGCGCCAGATGGCCTGGGGCGTCGCCGGCATGTCGATGTGACTGACGCCGTAGTCGGACAGCGCGTTGACGACGGCGTTGATCACCGCCGGCGGCGACCCGATGGCGCCGGCCTCGCCGCAGCCCTTCACGCCCAGCGGATTGTGGGTGCAGGGTGTAGACGTGGTGGACACCGCGAAGGACGGAAGGTCGCTGGCCCGCGGCATGGCGTAGTCCATGTAGCTGCCGGTCACCAACTGGCCGTTATCGTCGTAAATGCAGTGCTCCAGCAGTGCCTGGCCGATGCCTTGGGCCAGCCCGCCGTGCACTTGGCCCTCGACGATCATGGGGTTGATGATGTTGCCGAAGTCGTCGCAGGCGTTGAAGGCTTTGATCTCCACCACACCGGTGTCCGGGTCGATCTCCACCTCGCAGACATAGGTGCCGGCCGGGAAGGTGAAGTTCTTGGGGTCGTAGAAGGCATTTTCCTCGAGGCCGGGCTCCAGGGTCTCGAGCGGAAAGTTGTGCGGCACGTAGGCTTGGAAGGCGACTTCGCCGAAGGTCTTCTGCCGGTCGGTGCCGGTGACTTTGAACGCGCCGTCTTCGAACACCATGTCGGCTTCGGCGGCCTCGAGCATGTGCGCGGCGATCTTCTTGCCCTTGGCGACGATCTTGTCGATGGCCTTGACGATGGCCGATCCGCCGACGGCCAGGGAGCGCGAGCCATAGGTGCCCATGCCGAAGGGAATGCGCGCGGTGTCGCCGTGGACGATATCGACGCTCTCGAACGGCACGCCGAGCTTCTCCGACACCACCTGGGCGAAGGTGGTCTCATGTCCCTGGCCGTGGCTGTGGCTGCCGGTGAAGACGCTGATGGAGCCGGTGGGATTGACGCGGACGGTGGCGGCTTCATAGAGGCCCGCGCGCGCGCCCAAAGCGCCCGCGATGTTCGACGGCGCGATGCCGCAGGCCTCGATATAGGCGGCAATGCCGATGCCGCGGAGCTTGCCGCGTGTCTTGGCCTCGGCTTTGCGCGCCGGGAAGCCCACGTAGTCGGCGGCGGCGAGGGCCGCGTCCATCGTCGCCTGGTAATTGCCGGTGTCGTAGGTGAGCGCCACGGGGGTTTGATACGGGAACTGGTGCGGCTGGATGAAGTTCTGCCGGCGCAGCGCCGCCGGGTCGCGCCCGGTTTCCCGCGCGGCGAGGTCGACGACGCGCTCTAGCAGGTAGGTGGCCTCGGGCCGGCCCGCGCCGCGGTAGGCGTCCACCGGCACGGTGGAGGTGAACATGGCCTTGATGCGGCAGTAGATCACCGGCGTGGTGTATTGGCCTGCCAAGAGTGTCGCGTGCAGGTAGGTTGGAATCACCGAAGCGAAGGTCGAAAGATAGGCGCCCATATTGGCGAAGGTCTCGACCCTGAGGCCCAGAAACTTGCCGTCTTTGTCGAGGGCCAGTTCAACGGTGGTTTTGTGGTCGCGCCCCTGCGCATCCGAAATGAAGGCCTCCGACCTGTCGGAGGTCCACTTCACCGGGCGGCCGAGTTGTGCGGCGGCCCAGGTCACCAGGGCTTCCTCGGCGTAGTGATAAATCTTGCTGCCGAAGCCGCCGCCCACGTCGGGGGCCACAACGCGGATCTTGTGCTCCGGCACCTGCAGTACGAAGGCGCCCATGAGCAGGCGGATCACATGGGGGTTCTGGCTGGTGGTATAGAGGGTGTGTTCGCCGGTGGCGCTGTTGTAGTCGCCAATGGCGGCCCGGGGCTCGATGGCGTTGGGCGCCAAGCGGTTGTTGGAGAGTTTGAGGGTCGTGAGATGGGCGGCCTTTGCAAAGGCCGCATCCACCACCGCTTTGTCGCCGATGTCCCAGTCGTAGCACGTGTTATCCGGGGCGGCTTCGTGCAGGGCCACGCCTGATGCCGCGGCGGAGGTCATGTCCATGACCGCCGGCAGCGGGTCGTAGTCCACGTCGATCAACTCCGCGGCGTCGCGGGCATGGGCGATCGTGTCGGCGATGATCGCGGCCACCGGGTCGCCCACATGGCGCACCTTGCCTTCGGCCAGCACCGGGTGCTTGGGCTCGCGCATGGGGGAACCATCGCGATTCGTGATCAGCCAGCCGCAGGGCAACCCGCCGAGCTTCGCGAGGTCGACGCTGGTGTAGATGGCGACAACACCCGGCGCACGCCTGGCGTTGGCGAGATCGATGGATTTGATGGTTGCGTGGGCGTGGGGCGAGCGCAGGAACACCACATAGGTCTGCCCGGCAAGATTGATGTCATCGGTGTAGCGGCCTTTGCCGCGCACGAAGCGGGCATCCTCGGTGCGGCGCACCGAGGCCCCGATGCCGGTTTCGGAGATGGGGCGGGGTTGGTGGGTCATGCCACGTTCTCCCTGGTCTTGGCCTTCATCGCCGCCGCGCCGGCGCGGATGGCTTTGACGATATTGTGGTAGCCGGTGCAGCGGCACAGGTTGCCGTCCAGCCATTTGCGCACGGTCTGTTCGTCGGGGTCGGGGTGGTGCTTCACCATGTCGATGGCGCTCATGATCATGCCAGGGGTACAGAAGCCGCATTGCAGGCCGTGGCACTCGCGGAACGCCGCCTGCATGGGGTGCAGGGTCTGGCCGTCGCTGACGCCTTCAATGGTGGTGACCCGGGCGCCTTCCGCCTGGACCGCCAACATGCAGCAGCTTTTGACCGAGCGGCCGTTTACATGGACGGTGCAGGCGCCGCACTGGCTGGTGTCGCAGCCCACGTGGGTGCCCGTAAGCCCGAGGGTGTCGCGCAGGAGCTGGACCAGGAGCGTGCGCCCCTCCACCTCGGCTGCTATCGGCTTCTCGTTAACGGTCAGCGTCACCTGCGGCATGGGGCCCCTCCCAGAGCTTTAAGTCCGCGCCACATTAGGCCACCAGCACAACCTTTTCCCGGGCTTTTCCGGGGTGTCTTCCGGGGGTTTTCATCGGCCCACACCTTGACTCTCCGGGACCGGCGCATTAGGTAGCTGGCACTCTATTTCTCAGAGTGCTAACAAACGTCGGCGCTCTTAGAAATAATGAGTTAAATCAGATGAGTAGCAGGAGGATTGCATGAAATTTCGGCCTTTGCATGACCGTGTTCTGGTCAAGCGCGTCGAGTCAGACACCAAGACCAAGGGGGGCATCATCATCCCCGACACCGCCCAGGAAAAGCCCATGGAAGGCAAAGTCATTTCCGTCGGTTCCGGCGTGCGCGGCGAAGACGGCAAGCTCGTTGCCCTCGACGTGAAGAAGGGCGACCGCATCCTGTTCGGCAAATGGTCGGGCACCGAAGTGAAAGTCGACGGGGATGACCTGTTGATCATGAAGGAATCCGACATCATGGGCATCATCGAGTAGGCATCGGCCGCTCGATTTGAACCAAGCCCTCACATACCAAGGGACAATAAAACATGGCTGCTAAAGACGTAAAATTCGGCCCGGACGCGCGCGATCGCATGCTCCGCGGCGTCGACATCCTCGCCAACGCGGTGAAGGTCACTCTCGGTCCTAAGGGCCGCAACGTCGTGATCGAAAAGTCGTTCGGCGCGCCCCGCATCACCAAGGACGGCGTCACCGTCGCCAAGGAAATCGAACTGAAGGACAAGTTCGAGAACATGGGCGCCCAGATGGTCAAGGAAGTCGCTTCCAAGACCAACGACCTCGCCGGCGACGGCACCACCACCGCCACCGTTCTGGCCCAGGCGATCGTGCGCGAAGGCGCCAAGTCGGTTGCCGCCGGCATGAACCCGATGGACCTCAAGCGCGGCATCGATAAGGCCGTGGAACTGGTCGTCGCCGACCTCGAAAAGATGTCGAAGAAGATCAAGACCAACGAAGAAATCGCCCAGGTCGGCTCGATCTCGGCCAACGGCGAACGCGACATCGGCGACCTCATCGCCAAGGCCATGGCGAAAGTCGGCAAAGAAGGCGTCATCACGGTTGAAGAAGCTAAGGGCCTCGACACCGAACTCGACGTCGTCGAAGGCATGCAGTTCGACCGCGGCTATCTGTCGCCGTACTTCATCACCAACGCCGACAAGATGACCGTCGAACTCCAGAACCCCTACATCCTGATCCACGAAAAGCGCCTCTCGGACCTTCAGCCCTTGCTGCCGATCCTCGAAGCGGTCGTGCAGTCGAACCGTCCGCTGCTGATCATTGCCGAAGACATCGAAGGCCAGGCGCTCG
>CANISR010000236.1 GCA_947470105.1 Fidelibacterota bacterium | reverse complement strand
TTAGCGCCTGCATCAGCAGGACATCGACCATCGACGTTTCGTCAACGACCAGGAGGTCACAATCGAGAGGGTTGTCCGTGTCGCGTTTGAAACCACCACCTTTGGGATCAACCTCCAGCAGTCTGTGAATGGTCTTGGCCTCGAACCCGGTCGCCTCGGCCATCCGCTTGGCGGCGCGGCCTGTTGGCGCGCAGAGTAATATGTTCACGCCTTTTGCGGACAAAATGCGCAGGATTGAATTGACGATGGTGGTCTTGCCCACGCCGGGACCGCCGGTGATGACCAGGACCTTCGACAGCAAGGCCAGTCGGATCGCGGTGATCTGCGTTTCCGCCAGCGATAGACCGGTTTTCTTCTCGATCCATGGCAGAGCCTTCTGCGGATCAATGTACGGCCAGGGCAGGGTACCGTTGGCCATGCGTAGGAACCGTGCAGCGATAACTTTCTCGGCTTTATGAAGGCCGCCAAGAAAGATGCAAGCCGTCTCGCCAACCGTGTCGGCGATTACTGTGCCGTCTTTGAGTTCGAGGTCCAGGGCAGTCAGAACCAGCCCCTTATCCACTTCCAGCAATTCGACCGCGAGCGGCACCAACTCCTCGGTGGGCAAGCCGCAGTGACCCTCGTCCATCGCTTCGGTCAGCGCGTAAGAGATGCCAGCGCGCACCCGGATCATCGCCGTCTTCTCGATCCCGAGCTTCATGGCGATTATGTCAGCAGTTTTGAAGCCGATGCCGCGAATGTCACGCGCCAGCCGATAAGGGTTCTCGGTCATGACTTGGACGGCATCGGTGCCGTAGGTCTTGTAAATCCGCACTGCACGTGCGGTGCCGACCGTATGGTTGTGCAGGAAGACCATGATCTCGCGGACGATTTTCTGCTCGGCCCAGGCGTCGGTGATGCGCTTGGCGCGTACCGTTCCAATGCCGGTGACTTCCCGCAGCCGAGCCGGTTCGGCTTCGATGATGTCGAACACCTTCTCGCCGAACGCCTTGACCATTTTCTTGGCATAGACTGGGCCAATCCCACGGATCATCCCGGAGCCAAGATACTTCTCGATACCGTCGATGGACGTCGGCGCTGAGGTCCGCATAAAGCGGGTCTTGAACTGCTGGCCGTGGGTCCGGTCGTTGATCCACTCGCCGGACGCGGTAACCCATTCACCGGCGGAAATCGTCGCGGCGTGCCCCACCACCGTCACCAGATCGCGATGGCCGCGTGCCTTGATCCGGAGAACACAGAAGCCGTTCTCATCATTGTGGTAAGTGACACGTTCGACCAGGCCCGCAAGAACTTCCTGGGTCGCTGTTTCCGAGTGTGTCTTCGGCGAACTGGTCACGAGGTGCCGAGTTCTTGCGCCGTCAACAATTCCTTGATGATGGCGAATTGCCGTGCGCGAGCGGCCACCGTCGCCGGACTTTCGCGGAATGCTTCATCATCATCGTCTTCTGATGCGGCTGCGTCTTTTGCCTGCTGCTCACGCTCGATCCGAGCCATGTGAGAACGAATGTCATCTGAGGTAAACATCCGCCGTACCTCGGAAACGAAACGAGGAAGCTCCCGCGCAAAATCGGGATGGTTCGCGGCGGCACTGATGAAATTCAATAATTTCTCGGTGACGACGGAATCGAATGCGGCTTGAAGCCCATAGCGAAGTTTGATGTCTTGAGCGGCTTCGCACTGCTCCTTCCAGAGCTCATGCATTTTGCGAGGCTTCATGGATTGGCCGTTGCGTCAAGCATGTCGTCTCAACGCCCCGCGCAGATCTGCACGACCTTGGTCGACGGCGTTCCGGGCGACCCGGTATCGAGCAGCGCGCGGCGGGCCAGCTGGTCGGAGTGGTCGCCGATGTGCCGACTGTAGTTCCGCTCGATCATGACGGTGGACGTATCGTGGTTCGTGGCGACGACCCGGATCGGGATGCCGGCGAGAAGCTGCCGGACGATGTTGCTGTGGCGCAGGGCGTAGAGCGTGACTTCGTCCGTGTTCAGGTCAGCGGCCTTTGCGGCACGTCGAAATAATCGAGAGTGGTCCGACTTGCTCCACGGCTCGCCGGTGGGTTTCAGCAATAAGGTCGCGTTCTTTCCTCGCCCGTCAGCGGCCCCCACCAACTTTTCCAACAACGCCACCGTAATGGGGACGGGGGTGTGGCTGATCTTCCGTCCGCGCCCCTTCTTGGAACTGGGCATCATCAGCCTCGGGTCAGCGCGGTTGCCCTGAATGTCGCGTACCTCAAGCCGCGCCAGCTGGCTTACCCGCACCCCGGTAACGGCTGCGGTTTCGACCAGGATGCCGAACTGGGCGCTGATCAGATATGCCTTCTCGATCAGCAGCAGGATTTGACCTTCATCGAGGATGACGTTTCGGGATTCCTCGGCGTCGGGCAGGGAGGCTAGACCGATTTCCCAGGCCTTACGGCTCAGGATGCCCTCGTCATGGTCGGCGGCGGCATTCAGGGCCGCTTTCAGGCATGTGGCCGTGCGGTTAACGGTCGCTGGCGCTACTTCCTTCGCGAGCCGGTCCCGCCACCCGCGCAGGTCACGGCTTGTCAGCATGAAGATGCTCTTGGCTCCAAGAGCCTCGGTAATATGCCCTCTGACCCGAGCCACGTTGGCCGGGTCGCCCTTGCGGGACTTCAGGTCAGCTTCGTAGCGGTCCAGGGCCTCGGCCACCGTCAGCGGCCTAGCATCATGGGCGGCGGCATGGGTGCTACGGGCGATGACCTTGGCCCGGTCCTGGGCCTGCCAGTAGTCGAACACCGTGAGACCGTCGGCGTCCTGGAAGTCGTCGGCAACGCCCAGGGCCTGTATCCGGTTTCCACCTTTACCGTCAGCGACCCGGACGACCCATGTTCCGGCGGTCTGATTGCGCCGGTACCCCAGCCCCACGCCGGGGCCGATCTTGCGGTAGACGGGCTTCTTGGCGACCGGGAGCTTGAGCCGGGTGGACCGGGTCTCCAAGTTACCAGAGCGTAGGTTACGAGCCATTGGAAGGCCTCTATGTAGTGTCCCGGAAGTGTCCCGGCGACGTGTAGAACCGGCCAGAGACGACTATGGACTACAAATGCCGATGCCACAATGGTATGTGGTACATAACGGGACACGGTGAGACGGTAACAACACCCCTGAAATGCCCTTTCACGGCGCTCACCACTGCCGCCATTCCCCCTGCGGCAACGAGTGGGCGCCAGATGCCGGCAAGCAGCGCGCGCGGGCTCACCTGGAGCTGACGGTGCAGCAGGCCGAAATTGACCGCGCTGGTCACTGCCGCGCTGAGTACCAGCGCCCAGGCCGCGCCGGTCGTGCCAAAGCGCCAGGTGCCGAATACCAGGGCAGGGATCAGAACCGCGATGCCCGGCAGATTGCGCCAGACGATCAGGTCCGGCCGCCCCAGCGAAAGATAGAGTGCTGCGCCATTGGCCGAGGTCAGGCTGAGCAGGCCGTAAAGCGTGAGGATCTGAATCAAGGGCACCACCGGCGCCCACTTCGCGCCAAGGAAGATCGCCACCACATGCTCCGACACCAGGGCGATGCCTGCCGCCATGGGGGCGGCGATGAAGACGATGACCGCGAGAGATTCCACGAAGCCCCAGGCCAGGCGTTGCCGGTCGCCGGCCATCTTGGCGAAGCCGGGGAACAGCACGCGCGAGATCGGGGCCACCAGTTCGGTCGATGTGAGATTTGAAATCTCATAGGCCAATGCGTAGAAGCCCAAGGAATCCGCGCCCGCGATCTTCCCGACAATGAAAGTGTCGCTGCGCGTTTTGATGGCGGTGACAATATTGTCGAGACACAGCCACTTGGAGAAATGCAAGAACTCCCGGCCCGCGGCCAGGCTGAACCAGGGCCGGAACGGATGCATGGCGTAGCTCAGCGCCAGCATCGTGAGCTTGCCGGCGATGATGCCGAACACCAGCGCGCGGTAGTCCCGCAAATACCAGGCCAGGGAGATCGTCACCAGGAAGGCGACGATCTTGGAGCGCACCAAAAGCCGGAACTCAAAGTCGAACTGGAGTTCTCGCCGGAATTCGACGATGCCCACATTTTGGAATCCGCTGGCCAGGGCGGCGACCGCAAGCCACATCATCACCGGCATCAGGCGTGGATCGCCGTAGAGCGTCGCCATGGGTTTTGCGATGGCGAGCAGGAGCAGGGCGGTGATGACGCCGCGAAGGACCGACAAGGTCCAGGCACTGTCGTAATGCTTACGGTCGTTGGTCTGTCGGTGGATCAGCGCGAGGTCAAATCCGAACTCGAACAGTGCGTCGAGGAGGGCGGCCAGGCTGGTGGCCAGGGCGACGATACCGAAGTCGGCGGGGATCAGCAGGCGCGCCAGGATCATGGTGCTGACAAGCCCGATACCGCGCACGGCCAAGCGCTGGAGAATCATCCAGGTGGCGCCGGTGGCGATCCGGCGCGACAGGCTGGGTGTGGCGGGGTCGTCTGGGCCGGGCATTCTGACAATCTGGGGATGTGGACACCCATATAATTGTCGCGTGGAGTATTAGTTCCACCGCCGGGCAAATCTCCCCGGCCCTA
>CANISR010000235.1 GCA_947470105.1 Fidelibacterota bacterium | reverse complement strand
TTCTTTATCTTCCTGGTCGGTTTCCTCATTACGCTCGTCATGTACCTGGTCGGTGGACGCCGCGCGCCACCGCCGCTCTAAAATAGTGCTCCAAGAATTGAGATAAAAAAAACGCCCCGCAGACAATTTCTGCGGGGCGTTTTTTTGAGCCGGTAAATCTTAAACGCGACCGGTGAGCAACAAAATGATGACGACGATCAGCAGCACGCCTGAAATGCCGCTCGGGTAATAACCCCAATTCCGGCTATGCGGCCAGGAGGGCAGGGCGCCCACCAGCAGCAGGATCAGGATAATAAGAAGTATGGTTCCTAACATATTGGTTCTCCTAAGTTTATGCAGTGTGGTCGCAACGTTATGCCACCGCTAATTGTTCCTTAAACTTATAGGGGTGTTATCGTCAGTGGCATGCGTCATGCGGGGAACAATCTCTGCCTGAATCGCATTTTGAGATATGCAAGCGTCCCGGCTTGCCCAAGGATGATCGGTGATTACCGGTATCGCTTGGGCTTGCCGGCGGCAGCTTGAGGGGCCAATTCACAGCGGCCAGGGGAGTCCCGCCCGTCATTTGGGATAGGAGAAGACGCATGGACATCAGCAAGAAAGATATCGACGCGGTTCTGGCCGACGTCGCCGCCCTCAAGCGCGATCTCGCCAAGGCCATTGCCCGCTTCAAGGACACGACTGAAGACGGCGTCGGTGAAGCGCAGGATTACGTCGAGGAAATCCGCGACGAACTCGCCGGACTCTACAAGGACGCCAGCAAGCGCGGCCAGAAGACCATGAAGTCCGTCGGCCGTAAGGTCGAGGACCAGCCGGTGGCGGCGCTCCTGATCGCTTTCGGCATTGGTTTCGTCCTCAGCCGCTTGATCTCACGATAGCGGCAAGGGGGCGGGGCGATGGAAAAGCTTATCAAAATAGCGATCATGGCGTTCACGGAACTGCGCAGCGCGCAGCGCATGACCGGCAAGATCTCCGCCGCCGCCATGCTCTCCCTGTTCGCCTTTTTCACCACCCTCGGCATGATCGGCTGCGGCGTCGCGGCTCTGTGGCTGTACCTCGCCCCCACCGTCGGAAACGCAGGGGCGGCCCTGTGGTCGGCGGTACTGCTGTTCGGCATTACCCTCAGCCTTGGCGTCATCTCTTACTTGGTCATCCGCGGCAACGGCCACGTTCATGGGGCAGCAACCCGCGCGCCGTTCTTCGATGAGATCGGCGCCGAAGTGACCCGCGCTGTGGGGGAGAGCAAGGGCTCGGTATTGATTTCGGCGCTGCTGGCCGGCATGGCCTTCGGTAAAGCGCACAAATAGCTCCGCCACATTACGAAAGCGCCCGGATTGTCGGGCGCTTTTTTGTTTCTGCTCACGCCGTTAGTAAGTCCTGGTCATTAACCATTAGCCCGACTTCCGCTTGTTTTTGAATCCCTCAAGCGTATAAATGAGCTCAGCTCATTAAATGCTTGGTCTTCCCCCGTGAAGCTCGACTCATCAGCACCGCGCCGCCGCACCCGGGAACGCCTGTCCCGGAGTGAGCGCATGGCCGATATCATGCGCTGCGCTGGAGAGATTCTGCGCGCGCATAACGACCGCGACGGCATCGTCGCCGAGATCGCCGGGCGCCTCGGCATCGTCGAAGGCACCATCTACCGTTATTTCCCGACCAAGCGCGACCTGATCATCCAGGTCGCCGAGGATTGGTACGAAGCCATGCTCGCCGATTACGACCGCGAACTTGCGGGCATAACAGGCACCGCAGCGCGTCTGCGGTTTATGATCTGGCGGCATTTGACCGTCATGCACGATGAGCCCGCCATGTGCAGGCTGGTCCTGGACGAGCTCCGGGCGGACGCCGGCTACCGCAAGACCTCGATATACGAGCTCAATCGCCAATACACCCGGCGCACCCTGGCCATCGTTAAGGACGGGATTGCGTCCGGTGAGCTACGGGCGGATGTGCCGCTGACCATGATCCGTGACATGATCTACGGCGGCATCGAGCACCACACCTGGGCTTATCTGCGCGGTGAGGGCGATTTCTCGCCCACCCAGGCGGCGGAGGAAATCGTCGCCATCATCTACCGCGGCATTGCCGTACCCACGGACACACCCGAGAGGGCGGGTGCGCTGACCCGCCTCGAGGACGTCGCTACCCGCCTTGAACGCATTGCTCAAAACCAGATTCCAGAACGCTAGGGCCCGACATGCTGAATAAAGTCCTGATCGCCAACCGCGGTGAAATTGCCTGCCGCATCATACGCACCCTCAAGACCATGGGTATCGGCAGCGTCGCAGTGTTTCATCACGAGGACCGCAACGCGCCCCATGTGGCCATGGCCGACGAAAAGGTACAGCTCTCTGGTCAGGTGCCCACCCAGGCCTATCTCGACCAGGACCAGATCATCGCCGCCTGCAGGTCCACCGGCGCCGAGGCCGTCCACCCCGGCTATGGGTTCCTGTCGGAAAATGCGAGCTTCGCCCAACGCATCACCGACGCCGGCATCGCCTTCATCGGCCCCGATGCCCATGTGATCAAACTGATGGGCGACAAGATTATCAGCCGTGAATTCGCCGCCAAGCACGGTATCCCCGTAGCCCCCAGCGCCAAGCAGACCGGCACCATCGAGGATTTTATCAAGGAAGCCGCGGCCATTGGCTTTCCGCTGCTGATCAAAGCCTCCGCCGGCGGCGGCGGCAAGGGCATGAAGATCGTGCGCGAGGCCGGTGAACTGGAAGAGAATATCCGCGTCGCCGCCAGCGAGGCCCAGCGCTATTTCTCCGATGGCCGGGTCTACGCCGAGCGCCTGGTGGATATGCCGCGCCATATCGAGGTGCAGGTCCTGGGGGACGGCAATGGCAACGTTGTGCATCTGTTTGAGCGCGAATGCTCAATCCAGCGGCGTTATCAAAAAGTGGTGGAGGAATCCCCGGCGCCGAACCTGCCGGTGAAACTGCGCGACGAGATCTGCGCCAGCGCGGTGCGACTGTGCGCCGCCGCCAAATACAAGAACGCCGGCACGGTGGAATTCATCCTGGGCGCCGGCGGCGAGTATTATTTCCTCGAGATGAACACCCGCCTGCAGGTGGAACACCCCGTCACCGAGATCGTGCTCGGAATCGACCTGGTGGCGGAACAGCTCAAGATCGCGTCGGGGCAGGGGCTTTCGTTCAGCCAGAAAGACATCAAGCAGCGCGGTCATGCCATGGAAGTGCGCATCTGCGCCGAACGTCCCGATAAAGACTTCCAGCCGGCTACGGGCCGCGTTGGGGTATTGCGCATTCCGGAAGGCGAGGGGGTACGCTGGGATGGCGGCATTCTTCAGGGCCAGGCCGTCACGCCGGCTTTTGACTCCATGCTCGCCAAGCTAATCGCCTATGGGCCGGACCGGGTCACCGCCATCGACCGCCTCGCCGGCGCGCTCAAGGACACTGTGCTACTGGGCGTGCCAACCAATATCGACTTCCTGGGACGGATCATGGTCAATCCCGTGTTCCGCGAAGGCAAACTGCATACCGGGTTCATCAAGGAGCAGGGCGACAGCCTCGCGCCGGTGCCGGTGGATCCGGCTGCCGAAGCCGCGGTGGTCGTGGCCGCGCTCACCACCACCGACGACTTCCAGGCCTCGGCGTTCCATACGCCCGAGCCGCACGCCTCCATCGGCGCCTGGCGGAACTAAGGACACCAATCATGGCATATGAACTCTCCATCGATGGTCGCGACGTTACGGCCGATATTCTTGCCCGGGTGCCGGACCTGAAGGTCGCCGTCCGCGACGCTGCCCATGCCCTGACGTTCTCGACACATGGGCCCGAGGAATTCGAAATTCACTTGGGAGGGAAAACCTTCAAGGGATTCCGTTACGCCACGGCGGAAGAGGTCCACATCCGCCTCGACGGGCGCACTTATGTAGTCGAACTGCCTCAGTTCGGCGGTGGTCATGGCGCAGCCGGCAAGCAAGACAACAATGTCCGCGCCGACATGCCCGGCACCGTTGTGGCGATCCACTGCGCCGAGGGCGACGAGGTCACGTCGGGACAGAAGCTTCTGACCATCGAGAGCATGAAATTGCAGATCAGCATGGTGGCACCCCGTGATGGCGTTGTCGCCAAGCTTCCCGTCGCCGCCAACACCACCTTCGAACGGGGCGCGGTTCTCGCCAGCCTCAAGTCCCAAGCTTGATTTTATAAGTTCTGATTTCATAAGCCTTGATTTCATAAGCCTTGATTTCATAAGCCCTGAGCCGGAAGACGCACATGCAAGTCCTCAAATCCCGCATCAACACGGCCTCCGAAGACTTTCGCGGCCGCTACGCCTACAACAAGGCCCTGGCCGCCGAGCTTCATAAGAAGCTGCACGAGGTTCGCCACGTGCGCCCGCAGCGGGACCTGGATCGCCTTGCCAAACAAGGCAAGCTTACCCCCCGGGCGCGTATCGAAAAGCTGATCGATCCGGGCACCCCGTTCCTGGAATTCTCTTCGCTGGCCGCCAACGCGGCCTATGGCGGTGAAGCACCCGGCGCCTCGGTGATCACCGGCATCGGCATCGTCTCGGGCCGCGAAGTGATCATCAACGCCGG
>CANISR010000234.1 GCA_947470105.1 Fidelibacterota bacterium | reverse complement strand
TGCTGCGGGCGTAGTAGCTGAGGGGCTCACACTTTTTGTCTTTAGCCGTGTGCTGGCGGCCATGCATGATATTGCCGTTCTGCAGCTCCATGACTATGTCGCCGGCGGCATTCATGCGTCGGGTCGTGACATTGAGCGGTCCGTAGAAATTGCGAACGGCGAGCTCGATGTTGATCCCCCACGCTTCCGCCGGCTGGGCGAGTATCCAGACCAGGACCGGCCAGGCTGCAGGTGCTGTCAGCAAACCAAGCCACCGCACCCAGCGCCAGGTTGTGTTCGCGGGCCAGCGTCGCCAGGCGACGCTGCTGACGACAAAGACAAACAGCGCCAGAGAAATTGTCAGATCGAGGTCGCGGTTGAAAATCAACGGTGCGGCCACCGTGATCGCCAAGCCGCCGATGGCCCCGCCGCAGCCGATAATCAGATAGAACGAAGTGAGATGGGCCGCCCGGGGTTTTTGAGACGCAAGTTCCCCGTGGCAGACCATGCAGTAGACGAAGAAGGCGCTGGAATAGAGCGCCAGTTGCGGCAGGTAGCTGTCGAAGTAAAACGGCTTGGCGATGGAAAAGATCATCCCGCCGATGGCCACCGGCAGAAGCAAGTACCAGAGCGGGCGGTAGTACCAGCGCGGATGGTCGAAGGCGATGATGAAGCTCAGCAGATACAGGCTGAGCGGCACGATCCACAGCATGGGAATAGCCGCGATATTCCGCAGCATGTAGTTGGTGACCGCCAACAGTAGAATTGACGGCGCCGCGGCCAATACCAGCCAGAACAGCCGGTCGGCAACGGTTGTGATATCATCGGGAGCGATCTCGCCGGCCGCTTCGCGGGCCTCTCCGCGACCATAATGCCAGGCAGCCACGGCGACGCTAACGGCATAAAGCCCATAGGCCACCGACCAGGCCCAGGCTTGAACATGGGTGGGCAGCAATGGCTCGATCACCGTGGGATAGGACACCAGCGCCAGGAGTGAAGCGAAGTTTGACAACGCGAACAGCCGGTACACGGCCGGCGCCGTCTCCGGGCTTTCCCGGCGGGCGAACCAAGTCTGCATCAAGGGGCCGGTGGCGGAGAGCAGCAGGAACGGCAACCCGATGGTCGCAGTCAGCAGAATCAGGATTTGCAGCAGCGGCGATCCGGTCCCGTCGGGCTTCAGGCTGTCGGCGGGAATGATGGGCAGAACCGCGAGGCTGAGCGCCACCAGAACCAGATGCACTTTCCACTGATGGGGAAAGGCGACCCGGCTCGTGAGGAGGTGGGCATAGGTGTAGCCCGCGAGAAGCGCGCCCTGGAAGAACAGCAGACAGGCCAGCCACACGCTTGCGGCGCCCCCGAACCATGGCAGGATCATTTTGGCAATCAGGGACTCAACGGCGAACAGAAGGAACGCGCCGAGAAAGATCGGCAATGCGATGAGGATACGGTCGCGGGTCACGGTTACGCCCCCTGCACGGCCGGTTCCAGCACGCGCCCTTTGGTTTCCGGGAGCGCGAAGGCCGTGAGGAAGAATGTGCCGTAGGCGATGACCGCGAAGGCGGCCATGGCGTTACCCAGTTCAAAACTGGCTGACAGAAACCCCACCAAAGTCGGGAACAGGGCGCCGATGCCGCGTCCGAAGCTGAAGCAGAACCCCTGCCCTGATCCGCGCAGGCGCGTGGGAAACAATTCGGTGAGAAACGCGCCGGTGCCGGCGTAATACCCGGTGGAAAAGAACCCCAGGGGAAATCCAAGCAGGAACAGCAAGATGGGGCTGAGATTGAGCTGGGTGTAGACCACCGCCATGATCATGGCCCCGAGGGAGAAAATCAGGAAGAGCAGACGCCGGCCGTACTTGTCCGAGACCCAAGCGCCCACCAGATACCCGATGAATCCACCAAGAATCAGCAGCGCGATATAGCCGGTGGACCCGACAACGGTCACGCCGCGGTCGTTCTTGAGGTAGGTCGGCAGCCAAGTGGTGATGGTGTAGTAGCCCCCTTGAGCGCCGGTGAGCGCCAAGGACGCCAGCAACGTGGTCCGCAGATGCGCAGGGGAAAAGATTTCCCAGATGGGCGGACGGCCGACGGTGGCCGCTTGAGCCCGAGCGCGCACGGCGATGGGCGGCTCCTCCACGTTTCGGTGGATATAGATCAGCAGGAAGATCGCCGGAAAGAATCCGAACACGAACATCGCGCGCCAAGCGACCTCGGGTTCGAACAGGGTGAACGCCACCGCCTGTAACAGAACCGCACCACCCCACCCCAGGGACCATGAGGATTGCACGCAGCCCAGGGCCCGGCCCCGGTATTGGGCCCGGATGGTCTCGCCCATGAGAACGGCGCCGGCTGCCCACTCGCCGCCAAAGCCGATCCCCAGCAACGTGCGGAAGATCAGGAGCTGCTCAAAATTCTGGGCGATGCTGCACAACAGAGTGCAGACCGAAAACCATAAAATACACACTTGAAGTGTGCGCACCCGGCCGAAGCGGTCGGAGCAATAGCCCGCGAGCCAACCGCCCAATGCAGACGCCAGCAATGTGGAGGTGGCCGCGAGGCCTGCAAGCCCTGCCGGCACGCCCCACAGGGTCATGATGGTGCCGATCACCAGGGGGTAGATGGTGAAGTCCAGACCGTCGAAGCCCCAGCCACCGGCGCAGGCCCAAAAGGCCTTACGCTCGGGTGGATTCATTGCACGGTAGAACTCTTTGAGCCCCCCGGATTCGGCTACTGCAACGTCCGTCATCCCAACACCCCGTAGCTGTCCCGAAGCTAACTTAGTCGAAGCGGAGGTCGAACGGCACCCCTTCCGATGCGAAAGCGCCACGGGCGATGCCCTCGATAGCGGCGGACATGCGCCCCTCGCGTGCGAGCATGGTGTCGGCCAGCGCGATCATCAAGCTATTGGGGGTGGCAGTCGGCGACATTGCACGCAGCGTCTGGGCGAGGCTTTCTTCCCTGCCTGGTCCGGCAAATTCACAAGCGAGGATATAGGCCGCCGCCGTCGAGCGGCTGATCCCGGCGAAGCAATGCACCAGCAGCGGCGCACCGGTGGCCGCGGACTTCCATTCCGCACCGAAGTCCAGGATCGCGCGCACAGTCTCGGCACCGGGTGCGATCAGGCCGTCTGCCGGCGCTTTGATGTCGTTGAAGCGCAACACCAGGTGCCGGACCTTGCCGCAATAGGGGTCCGATCCTTCCGGTGCGAGCAATGTCAGCACATGGGACGGCGCGCGGGACTTCACGACCAACTCCACCTGACTCAAAGGCGAGATGATCAGGGTCACGGCACTGACCCTACTGCTGACCAATGGGCGGCTACGGCAAGGAAAAACCCGATCTCGAACACCTGTTCCACCGCGCCCAGGACATCACCCGTGATTCCGCCGATCAGCCGGCGGGATGTAAGCGCCATGATGAACGCAAATAGACCGCCGACGACGAGTGCGGCCAGCGCATTTGGAAAGGTGAATGCGATGAACGGCCAAGCCACAAAAATCGACCCCACGATGCAGGAAAGCGCGCCCACGCCATGGGGGACCGGCTTGTATTTGGCAGCCTCCGCATCGCCGGCGTATGGCAGCAGCGCCATGACCGTTACCGCCGCTGCCCGGGCCGCGCCGTGGCCGGCGATCAGAACGAACGCCGCCGTCAACGGCGGCAATGTCGAGAGCGCCGCGACCTTGAGCGCCAGAGCGAGAAGCAACGCCAAAGCACCATAAGTGCCAATGCGGCTGTCCTTCATGATGGCGAGGCGGTGCGCCTTGTCGCGCCCCCCGCCAAGGCCGTCGGCGGTGTCAGCAAGCCCGTCTTCGTGGAATGCGCCGGTGACAAGAATTCCGACCGTCAGCGCCAATGCCACCGGGACAGCCCCGCTCCAGATCGGCGCCGCAAGCATGAGGGCCAACGCGGATATGGCGCCGACCAGTTGCCCCACCACTGGAAAGTACCGGGCGCTCTGGGTGATCCATTCGGGCTCAAAGCCCTTCAACGCCGGCACGGGCATACGCGTCAGGAACTGCACCGCGCACAGCAGAAGGCGCAGCTCGCGCATCAAATTTTGCCCCTGAGCACATCGTCGAGGCTGGACAAATCCGTGAGAAGGCGTGATGCCGCCCTGACCAACGGCACAGCCAGCAGAGCGCCCGTACCTTCGCCCAGGCGCAAACCGAGATCCAACAGCGGTATGGCGCCCAGGGATTCAAGCATAAGGCGATGGCCTGCCTCGGCCGAACAATGGGAGAACACGCAATACGGCAACGCCGCCGGGGCGATGCGCACCGCCGCCAGGGCGGCGGCGGTGGAAATGAAACCGTCGATCAGCGCCACACGGCGGGTGGCGGCCGCACCCAGAATGGCGCCGGCCATCATGGCGATCTCCAGGCCGCCGAATTCCCGCAGCACGTCGAAGGGAGAGGTCACTGCACTACGGGCGGCAGCGCGTGACAATACCGAGAGCTTGCGCCCGAGACCGGCGTCATCGTGGCCGGCGCCACGCCCGACGCACCGGTCGAGTGGAATATTGGTGAGCCGGTGCATGATCAGGGCCGCCGCGGCGGTATTGCCGATCCCCATCTCGCCCATGGCGAGAATGTCGTAGCCGTCCT
>CANISR010000233.1 GCA_947470105.1 Fidelibacterota bacterium | reverse complement strand
TTTCAGGGAGGTGGCCGCTCGAATAATCCGAACCGTCTCGGTCCACAAGCCGAGGTTTCCCACTTCGGTCAAGGGGACCCATTTGGCCTCGGCGGCGTCGTCGCCGGCTACAGGTTCGCCAGACACCCAGTCGGCGGCGAAATCCACCAGGGTCCAATGACCCTGGCCGTCTGGGCGGATGAGATCAACCACATCCACCAAGCGCGGATCGACGCAGGTGATTCCGGTTTCCTCTAGCACTTCGCGCCGCGCAGTTTCACGCACGGTCTCGCCAAACTCCTGGCGCCCGCCGGGGATGCTCCATTCGCCCTGCTTGGGCGGGCGGCCGCGGCGGATGAGCAGGACCTCGTCGCCTTTCAAGACCACGACGCCGACGCCGACGACAGGGTAGGACTCATGGGAAGGCATGCGAGATTCTTACAACGAGGGTAGCGGCAATCGGGCCGGAAGGTATGATGATGGCATGACCACACCCAATCCTCCACAGTTTGAAACCCCTATAGTCGCTGACCCCCCGCGCGTCTCCATGCGCTCGTCGGTGGCCGCGCGCCTCAGGAATTACTTCCTGGCGGGAATCCTGGTGACGGCGCCCATCGCCATCACCATCTATTTCGCCTGGTCCATGGTGGACTATGTCGACAGCCGGGTCACGGCGGTCCTGCCCGAACGCTACAACCCCAGCACCTACCTGCATTTCGCCATACCGGGGCTGGGTGTGGTCATCCTGGCGCTGTCCCTGACGCTGATCGGCTTCCTTACCGCCAACTACCTGGGCCGCATGACTTTGCGCCTCGGTGAGAGCGTGGTGTCGCGCATGCCGGTGGTGCGCACGCTTTACTCGGCGCTCAAGCAACTCTTCGAAACGGTTCTGTCCAACCGCGCGCAGTCTTTCAGCGAAGTGGTGCTGGTGGAGTTTCCGCGGAAAGAGATGTGGACCCTTGGTCTGGTGGTGGGGCCGGCGTACAGCGAGGTATCGCAAAAAGCCGGGGCGGATCTGTTCAACGTGTTCGTGCCGACGACTCCGAATCCCACGTCGGGCTATCTGGTGTTCGTGCCGCGCACACAGATGGTCCGCCTTGAGATGACGGTGGAAGACTGCCTGAAGATGATTATTTCCGGAGGCATCGTCACTCCGGTACCCAAGCTTAAGCTCTAAGCGTTCAGGCGGATCCAGCCCTCGGGGCCCAGGCACTCGAGTGGCTGGAAGCGGGCCTTGTAGGCCATCTTGGCGCTGTCGGCGATCCAGTAGCCTAAATAGACATAAGGCAACTGCAGGCGCTGGGATTGGTCGATGAGCCACAGCACCACGTAATTGCCTAGGCCAGCGCGCAAGGATTCCGTCTCAAAGAAACTGTAGACCGCCGATAAACCGTCGGAGGTACGGTCGGTGAGGCAGACCGCCACCAATTCTCCCGCGCGGTCGCGGAATTCCACCATGAAGGTGTCGATGGGGCTGTCCTCGACCATGGCGCTGTATTCGTAGAATCCCATCAGCGCCATGTCGCTGCCGGTGTGGCGGCTTTGCTGATAGCGCGCGAACAGCTCGTATTGCTCGGTGGTGGCCCGGGCGGGAACCTTGATGGCCACGAGATCCTGATTCTGTTTCCACAGGCGCGCCATGGTGCGCTGGCGTTTGAACTCGGGCACGACCACGCGTACTGGGACGCACGCCTTGCAGCCGGGGCAGGCGGGGGCGTAGGCGATGGAATGGCTGCGGCGGAAGCCGGACCGCGCCAGCGCTTCGTGGAGATTTTCCGCACCCGGCCCCGAGAGTTCGGTCACCAGTTTGCGTTCCAGGCGCTCAGGCAGGTAGGGGCACGGCAGCGGCGCCGTGGTGAAGAAAAACTGCGGACGTTTGAGCGGCGTCTGGTCCATTTACTCAGTCCCGCACTGTCCCCGACACTCAGGTCTCGAAAATCGGGCAGCGCATGAATATAGCATGGCGTCCGCGTCCCTGGCTTGCAAGAGCGCCTGGCCTAAATCGCAGCGATTTCAAGTAACGCACGGGCGCCCGGAACGGCGCCCAATTCTATTGCTTGGCGGCGGGTTGCAGGGTTTCACCCATGGCGGGCACCAGAGGCTGGGGCGCCGCTGATTTTCCCAGGAAGTTGGGCAGGCGGTCGAATTCGTCGGCTTTGGCGTTCTCCGCCCGCAACAGGACGATGGACACGCGGCGGTTCCGCGGACTGCGGGGCTGTTTCGGTTCCACCGGCTGGCGGTCGGAAACGCCGGAGATGTCAGCGACCTGGCGATCATCAAGTCCGCCTTCGAGCAGGGCGCGGCGCGTGGCCAGGGCGCGGTCCGAGGAAAGTTCCCAATTGGTGTAGCCCTGGGGGTCCACGGCCGTGGACGGGTCCGTATGGCCGGTGATTTTGACCTTGTTGGGCATCTTGCGGATGACTTTGGCGAGCTGGGCCAGCAATTCCTTGCTGCGCGGGAACAGGTTGGCGCTGCCCGGGGCGAACATATCGATCTTGTCCTGGTCCATGACCTGGATGCGCACGCCTTCGGGCGTCTGGTCGACCATCAGGCTGTTGGCCAGCGGGGCCAGGTCAGGCACGCCGCTGATGGCTTCCTTGATTTCCTGGGTAACCTGCTGGAAGTCTTTCTCATCCTTGGCTTCCTGCGCGGCTTTGATGGCTTCCTCAGTGGCCTGCGGAGAGTCTTTCGGGTCGGTCATGTCCGAGCCGCCGGAACCGATGGAGGGCGGCGGCAACACAACAGCCGCGGTCGAACCGGTGCGGGACTGGGAGGCGCCTTCGCCGATGGTCTGGCCGCCGAGCATGCCTCCGGCGCCGCTTTCACGGGTGGAGGCGGCGATGGGGGTGAAATAGTCGGCAACGCCGTTGAGTTGTTGCTCGGTGACCGCGTTCAGCAGCCACAGCAGCAGGAAGAAGGCCATCATGGCGGTCACGAAGTCGGCGTAAGCCACTTTCCAGGCGCCGCCATGGGAGGCGTGCTCGCCCTTCTTGATGCGCTTGATGATGGTGATGCCTTTTTCACCACCCGCGCCGCCAAAATCGGGCCTCTCAGCCATGACCTAACAACCCCTAAACCCCAGCGTAATCAGTGTAATGCGGGCACCCGCCCGCCACAAGGCAGGCGGAATACGCCGAATCTGCGCCCCAGACTACTGCCCAAGAGTGTCACCGCACCCTTAACAAACCCCTCCTTTTAAGGGGGATTGAGTGTAAGGCGATTGACGATTGTGGCGGCGGTCGGCGCGGTGAAATACCGCCCATCCCGCCAATCTTTCAGCAAGTCGCCATAGTGGGAGGAGGCCATCTGGCCCGATTGCCCCCCGGGCAACGCGAACCGCGACGCCTTTAAATCGTTCAGGTCGTAAATCGCCCTCAGGCTCGATCCATGCACATGGCGAAACGGCGCCCGTGACGCCGACGACAAGAACGTCCCGCGGTTGACGGTGTAGGTGTCGCCGGGGGTGGGTATGGTGAGGCCGCCGACGCCGCCTACACCCGGAAAATTGCCGAACAGGATGTGACGGAACGCGGCGATGTGGAAATCGCCCCACTTGATCTTGTCCACGTTGGCGTGCCCGTTGTCCTTGAGCCAGACCAGCGTGTCGGCCCAAGCCGCGGACACGACTTGGTCGCAGGTCTCTGCCGCCGGTGTGGTGGTGTCGTCGCACCAGCTTTCATCGGCCGTGAGCACGTGGCGTAAGACGGCGGGACGGGCGCCCCCGAAATCCGCATTGAGCGGCCCCAGGTCGTCGGCGAGGATGCGGCGCTTGATGCGCTCCATCCAGAGGGAGAACACCAGGGGCTCCCAGCGTTCCAGGCCGGCGCTGCCATCCCAAAGTTTCAGGCGATCGAGCAGCGCGCGGTCTTGAACGCCCGCTGCCCGCGCCAGGGCGAGGGGCAGCAGGTCCCGCGCCATGAGCGATACCACGTCCTGCTGCAGGTCGACGGTGCTCTGCACGGACACCTGTTCCGTGCCGGTGATGACCTCGGTGATGCGGTTGGCGCGGTAGGGATCCTGCCAATGGGCGGCGATCAGGTAGGGATATGTGTCCGGCACCATCTTGTTGTTGGCGTTCACCAGCACGCCCGACGCGGGATTGATCTCGCGTGGCAGTTCCGCGAACGGAATCCAGCCGGTCCAGTCGTAGTCGCCGTTCCAGCCGGGCGCCGGAACCGTACCGTCGCCGGCTTTGCGGATCGGTACCCGCCCGGCGGCGATGTAGCCGATGCCGCCATTGGTGTCAGCGAACATTATGTTCTGTTGCGGCGCGTGGAAATCTTCGAGCGCAACGGCGAAGTCATCGATATTGCCGGCGCGGTTCATCTTGTAGAGCGCCTGGGCGGAGAGGTCGTTGGGCGCCAGCAAACTTGCCGACAGCGCCAGCACGCGTTTCTGCGCGCTGTAATCCTCTGCGCCCGGTTGCGGCGGCAGGATATCGCTGACCACCGGGCCGTGGCGGGTTTCGCGCACCGTCAGCGGCATGGGCGCATTGAAGCGCGGCCGTATGGTTTCGGTGCGGGTGACGAAAGGCTGTGCGCCCGCGGGCGTCACATAGGCGCTGCCGTCGCCGGAGGTCTGCTCGACGAACAGGTCGCTGGTGTCGCTGTGGGTGGTGGTGAG
>CANISR010000232.1 GCA_947470105.1 Fidelibacterota bacterium | reverse complement strand
CTGGCCGACAATAAGCCGGTACAGGACTCAGAAGTTGCGAAGCGTTTACGCGCCGCCGGCGCCGTCATCCTCGGAAAGGCCAACCTCTCGCAGTGGGCTGGTTTCCGTACGGCCGCGTCTTTCAACGGCAGCACCGTCGGACGCGGTCCGCACAATCCCTATGATCTCGCGCGCAATCCCGGCGGGTCGAGCTCGGGTTCTGGTATCGCGGCTGCCGGCAGCTTCGCCGCCGCGACAGTGGGCTCGGACACCAGTGGTTCCATCACCAGCCCGGCGTCCTACAACGGCGTCGTCGGGCTGAGGCCGACGGTCGCACTTATTTCCCGGCGCGGTGTGGTGCCCATCAGTTCGACCAACGACACAACCGGACCCATGGCGCGCTCGGTGATGGACGCCGCCATGCTGCTCAATGTTCTGGTGGGGAGTGATCCGGTCGACGCCTGGTCGGTTGATGCCGATGCCCATGTAGCCGACTACGTGAAGGGCCTGGCCCCCGATGCGCTCCGCGGAAAGAAGTTAGGCGTGTTTCAGGGCCTGAAAGGCCATTCGGAGAAGACCGAGCCGCTATTCCAGGCCGCGCTCGCCGTGCTCAAGGCCCAAGGCGCGGAACTGGTGGAGATTCCGCCGGGCGCGCTTGAGGACATAAGTCAGGAGCAACTCATGACCCTGACCTATGACTTCAAGGTCGATGTGGAAACCTACCTTAAGACCGCGCCGTCGGCGGTGAAGACACGCACGCTGGCGGACCTCATCGCCTTCGATAAATCCGACCTACGCGAGAAAATGCATGGCGACGAACTGTTCGAGGCTTCGCAGGCCACCACCGGCGGCCGCGGCAATCCCGACTACATCAGGAACCTGGAATCATCAAAGCGTCTCACGGGCCCTGAAGGCATCGATCGCCTGCTGGCGCAATACGGTGTGAGCGCCCTGGTGGCGCCCACCCAACCGATCGCCCTGCCGCTGACGCCCGACGGCGGCGCCGATCCCCGGCCCGGCGGGGGAAGTCCGGTCACCTCCCATGCCAAGGGCGTGGCGATTCCGTCCTTGACCGTATACTCCTCGGTCTCGGGCTACCCGATGTTGAGCGTGCCCATGGGTTTAACCGAAGGCATGCCCGTGGGCCTGTCCTTCGTCGGGAGCGCATGGTCCGAACCCATGCTGCTGGCCTGTGGGTATGCCTATGAGCAGGCATCCCGTGCCCGCGTGCCGCCGACTGCCTATAAGGCCGCCAGGTAGTCGCGCAGGGTCGCGGCTTCGTTTTCGCGGCCATCGGCTGCCCAGGCGCAGGCGACCTTCCCGATGTCTTCGGCAAGTGATCCGACGCGGTCGTGAGGGTGGTGGATATTGACGCCGGAGCGCGCCACCGGCTTGCGGTAGTTCCAGCAGCCATCAAGGGTCGCTACCCGCGAAACGGTTTGAGGGCGATCCGGCGGGAGCACACCCAGCAAGGCGATCTTGTCGACCTCCAGCAGCCACTGCCGCGTTGCGTCGTCCGTGACCGCCGTGAGTTCGGGAATGAAAGGCGTGGGTGTTTCGCGCGCCAGGGCCAGGTTGCGCAGGGTGAGAGTCTCCCATGCCTTTAGCCAGGCCGGAGATCGCGCACGGTCATAGAGGATGACGCCGCAATTGAACATGCGCCGGCCTGAGGTGCGCCGCGCCTTGCTGGTCTCCAACTCGTCCTCCACCATCGCCACGTCACAGTCGTCCAGCAGGTCGAACAACCCCGGAATATCTCCCTCAACCACACGGGCATCGGTGTCGAGGTATAGCGTCCGCTCATAGGGCGTGCGGGTCAGGCCTGTGATGCGATTGATCTGCGCATTGGCGCGCGCGTCGCCCCCTTGGGCGCTTTCAATTTTCTCAACCGTGTCGAAACACCCGGCGCCGCAGAGAGAATTGTCTGGGCGGTCGGTGAACAAGGTGACCGGCAGTCCAGGCGCGTGATGTTTGGCGCTTGCCGCCGCCAGGAAAGCTTCCTCGACATAGCGGTAACGCTGGGTGGCAACGAAAATGACCCCACGATCGGTCATTGAGGTCAGGTCGCCCCGAAAATCGGCGCCAGGCGCAGGTATTTGAAGCGCAGTGTCATGTCGATGGAATGGGGAAATGCCGGCGCGCGGCCCAGATCGATGATCGCGCCGGCTTCATCTCCGGACGTAAGCTGTACGCCTTGAAAGATCTCCTTAGTGCCGAACCACTCCAGGCCGTTGACCGCGAGGGCGCGGCTCTCGCGTTCCCCGCGGCAGGCGAACACCGGCGGAATGATGGCGATGACGGCCTGAGCCGCGGGCCATGTGATCTTGACGCGCAGGCAAGGCTCCGGGCCGAGGGCTTTGAGCGTGAGGGCGATTTCCGTGCGGCCGAAAGCGTTGATTGCCAGCGGCGCTGTTTGGGTCAGGAAGTCGTCGAAGCCCGACCCGAGATCCGGCGTTACCGTCAAATGGCCGAGGAGGGGGCCGGATGTGAATAGGGCCGGATCGAGATGAGACGCTGCCGTTGCGGCGTAGGCATCGCCCAAAAAAGAGCTGACATAGGTAAAGGCCGCCGCCGGCCAGTAGGTCTGGTGCCGCCCCACATCTTTGAGTGACGCCAGGCCCCGATATTCCAGCGCGCCGGGGTCGAAGGCGAGATCGATCATCCGGCGGCGGTCGGTGATGTCGAGATTGGCCTCGTGCTGCCAAGCGCCGATCGTCGCAGCTTCCTCGGGTGTGGGGTGCAGCAACAGACCTTCCACCATGCGGGTGATCTGGTCCTTTAGCGCGGGCGCGCCGGCGGGCGTATCATCCAACCCGCCCAGAAGGCGGTTGACCGCGGTGACGCCGGCCAGGATGCCCTGTTGCAGGGTTTCAGTTTGCGCCAATTGGAGGTCGGTGCGCTGGTTCGGCAGGCATACGGGGGCGCCGCTGTCGTCATAGCGCGCGAGGCTGCCCTCGGCGCACATGCAGGCGTGCTCCAGAACATCGGGCGTGCGTGTGAGTACCGCACCGAGGCTGGAGGTGAAGCCGCCGTCGTCCAGATACGCCACGATTTCGGCGCCGTCGCGCCGGTTGACGGCGGCGCGGTCGTTGAGGATGAAATAGAGGCCTTCGAGGCGGATCGTAGCGCCTTCGCAGGCAAGAATGCGCGCCAGCAGACTCTGGATCGTGGCCGCATAGCCCAGGTCGAGCAGGGTAATGGTTTCCCCGCTGTGCAGGTCGATGTGGCGCGCAAGGCCGCGCAGCAGATTGCGGCGATCCCGCGCAGACCTGGCCAGGACCTTGTCCTTGAGGAACGGCACCACGGTGATTGCGTGATTGAGGGCGCTCAGGGCTCCGGGACGGCGCATATCGAACGCCGGAATGACAGCCGTGACTTCGGCCAGCGTCAGGCCGATGGAGTCGAGAATTTCGTGCACGGTTTCGCCGGGGGCCACGACGATGAGGTCGGTGAGTTGGGATAGATCATCAGGATAGAGGCTGGCGCCGATGACCGCCCGGCGCGACAGCCAAAGCTCCTCGGCGGCAACATCGACGCCGAGATCGCGCGCCGTGGCTTCAACCAGCCGGGCCAGGAAACGTCCTTCGCGCATGAGGCCGAAGAGTCGCCGCCTCCCCCGCGCGGCGCAGCGCCCGACGATCCAGCGGGCAAATCCAGCCAATGCCGGCGCCAGGGCGCCGGCGCCGAGCCGCCAGTAAGGCATCATGTCGATGTGTAAATCCGCGGGCGGACGGTGGATCAGGCGGCTACGCAACCCCGTGAGGCCGAAGTCGCCACGGTCCGTCAGCATTCGCGCGCGCGCGGCGGTCTCGTGGGAAAACTCCCGCTGCGCGACACGCGCGGGCAGCGCGGTATTGACGTAGTGCGCAGTGCTGATTCCGCGTGCGATGCAAGGCGCAATGTCCGCGGCGTCGCTGTCGCCGATATGGAGCATGTGGCCTGGCGCCACCCCCATCTCAGCCAGAATGGTGTCGAACAGGTCGCGGTATTTGGGCCGGCCGGCCTCGCAGGACACGTAGATCCGGTCGAGGGGAAGATCCTCGCACCCCGCAGCCTTAAGCAGGCCGCGCAACTGGTCTGCGGTCAAATAGATATCGGAGACCAGGATCACGCGCGCGTCTGCGGCCTTGGCGGCTGTGATCAGCGTGATGACCTCGTCGTCGGCGACCACCATCCGGCTTTCACAGGCGAGTTCCGCCGCAATCCGATCGCTTAACCCGAAGCCGGCGGCGAAGAGGCTATCCGGCAGTTGCGCGTAGATGTCGGGGAAGCGGATCTCACGATAGCCGGTGGCGGCTTCGGCTTTTTCGCGTGCGGCGCGTTCGGCGCCCCGTCGCAATTCGGCAAAGGCCGCGGGTGAAACGCCGTCGGCGAGTTTTCCCTCAGCCGCCAGAACGGCGCCCAGGACAACGAACACATCCGCGGGCGCGGGGACGCGGCGCCACAGCAAGGTGTCGAACACATCAACCGAAAGCACGCGGATTTCACCGCGGGCGAGGGCCGCGCGCACCTTGGAGAGGCGGATGTCGTTCAAGATAAAACCCCCGGCAGAGGCGGTTACTATTGGACGAGATGTCCAATGAGCCCAAGGGCAAATTTCTCCACTGCGGGCGGTACAGCGTAG
>CANISR010000231.1 GCA_947470105.1 Fidelibacterota bacterium | reverse complement strand
GATATCGACCGGCGTTTCAAATTCGGCGTAACCCGACACCGCGTTCTTCGGCGTGAAAACCACGAACACCTGGGTCAGCGGATTGCCCGGCAGCTGCGGATTGGGCGTCAGCGGGATTTCCGTGAAGGTGTAGGCATAGGAACCGCCGAGGGTGACACCCACGAACGGGCGCACGGTCAGGTCGGCTTCGAGACCGCGGATCTTCGAGGTGCCCGGAGCGTTGGCGGTGTCTTCCGTGTGCAGGTTGAAGGTCGGATTGGGGATGTTCGTTCCCGGCAGGAACGTGTTGGTGTCGACGTGGTCGAAGTCGATCTGTGTACCTTTGCGCGGCATGATGTAGCCGGCCACGTTCAGGCGGACACGGCGGTCGAACAGATCCGTCTTGGCGCCGATTTCGTAGGCATTGACGCTTTCGGGGCCGAAAGCCGCGAAGTTACTCGAACGGTCGTTGGCGCCGCCGGCGCGGTAGCCGGTGGAGTACGTGGCGTAGACATTGACTTCCGGCGTCAAGTCATAGGCCACCGTCACTTTCGGATCGACGCGGCTCTTGTCGTAGGTGAACGGCCAGTTCGTCGCGACACCCGACACCGTATACAGGTTGCCGGTGCGCTTATCGTGGGTATAGCGGCCGCCGACCGTCACATGGAGTTCATCGGTCGCATGCCAAGTGACATTGGCGAAGGCGGCGTAGGATTTCGCGTTCGCCCAGCTGGCGCGCTGGATGAAGCGATAGCCGTAGGCCCAGCCGTTATTGCCCGAGGTGATCGGGCCGGCGACGATGGGGCTCGCCACCGTGGCGAGGGTGCCGGTGGCATTCCACTGCAACGGATTCGGCGTCGCGGCCGATTCCCAGGCGCGTTCGGTGAAGTAGTAAAGTCCGACGGCGTAGTCGAAGCGGTCGAAGCTGCCGACGCCCTGGAACTCCTGGCTGAACTGGGTCTGGTGGAGGTCCGACAGGCTGTAGCGGCCGAAGCGGGCGTTGGGCACGAAGGCGGCGCGGTGGGCGGTGGCGGAGCCGTCCCACTGAGCGGTGGTGACGCCGCGCCAGGCCGTCATGGACCGCAATTGGATCCAATCGGCGGCGTCGTAGGTCGCGGTGATGGACGTGCCATCGGTGTCGTCGGTGCTGGGCTGCTGCACGGTGCCGACTTCGGCGACCGTCTGGCGGTTGTGACCGAAGGCTTTGACCAGGGGCGAGAGCGGCGCGATGCAGGTCGGGCAGGCCGTGGTGGTGCCGGGCGTGACGACCGTGGTGCCGTTATAGGCGCCGACGACGCGGCCCAGCGGGTTGTAGTTGATGAGCTGGCTGAAGAACGGCGTATTCTCGTCCTTCGCGATGTCATGGGCGACCGTGATCGAGAGGTCGTCGGTCGGATCCCACTTGGCCGCGACCCGGCCGCCGACGCGGTGGAAGTAGCCCCAGCCGAATTCGCCCGGCAGCGGATTGTAGACCGTGGCCTTCTGGTGCTGGATCACGCCGTCGAGCTTGATGGCGACGTTGCCGAAGGCGGGCAGGTTGAGGTGTAGCTGGCTGTCATAGGCGCCGAAGTTGCCGTAGCTGGCGCTGACCCGGCCGCCGAATTCGCCGGTGGGCTGCTTGGTGACGATGCTGACCGCGCCGCCTTCGGTGTTGCGGCCGAACAGCGTGCCCTGCGGACCGCGCAGGACTTCAATGCGCTCGACGTCGAACAGCGCGGCGTTGAGGCCCTGCTGGCGACCGAGGTAGATGCCGTCGATATAGACGCCGACACCCTGGTCGCGGGCGGTCTGGTTGGCGTCGAACGGAACGATGCCGCGGATGCCGACGGTAAGCGCCGACTGGCGGGCTTCGAAGGTGGCGACGCGGAGTGAGGGCATGCCGTCGGCGAGGTTGAGCAGGCTCTGGACATGGCGGTCTTCGAGGGCCGTGGGCGTCATCACCGAGATTGCGATCGGGGTTTCCTGCAGGTTGGTCGCCTGCTTGGTGGCGGTCACCACGATTTCTTCGATCTCGGCACCTGCGGTCTGCTGCGGAGCGGCGGCGGCCGACTGTGAGCCGGCTTCGGCGGCGTAGGCGCTATTAAAAGCAGCCAGCGCCAACGGCGCGCAGGCGATGGACAGGAGTTGTTTCAGTGTATTTTTCTTCATGATCCCCTCGGATTGACGACTTTCGCGCCTTGGGCGGTGCAGCATGGACATGCCGCGGCTGCGCGGTCGCAGTCTTAGGAACTTTTGAGGACGTATCCGTGTCAGTGGCGTGACACCTAGATGACAACTGCATCCGTGCATGGTGAGATGCCGAGGCTGTCGCACCCGGATAGAGAGTCGCAGTCCCGTGCGGAATTCGGCCTGCATCTGGCGCCGCGTGGGGTTCATTTATGACAGTCGCGCGATATGCGACCGCGGGCAGATCACCCTAACGCTTTGAAAATTATGGAAATCGATTCCATAATTGTCATGAAAGATTCATCAAACAAACATAATGCTGTAATTGTTAATCACGGCAATCAGGCGCATGATTTCTTCCTGAACTTCGGGTTCTGGTTTTTTGGGAGAACGTTGATGAAGAATTTTCTGATGGCGGCCGCCGCCGCCGTGCTGCTGGGCGCCCCTGCCTACGCCGCCACCGTCGCGGACTCCGGCCCCGCCTACCAGGCGATGCTGGACGGCAAGTGGTCCGAAGCCGAGACGGCACTTCGCCAAAGCCTGGCAGAGAATCCCAAGGACGCGAGCCGCCTGCTCAACCTAGCCTTCGTGTTGCAAAACACCGGCCGCGCCGAAGAAGCCGCCAAGGTCTACCAGCAGGTGCTGCAGCTCGATCAGAACCCTGCCGTCGCGGTTTACGACGAATACACGCTCTCCAAGCCCGCCCGCGCCAAACAGGTTGCCCGCAGCGCCATGGCCACAATTGAGAACGCCAAGCGCTAAGCGCTTTTAAGCCCTCTCCCGGTTTCAGTCCGGGGGAGGGTTACGTCTCGGCGTGCAGTTGCGCGCATATTTTTTGACAGTTTTCTGACAACTTGCGCCGGGCTGACAAAAGGCCCCGACGCTGATGTATATGAGCCGTGCATGTTGCACGCCCGTTACATCGCTTTGTCGCCATGAAAGCCTGGATCGTATCCGCCCGGGACGACGCCGCGCCGCTCAACTGGGCCGCCGGCTATGCCTTCGACGACCGCGCGCCCCATCACAGCCAGGTCTCCGCCGGCGACCTTTTCTTCTTCCGCGATACGGAGCGCCTGCTGGCGGTCGCGCGCATCGCCCGGATCCAGGTCCGCGAGGAAACCCGTCCCGTGGATCGATGCCCCGTCTGCGGTTCCGCCGAGTTGGGCGAGCGCGCGCGGCGCAAGGCAAAGTTCCGCTGCCCGCTGGGTCATGAGTTCGCTGTCCCCGCCGGCGACGCGCGATCCGCACTGCTCTACCAAGCCGCCTTCGGCGCCGACTACACGCGCGTCACGGGGAACGTGACCGACGACGAGCTGCGATACTTCGAACTCACCAACAGCGCTCAGCTTTCCTTGCGCCCCTGCGATGTGGACGGACTGATTCGCCTCCTCGGCCGCCGCGACCATGCGGCCGTCGCCACCATCAAGAATTGGATCACCGACGGTTCGTTCGAGCTGGGCGATGCCGACGCCGATCGGCGCAGTTTTGGATTGGTAATCGACACCTCCGAGCGCGTGCACGCGGGCATTCGTTTGCGGCGCGGCGACGAGGACTTCCGTCAAAAGCTGTTCTTGCGCTATCGGCCACGCTGCATGGTCTCGGGGTGCGGAATCCTCGGACTGATCGAGGCGGCTTATATCCTGCCGCGCACGCAGTTCCGATTGGGGCGCCCCGGCAACGGCCTGCTGTTGCGAAGCGACCTGCATACGCTGTTCGACCTCAACCACATCGGCATCAATCCGGAAGACTTGCGTGTTGTCCTCCACCCCAAGCTGGCCGGCACTGAATACCAGCAGTTCGCCGGTGTGAAGCTGGCTACGCCGGGCGCCAAGGGCCCCAGCGCCCGCGCCCTGGACCTGCGCTGGCGTGATTTCGAGTCCGGTCTTTTGGGGATGGGCCCGTGCGATCACACGGCCGTGAGAGCGCCTTCCCATACTTGAATCTCGGCCGTCGCACCACATCTAGCACTCACACCGGCGCTGCAATGGCGCCGGTGCGTCCGGAAAGGGAATTCCCCCTCCCCACCGGACGGATATAAGGCGCCCGGTGTCCCCCACACCGGGCGCCAGTCCCTCTGTTTTTTTCGCGCGTGACGCGCGTAACGGTCTCGGATTTCGCGGATACAAACTCTCAGATTTGTTAGCGGATCAACACACCCAGCGGCGCGTTTAGGTTTGGATTTCACCCGAGGAAGCCAATGCCCAAAACTCCAAAGACGGCGACGCCCCCAAAACCCCAGATGCCGCAGCCCAGCCCAGGCAGCGCACGGCCGCAGCCGCCCGCCGGCGCCACGGGTGGGTGCGCACCGCGCGGCATGCGCGCGCGGGTAATGGAGCTGTACCGCTGCTACTTCATCAGCCGCGACGGCAAGGGTCTGTCGCTGGCAAGCGTCATGGCGCACGACGCCACGTCGGCTGTCGCTGCCGCTATCGCGCGTTTCCCGCGCATCAAGTTCAAAGCAGTCGAAGTGTGGTTGAACAGCGACCGCGT
>CANISR010000230.1 GCA_947470105.1 Fidelibacterota bacterium | reverse complement strand
GACCAGGGCACCGACCACAGCGCCTTTTGGCGCTGGCAGTCTTAAACTTAAGAAGGAGATTTCAGATGGGTAAAGGACTTCTGTTGTGGCTCGTCGGGGTTCCGATCCCGGTAATTCTGCTGCTGGCCTTCTGCACCAAGTCGATCTAGCACGGCCAAGTTAAATGCGGGCCGGCTCCGGAAACGGGGCCGGCCCGCTGTATTAAGGCATCGGCATTGGCTAAGCTTTCCCGGGTCATATTCTGGGGAGACGCCACCATGCGCCATGCACTTAAATACTTCGGACTGGTCGCAGCGCTGTATGCGCTCCCCGCCCTCGGCGCCGAAGCCATCAACCCCGAAGCCACCACCGGGCGTGGCGCGCTCATCGGCGGCGTCACCAAGTCCTATATGGTCGCCGCCGCAACGTCGTACGCCGCCGATGCCGGCGCTTCCATCATCAAGGCCGGCGGCAATGCGGTGGACGCCGCGGTGGCGGTCGAATTGGTGTTGAGCATGACCGAGCCGCAGTCCTCGGGCGTGGGCGGCGGCGGCTTCATGCTGTTGTGGGACCGCAACGCCCGGCAAATGAAGATGTACGACGGCCGCGAGAAAGCCCCGGCGGCGGCGGGCGAGAAGCGTTTCCTCAAACCCGACGGCGCAGTCATGGGCCGGATCGAAGCCATCGTCGGTGGGAAGTCGGTGGGCGTGCCCGGCGTCATGCGCATGCTGGAGCTGGCCCACAGCAAGCACGGCAAGCTGCCGTGGGCGCGGCTGTTCGAGCCGGCCATCAAGATCGCCGAAGAAGGCTTCCCTATCGGTGAACGTCTGTCGGCGCTGTTGGCGCGCGATCAATATCTGCCGCTGTGGGAGCCGACCAAGTCATTCTTCTACACCGCCGACGGCAAGGCCAAGGCGCCCGGCACCCTGCTCAAGAACCCAGAGTTCGCCGTCGTCCTGCGGCGCATGGCCGCCGAGGGCACCAAGGCGTTGTATACCGGCGCCATCGCCGCCGACGTGGTGCACACCGTCACCACCGCCAGCCGCAACGCCAGCGACATGACCGTCGCGGATATGGCCGCCTACGAAGCCAAGGAACGTGAACCCATCTGCGGCAAGTACCGCGACAAAAAGGTGTGCACCATTTCGCCACCGTCCTCGGGCGGCATCAGTGTCCTGCAGACCTTAGGTATGCTTGAGCGTTTCGACCTGGCGTCCATGGGCCCTGAATCCGTTACCGCTTATAACGCCATCGCCGAGGCTGGCCGCCTGGCCCTGGCCGACCGCGCCATGTATGTGGCCGATCCTGACTTTTTCCCGGTGCCAGTGCAGGACCTGATCGCCGCCCATTATATCGCGCAACGATCCACGCTGATCGATCCCAAGGCCCGCATGAAGACAGCACCCGCCGGCGAACTGACCGTCAAGAAGGCCATGACTCTGTTCGCCGCCGAGAGCCCCGAGATCCCCGCCACTACCCACTTCTCCATCGTCGACAAGCAGGGCAACGCCGTGGCCATGACCGCCACGATCGAAAGCGGCTTCGGATCAAAGCTCATGAGCAATGGATTCATGCTCAACAACGAGCTGACCGACTTCTCCTACGACGACGTGGCGCAGGGGCGCACCGTGGCCAACCGCGTACAAGGCTCCAAGCGCCCGCGCAGCGCCATGTCGCCGACGCTGATCTTCGATAAGGACGGCAAACTGGAGATCGTCATCGGCTCCCCGGGCGGTCCCGCCATCCCGGCTTACGTCGCAAAGACAATCGTGGCGCTGGTGGACTGGAAGCTCACACCCGCCGAGGCCGTGGGTACCGCCAACATCGTCACGAGCGGCGACACGCTGAATCTGGAGGAAGGCACCTTCCTGGAGAAGCAGGCCCCGGCGTTCAAAGCGTTAGGCCACAGCGTGCGGGTGGATCAATCCGGCAGCGGCCTGCACGCCATCCGCATCATGCCCGGCGGCACCCTCATGGGCGGCGCCGATCCGCGGCGCGAGGGCGCCGTGAAAGGCGAGTAGCCTTTTACCAAAGATAAGGCCAGGGCGAGCAGGTCGCCTTAAAACAGCGGCTTGCCGTCCGCCTGCGGCAGAGACACCTGCATGATCTTCGCCAGCGTCGGCGCAATATCTTTCATATCGACTTCGCCCAGGGACCCGGTCTTCGCCAGTCCCTCTCCCGCGATCACCAGGCTCGCACGCATCTCGGGCATGTCGGGGAAATAGCCGTGCATGCCCTTGGCGCCGCTGGGCGTCACGGCGGGGCCGCTCAAATTCTCACCGGTCAGATAACCCGATTTGAAATTCACGAAGAACGCCGCCTCGCGCGCGCCGCCCCGGGCCGCGACACCCTTCTCATCCACCACCGCGGCGATACCGAGTTCAGGACGGCTTTGCAGGCGCTTCAGCACCGCCGCGACCTTGGCGCGCAATGCCGCATCGTCCGGGCGCGCCAGCACGATGGCCGCCGATCCGCCTGCGCCCCAAGGGGCGGCGTCCCAGGTGGCGATCCCCGATTTATCCGCGTCCAGGGTCAGCAAACCTTCAGTGGCGAACAGAGCCTTCAGGTGAACATCATGAGCGGCGGGGGCAAACCCGTGGTCGGACACGATGGCGACGACCAGATCGGGTTGCGCCTTGCGCGCCGCGGCGACGAGTTCGCCGACGGCAGCGTCGATGCGCGTGAGGACGGCATGGACTTCAGGTGTACCGGTTCCATGGCCGTGCTGGGCGTCGTCGAGGCTGACGAGATGCAAGGTCATGAACGCCGGGCGCTTGACCTCCATCAGGGCGGCGGCGAACCGTGTCTTGGCCTCATCCGCAGCGATGGTATCGGCGAACATGGCAGTGAAGGCCGCGTCGGTGCGCCGTTCCAAGGCATCCACCAGGCCGGGTGTGGCCAGGGAGCGCAGGAGCTTCTTATTGTCGGGAGACGATGTGCCCCAGTATTCCGGGATATTGGCGTCGATGGACGCCGCCCCGACGCTTACCGGCCAGCTGATATTGGCGACGACCTGTCCCTTCCCATGCACCGCATCCCAGAGCGTCGGCGCGGCGATGTCTGAGGCATACCAGTACCAGCCGCCGTCATTGGCGCCGGTTGGGTCGAAAACGGTGTTGCTGCCGATTCCGTGACGCGCCGGGGATACGCCGGTGATGAGAGTCGTGTGATTGGGATAGGTAACAGTAGGAAGGACATTTCTGACTCCGGTTGCATAGGCGCCGCGGGCCATAAGAGCGCGTAAGGCCGGGGCAGTGATGCCCCGTTTGTCGGCCTCGATAAGGTCACCGGGCCGCAGCCCGTCGATGGAGATGAGAAGGACCGGGGCCGCGAGGGCCAGGGCCGGAAGAAGTCCAGTGATCAATGCCGCGATGAGAGCCGCGATCCGCATGGAGAGTCTCCCGCTGTACCGAGAAGACTCTTACCTTGCCATCCGCTTGAGGACAGATTGACGATCCGTTCGTTTACAGATTGGTGAAAGCCGGCGTGTGTTGTGGCAACCCGCGTGCGGGGCGTACCCTACGCGCTTGGCTGCCTCGCCGACCTATTCGGTTTAGTTACCTGGCATGGACAATTTGGTGTGCGCTCCGCGCATGAGCGCCAGGTGATGCGGCGTCCTCATTTTCTTGAAAGCGCCCCTTTATCCACCGCCGGGCCGGGCGTTCGATGATGAGATAGACAACGAGCGACAGCGCTGTGAGGAACGCGACATAGGCGTATAGATGAGCAGTGGGGGACAACCGGTTCGTAAAAGGCGCCAGTTGGACATCGAAGACGGTTCTTGCGGGCAGCTGGAGCAAATAGATCGCGTAGCTGGCCTCTCCCAAAGTGACGAGCGGCTGCCAATCAAGCACTCTCGCCCATTGCGCGGGCGCGCTGGCGATCAACCAGATGATGCCCACTAACACCGGCGCGTCACTGCCCATGTCAGACCGAGCAGCTGCGCCAAACTGGAGGCATAGTCCCGACATCAGGTAGGTGACGGAAATTCCGCTCAGAAGAACCAATGCGCCCGTGCTGAAACGGTGCCCGCCGACGCGATGCTCGTTTATAGGTGTGAACAACGCGCCCGCGGCGGCGCCGAGAAAAAACTCATTCAGGTGCAGCGATGGAAAGGCGTTAAGTACGTTCTGGTTCTTGCGCATCAAATCCACGTCATTAAAGACCTGCGACACGAAAAGCTGGGTAACCGCCCACGAACAGAGGCTGATAATTGCAAACCGCTTAATGTTTCCGTTGCTGAGCCAGCGGATCAGAAACGGGAATATGGCGTAGAAAAACGCCTCGACCGACAAGGACCATCCGGGTGCATTCAGGGCCAAGGGATAGCCCGGCACCCAGGCCTGCAGCATCAATATGTTCAGTAGGATTGTGTGCAGGGGATATCCCCCACCCAAGACCAGCGTCATCACCACGGCAAGGATATAGAGCGGGTAAATCCGTGCGAAACGCGCGATCCAATAATCCCTGGCGGCAACTGCGGAGCCCCCGTACACGCTCGCCATGATGAGGCCGGATAAGCAGAAGAAAAAGGACACGGCCAGTCCTGCATTTGACGGGAGGTCAAATGGAATGGAGCCATCAAAAGGGGGAATGCCGCGGCCAAAATGAAACAAGACCACGCACATCGCAGCGAGGAAACGGAGCGGCGTCAGCCGGATGAGGTGCTTATGCATTGGGTGGGGCGCTCCCGGCGACCCGCTTCAGTTGAAGCAGGATCAATCGCTTTAGCTGAGG
>CANISR010000229.1 GCA_947470105.1 Fidelibacterota bacterium | reverse complement strand
CGCCCAGACTTTTCAATACCCCGGCCGGGGGCGATACCGGTGCGGCAGTGTCGGGCGGCCGTCCGCGCCTGGTAGACCCGCCGCAGCCGCCCATCGACAAGACCGCCATCGGCGCCCCGCCGCCACGGTTCGCCAACCTCGTCACGCCCAAGAAAGACGCCGTCAAACCTGCTGCTGACGTCAAAACCGCGAAACTCGCCGTGGTGATCAATGGCCTGGGACTAAGCCAGACCGCAACCGACGCCGCCATCACCAAGCTGCCGCCCGCCGTGACCCTCGCGTTCAGCCCCTATACCCGCAACCTCAAGAAGTGGATCGAGAAGGCCAAGGCCGGCGGTCACGAGGTGCTGATTGAACTGCCTATGGAGAGCAAGGAATTCCCGGCGCAGGATCCCGGCCCGCTCGGGCTGCTCACCACCATCGAGGCCAAGGAAAACGCCCTGCGTCTCGACGCCATTCTTAAGGATGCCGGCGACGCCGTCGGCGTCCTGGATTCGGACGGCAGCAAATTCCGCGAGTCCGAGCAGCACATCAGCGCGGTGTTCACCAAGCTCAAGGAAAAGAACTTGTTCTACGTGCAGGGCGAGCCCGGCGTGCGCGTAGGTGAAACCACCGTCGCCACCGCCATTGCCGACGTGGTGCTCGACGAGCGCCCGTTCCGCGCCGCCGTCGACGCACGGCTCGATTACGCCGAACGTATTGCCAAGTATCAGGGCAGCGCGGTTGCGTCCCTCGGCGCAAAGCCGGTGAGCTTCGAACGTCTCGTGCTGTGGCTGGAACAGGCGCAGAAAAAGGGCGTGCAGATCGCACCGATTTCCGAAGTTCTGATTCGCTCGGAGGCATCCTCGGCCCCGGCGGCGCCTGCGGCCGCCAAGACCAAGGCCGCAGAAGGCGGGCGCGACGAGAAAGCCGCACCCAAGGCTCCGGCGAAGAAGGCCGCCGAAGGCGGCGAGCACGGCGCGGCCGCGCCGAAGGCCAAGGCCAAGTCCTAATTCCGCGGTCCGGATTTCCCAATGGCCGGCTCCAGCCAAAATCACCCCAAACCATATCGTAAGGGCGTCGGCATCGCCTTGATCGATGCGCGCGGCCGTGTGTTCGTCGGCCAACGCAGCGACACCAAAGCCGCCTGGCAGATGCCTCAGGGCGGCATCGACAAGGGCGAGACACCCCGGGCCGCTGCGCTGCGTGAACTTCAGGAAGAAACTGGCACCGACAAGGCCCGGATCATCGCCGTCAGCCGGACATGGCTGCGCTACGACCTTCCCGTCGACCTGCAAGCCAAGGTGTGGAAAGGCAAATACCGGGGCCAGGAGCAGAAGTGGTACCTGATGCGATTCACCGGGCGCGACACGGATATCGACCTCAACGCCCACACGCCGGAGTTCTCCAAGTGGAAGTGGTTGCCGTTCAAGGACCTGCCCAAGGTCATCGTCGGCTTCAAACGCGACATCTATAAGCAGGTGGTGACGGTGTTCGCCGATAAGGTCGCGGCGCTCGCCAAGGCCGCGCCGGTCAAACGCAAGCGTCCGGCCGCGAAAAAGCGGCAGTTCAGTTAATTCTTAGGGCGCCGGTCACAGGCCCCTGGCTCCGCCGCCGCGCTTGATGCTTTAGTATGCAAGTCGTGGCTTCCGGGGGGACTTCGCACATGCTGCGCATATCCAAACGCAACCTGCTGGCTTTTGGCGCCAGTCTCATCAGCTTGCCGCGCCTGCTCTGGGCGCAAACCAACGCGACCGATCCGCGCTTGATGGAAGGTCCTATGGTCGGGGCCGTAACGCCCACCAGCATCGTGATCTGGGCCAGGGTCAGCGGCACCACCCCTGTCTGCGTCGAATACGACACGGCGGCAAACTTCGCCAAGCCCAGGCGCACAGCGCCCGTCACACCCAAGCGGGATGACGACTATACCGTGCGCATCACCATCGACGGCCTCGCGCGCGGCTCCGCCTGCTACTACCGGGTCATTGTCGGCTCGCAGGTCGACCGTTACCAGGCGCTCAACGGCCTCTACCGCACCCATACCGCGCCGGCGCCCGCCGCGCGCGGCCGCTTCACCGTGGCTTTGGGGTCTTGCGTGCGCATCCAACAGGACGCCGAGCAACCCATCTGGAAGCAAGTGGCGGGGGCCGAGCCCGATCTCTTCTTCTGGATCGGCGACAACATCTATGGCGATGCCCAGGAACCGGAATTTCTGGCGGAAGAATATCGCCGCCAGCGCGCCGTGCCCGGCCTTCAGCCGGTGATCCGTTCGATTCCGCAGCTCGCGGTGTGGGATGATCATGATTTCGGCGTCAATGACGGCGACCGCACCAATCCCACCAAGGACCTGGCGCTCAAGGCCTTCAAGCAATACTGGGCCAACCCGTCGTACGGGCTTCCGGATACGCCCGGCGTGTTTTTCAAATACCAATATGGCGGCATCGACTTCTTCTTCCTCGACGGCCGCTTTTACCGCGACCCCAACAAGCAGCTCTCCACACCGCAAAAGACAATGCTGGGCGCCGGCCAGCTCGCCTGGCTCAAAGCCGAGTTGAAGGCGAGCAAGGCGCCGTTCAAGGTATTGCTGTCGGGGAGCGGCTGGTCCGGCGGCAAAGGTCCCACCGGCGACGCCTGGTCCTCGTGTCTGGATGAACGCAACGCCCTATTTGATTTCATCCGCGAGAACGCCATCACCGGTGTGGTGCTGAGCTCCGGCGACACTCACGTAGCAGAGCTCAATTGCATCCCGTGGTCGGAAAAGGGCGGTTATGATTTCTACGACCTGACCACGTCACCCCTCGCGCAGCGCACGGAAAGTAATTGGGTTGATCGTCACCCGGAAGTCCGCATCCGCCAGGTGTTCTCCGCCGACTCCAACTTCGGCACCATGACCTTCGATACCACCGGCGAGCCCACCCTCACCTACAACGTTCACGACACCCGCGGACGCCGCGCCTGGACGCCCTTCGTCATCACTGCGAGTCAGCTCAAGAACGGGGTGCAGTCGTGGAGGTCGACCATCGACAGGGTTTCTCTGCAAAACCACGAGCGTCATAAGGCCGGTGGTCCCTACTACCTTCCGTAGGCGCGGCGAAGTATTCCGTTAGTGGGCAAACGCCGGGCGGAACTTACTGCCGCGACGCTTGATGACAAACCACAGGACCCGGGTGAGCGCTTTGGCCACCCAGCCTTCGGGCGAGAATCCGGCGGCCTGGGCGAACATATGACCGGCACGGCGCACGTGGCGCTCCCGGTAAAAACCAAAGCTGCGTGCGCCATAATCGTTGGTCGACTGAATGCGGTCATAAGGCGCGGTGAGGGCGTTCCCCGCATGGTAAGCCGATGCGATCTCGTCGTCGGAGGTTTCGCGGAAGCGGGTGACGGCCACTTTCAACCGCTGCCAGCGGTCGGCGAAGCCCGGCGTCAGGTAGCGCTGCATGTGATCGTAAAAAAGACGGTAGTGGCGGAACTCATCGGCGGCGATGTTTTTACAGATTTGCTTGAGGACCGGTTCGTCCACCGCGTCACGAATCGCCGAGTAGAACGAACTGGTGCCGGTCTCGACCACGCAGCGGGCGCAAAGTTCGCCCTCCAGTGAGCCGCGCACCGATTCGGTAGCGTCCACCGGGATTTTGTACATGTGGAGAAATTGGGCGAACGTTTTGTCGAGATCGAATGTGGGATCGGCCAGTTCAGCCCAGCGACCCAAAGCCAGTCCGTGCTGTTCCTCTTCCGAGGCCCAATCCCCCACGGCTTCGCAGAACGCAGCGTCGTCGCAGAATACGTTGCAAAGGTAGCGGCCATAGTCTGCGCCGTTGCGCTCCACCATGGCGGCGGTCTTGATCACCTTGATCAGATCGGGGGACGTCTTGGCCGCGTCGAAGCGCGACCAGTCGATATCGTCCAATGTCCAATGCCGCTGCATGCCGCTGCTCACAAGGTGACCCTGGCCGTCTAACGCCGCCCGTCACAATACGGTCAAAGCGCCGAAGTTCTCACGGGGTACCGCCAAGTACCCGGAAAGTATAGCAGATTTGTGATAAGCGGGGGCTAAGACCCGCTTAGGCCGCTGCGCCGGTCTGAATTTCGAGCATGCGGCGATTGTAGTACGCCTCGCTCAGGTCCGCTTCCGGCTCGGCCTTATCCACCAGCACAGTGCAGCTCGACGGCGTGACTTCGACGAAGCCGCCCGACACCAGGAACCGCTGGGCCACGACGCCGCCACGATAAACGTCAACGAAACCGGCCTTGAGGGTGGACAGGGTGGGCGCATGCTGGGGCAGCACGCCGAACACGCCCTCGACGCCCGGGACGAGCACCATCTCCACCTGCTCGGAGAGCAGGAGATGCTCCGGGGACACCAGTTCGAGCTTCAGCGTATCAGCCATAAGTAACGTCCTTTAGAGATCGCTGCTGCTTAGGCGGCGGCGGCCATCTTCTTACCCTTCTCGACCGCCTGCTCGATGGTGCCGACCATGTAGAAGGCCTGCTCCGGCAGGTGATCGTATTCGCCGGCGACGATGCCCTTGAAGCCCTTGATGGTATCGGCGAGCTGCACGAACACACCGGGGTTGCCGGTGAAGATTTCGGCCACGTGGAACGGCTGCGACAGGAAGCGCTGGATCTTGCGGGCGCGGGCGACGGTCAGTTTGTCTTCTTCAGACAGTTCGTCCATGCCCAGGATGGCGATGATGTCCTGCAGCGACTTGTAGGTCTGCAGCACGCGCTGCACGTCGCGGG
>CANISR010000228.1 GCA_947470105.1 Fidelibacterota bacterium | reverse complement strand
CCGGCCGGGGTGGGCGTGAACGGCAAGGAAACTTACCTGGGTGAGCACACCTGCGCGCGGCGCGTCGGCGGGGAACGTATAGGGCGACCAGTTGGGCGACGCCTTGAGCCCATAGATGGCGGCGACCCCGGGCGAAATGAAAGTGTCGCGCGTGGTGAATAGGTCGCGGTAGTCGCCTTTGCGCACCACCAGGTGCTCAACCACGGTGCGCAAGGTTTCCTCGCGGGCGTCCGCCATCATCTGACCGTTGAATTTCGGATAGACCGTGGGGTCCTTCGACAGCACGTTGAAGTCGTCGAAGCCGAACATGTCGTCGAAGAAGGCGCGCGCGCCGGTTTCGAGACGCCGGCTCGCGATCATCATGTCGATGACGCGCGCCCTGCCCTTGGCGGTCTGAATCTCACCGATCTCCGCCGCTTTCAACACCGTGTCGTCGGGGGCCGCATTCCACAGGAACAGGCTGAGGCGGGTCGCGAGCGAAAAAGCGTCGAGGCGTTCCTGCCCAGGATGCTGGGGGTCGGGCTCGGATGTCTCGGTGACGAACAGCACGTCGGGCCCCACCAGCATCGCTTCGAGGGCAACGCCAAGACCGGCGTAGAAATCCTGCAGCCTGTCCGCGGCCTTGCCGGCTTGATCGGCGAAAGCCTCGATCTCCTCCGACGGCAACGGCCGGCGGTTGAGCAGACGGCCCTTCTCCTTGAGGAACGCCGTGGCGCACGCCTTGTCGGCGGCGGTTTCGGACGCGGGTTTGCAGTTGATGAGATAGGGGCGGTGATTGCGATCCACCGCCATGCCGGCCACGGTCGACGCAGCCTTCTGGTAGAGCTCCAACTGCTGGGTCGTGACGCCGCCGCGCGAGGCGCCGGCGGTCAGAAGACCATCCGTGCGCTGGGACGGCGGGAACGTGGTCACCGGTTTGAAATCGGGACCGAACACATACGCGATGGTGTTGAGGTACTGGGCTTCGCTCAAGATCCGCAGGCGCTTGGCAGAGCCGTCGCCGGCGGGTTCCGCAGTCGCCGTGCCGGAAGGCGATGCGGGCGCGGCAACCTGGCCCGAGCACCCGGTCAAGACCAGCGCTGCGGCGACAACGGCCGCTGCGCCATATCGGATTTTCCGCTCGCCACCTGATCGCACCTTGAACTCCTCCACGGGCCGCACTGGGGTAGCCGGTAAGTATAGCAGCACTTGCCTGGATTCGCATGCGGCCCGGCACGCCGGAGCCGGCCGTAACATCTTACCCTTACGGCTTTTGCCAAATAAAAAGGCGAGACCGGGGACCGGTCTCGCCTTGATATTTGCCGTTTGGCTGGCGCGATTACATCTTGAAGCGGACGCCGGCCAGGAAGTTGCGGCCGAGCACGTCGTAACGGGTGTTGCCCTGGCCCGAGTAGTAGGTGCTGCCGGTGTTGCCGCCGACGAACGGCGGGTCGGTGTTGAAGACGTTCTGGATGGTCAGGAACACTTCCGTGTCCTTGCTTTCCGCGAACGGCTTGTAGGTCAGGTTAAGGTCGTAAACCGTGTCGGCGTCGACGCGGTTGTTATCGATGGTGCGGCCGCCGTTGTTCGGGCAGCCCGACGTGCACTGTACGAAGGCGTTGTTGTACGTGCCGCCCGCCGTGTGGCGCATGCCTACGGTGACGGACATCGGGTCGTTGCTATAGGTGACCGACGCGTTGAGCTTCATTTTCGGCGCGGTCTGGCCGCTGTAGCCCGTGGTCGCGAAGCCGCCGAGCACGCCGCGGCCTTCGACGTATTGATTGGCCGACAGCGTGGGATCGAAGGACGACATCTTCAGCACGTAGCTGGCGAGGGCGCGGATCGAGAGGCCACCGTTCCAGCCATCCACGAGCTCGTCGAGGTTGACGCGGTAGCTGGTCTCGATGTCGACGCCGCGCGCGACCTGCGAGGCGATGTTCTGCGGCGAGACCACGACCGTCTGGATCGGATAGAGGCCGGTGTTCCCGATCGTCCCGACACCCGGAAGGTTTGAAGGCCGGATGATGTTGGGGCAGAATAGCGTGTTACCCGCAAAGCAGCCGTCGATGATCGACTGGCCGCTCGGCACCGACACCGACCCGTCGATGTCGATATTCCAGTAGTCGACCGACGCCTGGAAGCCGGGGAAGAATGTGGGCGACAGCACCACGCCGAGACCGGTGGTGTCGGCCTTTTCCGGCTTCAGCAGCGGGTTGCCGCGGCTGAGCTGGAAGCCGCCCGTGATCGCAGTGCCCGTGAACGGGTCGGCGAACGGATTGCCCGAAGCGGCGGTGCCGCCGGCGAACAATTCGCCCAGGTTCGGCGCGCGAATGTCGCGTGAACGGGTGAAGCGGAAGCGCATGTCGTCGATCGGCTGCCAGGTGGCGCCGGCCTTCCAGGTGGTGACATAGCCCGACGTCGTATAGTCGGTGCCGCGGACCGCCAGGTTGACGTCAAACGACTGCGCCCACGACACGTCCTTGGCCAGCGGAATGACGGTTTCGGCGAAACCTTCCGTCACGCTGTAGTTGCCGTAGTTGCCGCGGTAGTTGCCGGTGAGCCAGTTGCCCGCCTCGTCGTCGGCTGTCTGGATGCTGGTGATGCGCTCATAGCGGTGTTCGATACCGAACGCCACGGAGATCGGACCGGCCCACGACGAGAACGGCTCGCCGCTGACGCTGACGGAGCTCGCGTCCTGACGCAGGGCGTCATAGCGGTAGCTGGTGCCCGCGTAGTAGTTGATCGCCGCCTGGCTGTTAACCCCAATGCCGAACGGATTGTACGGGACGCAACCATTGGTCGGATTGGTGAGGGTTGAACGGCAAACGATTGAGCCGTTCGGCGCCAGCACGGCGTCGCGGCCCAGGGCGATCCGGACGGTGTTGCCAACTGAGTCAGCGCGCTGGGATAGGCCGTTGGTGCTGACCTGGTAGTAGGCGTCCCACTTCCAGTTGGTGTCCATGGCGTCGAAGTTGCCGGTGAGGCCGAATTCGCCGCGACGGGTGGTGCGCTTGTTGTTGGAGTGGAAGCGCGGCACGTCCGCATTCCACGAGCCCATTACGAAGGACGTGAGTTTGAGGGCGGTCATCTGCGCCGCCACCGACGCCGGAATGAACGGGTTGTCGGCCTTGATGGTCATGTTGGCCAGGGTGCGGTTCGGATTGCTGTTGGCGTTGGAGTGGGCATAGGCCCACTGGTACTCCGCATGGACCTGGATGTTGTCGGTGACGTCGTAGCTGAGGCGGGTGAACATATTGAGGCGTTCGACTTCGGGATCGAGGTCGAGGTTGTTGTCGATGCGCGACGTCGCCCAGTCACCGCCGACCATGGCGTTATTGGCGCAGCAGACCGAGCCGTACTGGAACTGAGACGGGACACCGCCGGGACCGAAAGTGATGCCCTTCAGAGGACCGCTGGTGATCAGGCCGCCGGCTGTTCCGCTGCTGACGCCGACTTTGTGCGCCACCAGGAACGCCGGCAGGCCGTTGGTCGCAGTGTAGGCGGAGTTAGCGACCACCGAGCCGCCTTCGGAGTTCCATCCCCGCGGCACGCCGCGGATGCCGTCGTTGAAGCCGTCTTCGCCGAAGATCAGGAAGTGGCCCTTGCCGTTGGCGAACGCAGTGCCGCCCGCCAGCGACACCGTCCAGTTGCGGTCGTCGCCGTAGGTGGTGACCCCGCCTTCGACCTTGCCCTTGAGGCCGACGAATTCTTTATCGAGCACGAAGTTGACGACGCCCGAAAGCGCGTCGGAGCCGTAGGCGGCCGAGGCGCCGCCGGTGACCACGTCGACGCGGCTGATGAGGCCGTTGGGCATGGAGTTGACGTCGGCGCCGGTGAAGCCGTTGCTGACCGAGGCGTTGATGACGCGCTTGCCGTCGAGCAGCACCAGCACGCGGTTGCCGCCGATGCCGCGCAGGTTGAGCACGTTCACGCCCGCGGCGCCCGAGGTCAGGTTCGCGGTGGCTGAGCGCGGTGTCGTGCTGCCGGAGAACGCCGGCAGCTTGTTCACTGAATCGGCGATGTTGGTGTCGGCCATCTGGTTGAGTTCTTCAACGCCGAGCACGGACACGGGGGTGGGCGCTTCATAACCGTCGCGGATAACGCGCGAACCGGTGACGACGATTTCTTCGACCGGGGCCTGCGCGGTCTGTGCCGGCGCGGGCGTCTGGGCGGCGGCTGGCTGCGCAAATGCGCCCGCGATCAGGGCGATGGCCGACGTCGAGGCCAAGGCGCGCGCTTTCGCCAGACGGAGTCCAGGCGTGAATTTAGTCATGATTTTCCCTTATTTTGAAAAGATCTCCCCACGCGGGGCGGGCCGCGTGCGGGTTTTCTAGGGTAATTTACTGAACGTTACAACTGACGCAGGCCAGATGTTGCGTGGCAGCAGGGGTTCAAGATCATTTTCTTGTGGCACCTGTGCTCACAGCGACACAGAGCGCCCCTGCAGCGCACGAATAACGCTCATTTTCGGTACGCCGTGTAGCAGTTCGGGGATTTTGAGAGAGATGGGCGCCCCTCAGATGCCGCACTGCACACAGGAAGGGGGGGCGCAATGTTGCAGGGCACACCACGCTCTCACAACCTGGGCTACATTTTTTTCGAACAACGCCTAAACAGTGCGGCGCGTCAGCTCGCTGCTGGAAGTGGACAGCGGCCAATTGTGCGTCGTCAGAACATTTGGGACAGATGCGGGGGTGATTTAGCGGAGTGTTGGCCTCATCTGGTTGGTCGATTCTAAGCGGCGAGCTTGCGGTGAAGCAAGCGGCGATGTTCGATAGTTT
>CANISR010000227.1 GCA_947470105.1 Fidelibacterota bacterium | reverse complement strand
GGTTCCGGGCCTCGCCCTGTTCTACGGCGGCATGGTCCGCAAGAAGAACATCCTCGCAACGGCCATGCAGAGCTTCGCGATCACCTGCTTGATCACGGTGCTGTGGGCAGTCGTCGGGTATTCCATCGCCTTCACGGATGGATCGCCGTACTTCGGCGGGTTCTCACGCCTGTTTTTGATGGGCATGGAAATCGATTCCACCCACGCGCTGGCGGGCACAATCCCGGAAGCCGTGTTCATGTGCTTCCAGATGACCTTCGCCATCATCACCCCGGCCCTGATCTGCGGCGCGTTCGCCGACCGCATGAAGTTCTCGGCCATGGTGCTGTTCATGGTGTTCTGGAGCCTGCTCGTATACGCCCCGATCGCGCACTGGGTCTGGCATCCGTCGGGCTGGCTGTTCGGCCTGGGCGTGCTTGATTACGCCGGCGGCACGGTCGTTCACATCAACGCCGGCATCGCCGGTCTGGTCTGCGCCATTGTCATGGGCAAGCGCCTGGGCTTCGGCAATGAGCCGATGCCTCCCTACAACCTGCTCTACGCTCTGATCGGCGCCTCCCTGCTGTGGGTCGGCTGGTTCGGCTTCAACGCCGGCTCCGCCGTCTCCGCCGGGATCAACGCCGGCATGGCCATGGCCGTCACCCAGATCGCCGCCGCCATGGCGGGCCTGACCTGGATGATCATGGAGTGGATGCTTCGCGGTAAGCCGAGCGTTCTCGGCATCATCTCCGGCGCTGTCGCCGGCCTCGTCGCCATCACTCCGGCTTCGGGCTTCGTCGATCCGGTCGGCGCTCTGGTGATCGGCCTCGCCGCCGGCGTGTTCTGCTACTTCGGCGCGACCAGCATCAAGCACATGTTCGGTTACGACGACAGCCTGGATGCCTTCGGCGTCCACGGCATCGGCGGCATCGTTGGTGCGATCCTGACCGGCGTATTTGCCCGCGCTTCCATCATGACCGGCAGCTCCTCTGCTCCGGACATGGCGAAGGGCGGTCTGATCGACGGTCACGGTGGTCAGGTCATGACCCAGATCATCGGCATCGGCGCTACAGCGGCTTATTGCGCCGTCGGCACCCTGATCATCCTGCTGGTCATCAATATGACCGTGGGCCTGCGCGTCGACCAGGACTCCGAGCGTGAAGGTCTGGACATCACCCAGCACGGGGAAGTGCTCGGCTAGTTGGTCTTGATGGGCGCGGGATACCCGTTATCCCGCGCCCGATAGACCGCCCTGCCCAGCCACATAAAAGGATCATGCCATGAAAAAGATTGAAGCCATTATCCGGCCGTTCAAGCTCGACGACGTCAAGAAAGCGCTCAATGACATCGGCGTGCAGGGGCTCACGGTGCTCGAAGTCAAAGGCTTCGGCCGCCAGAAGGGCCACACCGAACTCTATCGCGGCGCCGAATACGTGGTCGACCTCGTGCCCAAAGTGAAAATTGACGTCGTGGTCGACGACGGCCAGGTTGAAGCCGCTGTGGAAGCCATTCGCCAAGCCGCACAAAGCGGCAAGATCGGCGACGGCAAAATCTTCGTCTCTGCGGTCAGCGAAGTCATTCGCATCCGTACGGGAGAACGCGGCCCCAGCGCGATCTAGGATTGGTCGGGGTTCCCTGCCCGGGACCCTTGCCAACGAGTCTGGGGGTGAAGGGTGGCGGCATTTGTGTGTGGATGCCGCCACCCTTTTTCTATCTGCGACAACCCTGTTGCAGTGCACCTCAAAATCCGGTTGAAACCGCCCTGGTTTCGCCTTCCGCCTGTGGATAAGTCCACCCTTTCGCGGCCTCCGGGCGCTCCCCATATTTGTCAGACAAATCAATGCGGTAAACCACTTGCGCGAGCGGCGTGAGTGGTGCGAAAGACTGCCATTACTGCTGCTTAAGGGCAGATGTTCATCACAGGAATCCAGGCAGAAATGGTCCCCGCAAAGTTTTCGTCGCCGACCTCCCACCCGAAGGTCAATGCCTTGGTGGAGGAGATCGCCGGCCTCTGTGAACCCGACGCAATCCACTGGTGCGATGGCTCCGAGGAAGAGAACGCGGACCTCTGCCGCCAGATGGTCGCGGCGGGCACTTTCATTCCGCTCAATGCGAAGAAGCGTCCGGGGTCCTACCTCGCGCGCTCCCATCCGGGCGATGTGGCGCGCGTCGAAAACCGCACCTTCATCTGCAGCAAGACCAAGGACCAGACCGGCCCTACCAATAACTGGGCCGACCCTGTCGAGATGAAGAATACCCTCCGCGGCCTGTTCAAGGGCTGCATGAAGGGGCGCACGATGTACGTCATCCCCTTCTCCATGGGGCCGCTGGGCTCCGACATTGCCCATATCGGCATCCAGATCACGGACTCCGCCTACGCAGTGGTGAACATGCGGATCATGACCCGCATGGGGAAAAAGGTGCTCGACGTGCTCGGCGCCGACGGTGAATTCGTGCCCTGTATCCATTCGGTCGGCGCCCCCCTCAAGCCGGGCGAGAAAGACAGCTCCTGGCCCTGTAATCCCGAGAAGTACATCGTCCAGTTCCCCGAAGAGCGCGCGATCTGGTCCTACGGCTCCGGCTACGGCGGCAACGCACTGCTGGGCAAGAAGTGCTTCGCGCTGCGCATCGCGTCCGTCATGGCGCAGGAGGAAGGCTGGCTCGCCGAACACATGCTCATCCTCGGCCTGGAAAGCCCCAAGGGCGAGAAGACCTATGTTGCCGCAGCCTTCCCCAGCGCCTGCGGCAAGACCAACCTGGCCATGATCATCCCGCCCAAGGGTTTCGAAGGCTGGAAGGCCTGGACCGTGGGCGATGACATCGCCTGGCTGAAGCCGGGCAAGGACGGCAAGCTGCACGCCATCAATCCGGAAGCGGGTTACTTCGGTGTGGCGCCGGGTACGTCGGACAAGACCAACCCGAACGCCATGCAGCTCGTAGCCAGAAACACCATCTTCACTAACTGCGCGCTCACGGACGACGGCGATGTGTGGTGGGAAGGCATGACCGATACCCCGCCCGCGCATCTGATCGATTGGCAGGGCAAGGACTGGACGCCGGACGCCGGGCGTCCCGCCGCTCATCCCAACGCGCGTTTCACCGCGCCGGCCACCTCCTGCCCCACCCTGGATCCGGCCTGGGATGATCCCAAGGGCGTGCCAGTGTCGGCCTTCATCTTTGGCGGCCGTCTCAGCCACACCTTCCCGCTGGTCTTCCAGTCGTTCGATTGGAATCACGGCGTCTACCTCGCCGCCACCATGGGTTCCGAAGCCACTGCCGCTGCCGACAACCAAGCGGCGGTCCGCCGCGATCCCATGGCGATGCTGCCGTTCTGCGGCTACAACATGGCCGATTACTGGAGCCACTGGTTCGGACTCAAGGATAAGCTCAAGGACCCGCCGCTGATCTTCCGGGTCAACTGGTTCCGCCGCGATGAGAACAACAAGTTCTTCTGGCCGGGCTACGGCGAGAACATGCGCGTGCTGAGCTGGATCGTGGACCGTGTTCACGGCCGTGCCGGCGCGACCGAAAGCACCTTCGGCCACATGCCGCGCTTCGAGGACCTGACCTGGGAAGGCCTCGCCTATCCCAAGGGCAAGTTCCAGCAACTCATGGACGTGGATGCCGGCCGTGCGCTGCACGAGGTCGACGATCAGAAGGAGTTCATCGGCAAGTTCGGCGACCGCACACCTGGTGCCCTGCACGAACAATGGGTCAAGGCCCGGGCGCGGGCGGAAAAGGCCGGCGCCGCCGCCGCCTAACCTTTTGATTCAATAGAGCTACGCTGGATTTAGGGGGCTGGCATGCAAGACCGGCCCCCTTTCCTTTTCGCGAAATGCTTGCACCCGTGGCGGCGTAGGGTCACATAATTGCTCATCCATTATGGCTTAGGGAGGCTCTGCCTATGAACGCCTGCATGATCGGCTGGTACCACTCCAAGTTCGGCAAGCTGGCCGACGAGACCTTGGAGACCCTGATCGTCAAAGCCGCCCAGGAAGCGATCAAGGACGCCGGCATCGAGGCCAAGGATATCGACGATATCTTCATCGGCCATTTTAATTCCGGCTTCTCGCGGCAGGACTTCGCCTCCTCACTGACTTTGGGCGCCCATCCGGACTTGCGCTTCAAGCGCGCGACCCGGATCGAGAACGCCTGTGCCACGGGTACGGGGGCCATGCATGCCGCCGTCAATGCCATCCGCGGACGCAATGCCCGCGTGGTGCTGGTGGTGGGTGTCGAAAAGATGACCCATCTCGACGCCGAGAGCGCCGGCAATAACTTGCTCCATGCCTCCTATGTTGCCGAGGAAGCCGACATTAAGGGCGGTTTCGCGGGCGTCTTCGGGCGCATCGCCGACGGCTATTTCCAAAAGTACGGCGACCGCTCCGACACCTTGGCGAAGATCGCCGTCAAGAGTCACGCAAACGCCATGAACAACCCGCGTGCGCAGATGCAGAAGGAACTGACGTTCGACTTCTGCCGCCTGCCCTCGGAGAAGAATCCAATCGTCGCCGGCCCCTTGCGCCGCACCGACTGCTCGCTGATCTCGGACGGCGTTGCTGCCGCCGTGCTGGTGGAAGGCGACATCGCACTCGGCGCCAAGAAAGCCGTGGCGATCCGCTCCATCGCCCAGGTCAACGACTACTTGCCTATGAGCAAGCGCGATATGACCCGCCTCGAGGGCGCCGAGATTGCCTGGAAGAAGGCGTTGGGCGAAGCGAAGTTGAATTTGCTCGACCTGGACGCAGTGGAAACCCACGACTGCTTCACCGTCGCCGAATTGATGGAGTACGAAGCTATGGGCCTGACC
>CANISR010000226.1 GCA_947470105.1 Fidelibacterota bacterium | reverse complement strand
TGGCGGCGAAACGGCGGAATGACTGCAGACCAGAGGCTCCGCGCAGGGCGCGGAAAATAGTGAAGACCTCGCGGGTGTCCCCCGGGTTGGCCATGAGGCGGCGGAACGCGCGCCAAGCCTGGATCGGATGCAGGCGGGTGTCGACCCCGCTGAAATCAATGTGCCGGAAATCGATCTGGGTAAAGTCAGGCGCGGCCGTATCTATTGCGATGGTGGCGGTCATGGCTGAAAACTCTCTTGGATGCGACGTGCGGTGCGATTTCGCTGATGACGGCAAACTATTCACTATCTACAATATTGTCAATAGTGACATTCCGGATGGCTAAATGACTGATTCCAAGAAGAAACCTCCCAAGGCCGCTAAGGCCAAGCGCGTCCGCCGCACGCCCGAGGACGCGCAGCGGCTGATCCTGGACGCAGCCGAGTCCAGCATGGGGGCCGAGGGCCCTGCCGGTCTGCGTCTGCAGGACGTGGCGAAGAAGGCAGGGGTGTCGCACCCGACGATCCTGCATCACTTCGGCAGCAGAGATGGCCTGGTGCGCGCGCTGCACCTGCGCGCGCTGACGGAATTGTCCTCTATCGTCGTCAGTAAAATGGGCAGCGCCGACGGCCTGCACGCTACCTTCAAGGCTTACCGCGAAGGCATCGCGCAACGGATGATCTGGCTGATGCAGTCTCCGGAGAACCTGCCGCGCGCCGGCCTCACCGTGTTCGACAAGATCGCAAACGCCCTGCACGCCGAACGCGTCAAACACGCTCGCCCCGGCGCTCCCGCCCCCGACATGGAAGATACGCGCAATGTGGTGCATCTGGTCGCCATTGCCGCCTTCGGCGACGCCGTCATCGGCCCCCGCATGCGCACCGGCGTAAAGGACGAGGCCGCGTCACGCGATAAGTTCGTGACGTGGTTCGGGGGGATGATCGAGACGTATTTACGGGCGAAGGGGTAGGCCGCGCCTCAGCGCATCCCGCCGCCGGGGCGGAAGAAGATGCGCTTTTGCGCGTCGTTGAGGTTGATCCTGGCGGCTTTGAAGTTGGCCGAGGCGCGGGCGATGATGTTGCGGGAAAACAGTTCTGAGTCTGCCTTTCCCGCATTGCGGTCCACATGGACCAGCGCCGCCACCGTCGCCGCGGCAACTGGGATCCAGTCTTTCGGGAGCCGCGCATTTTCCCAGAACGGCGCGAAATCCGGCGGCGTCGCGAGGACGCCAGCGCGCACTTCGGCGTAGGGCGCCTTGCTCAATGCGGCGAGCCCCCTGGCAAAGAACTCGAGATGGCCGAGAGACAGCTGGCGCACGAGCCAGGATTCAGTGAGCGACCTGTCGGCGATCATGGGCGCCAGATGTGCCGCCCAGCCTGCGTCGCTGCGCTCCTCCACATACCCCGGCATTTCCACCGGCATAAGGCTTGCGAGTTTGAGAGCGAACTTGGCCTTGAGGTCAGGGTTTAAAGTGGAGGCCAGCCGGATGGCCAGCGACGAAGACACCGGACGGGCGATGATGCCTTCCTGGATGCGGGTACTCTGGCTGAAGCGGTCGAGAGCGGTGCCGTAGGCGTCGTCGGAAATCTCGGCCTTGGCATTGGCGAGCAGCGTGTGGATGGCATCCTCGTTGCCGTGATCGACCAGCGAGCGCGAGACTTCCGCGCTCACCACAAAACGGCGGGCGATGGCGCACATCTTGCCCGGGTTGTCGCCGGCTTGAACGAGGCTCACGAGATCCGAGTCCGAGAGCGCGGCGCAGGCCTCCAGCACCAGCGTCGCCGCGGCTTCGTCGTCATTGGCCAGCGCCCATGCGAGGCTGCGCGGCGTATGCGGATTGGCGGCGGCCGCCTTGGCCATGGCTTCCACCACGCGCGGCTCGGCGTTCCAGGTCATGAGGCGCAGCACGGCCTCGGCCTCCTCGAAGGCCGCGCCCTTGTCCGCGCCCAGGCCGCCGGCCAGGTGGCTGGCCAGCGCCGCCTTCTCGTCGTCCGTAAGCTTGGCTTCGGCCGCCAGGTAGTCGGCGGTGCTGAGGCCTTTTGATTTCATGTGAGGTGCGTCGGGTTCCATCGTCCGTACCTTCAAAACTTTTCCGGGATGAAGACGTCGGCGTGGCGCGCGAAATTCGGCGGGAAGACGGTACGGCGCGCTTTCAGAATGACAGGCTCAAGTTTCTCGGCCTTGACCGGCTTGACCAGGAAGCCGTTGGCGTCGAGGGCCGAGGCGGTCTGGATGATTCCAACTGCGGGTTGAGCCGTGGTGAGAACAAAGGTCGCATTGGGACGCATGCCCTTGATCTGGCCGCAGCGCAAAGCTTGCAGGAGCTGCAAGCCATTGCCGTCGGGGGTACGCACTTCGGCAACAATCATGCCCACCGGCTGGGCGCGCGCCTTCAACAGCGTAAGGGCCTCCATGCCGCTCTTGGCGGTGAGGACTTCCTTGGCGCCGATGCCCATGAGCTGGAGCGCTAGCAGGCTTTGGTCGTCGGCATTGTCGTCTACGACAAGGGCCACGATTTTCAGGAGAACTTGTTCGACAGTGAGCATTAAAGAGGCTTGTCACAACAGGCGGGGGCGACTCGAACCGAAGCGCTGGATTGAACCTCAACGCCTATACCACGATTCACGGCGGCAGCAATTGATGGCTATCAAAATTCGCCCCCGCCGGTTCCTACTTCGCGAGTGCTAGGTCCATGGACTTGAGCGCGGCGCCCGCCGCCGGGCTACGCACATAGGCGACGAACCGCGCCGCCACATCGGGCGACTTGGCGTCCTTCGGCTCGCCGGCTGTGACGATGGTCACGCGCTGCAAGGCCTCGGGGATGCGCCCCACAACCTTGACGCCCTTTACGGGCAGAAGTTCGCTCATCTGCTGGAAACCCACCTCGACCTCGCCTCTGGCTATGGCCTCGCCGACAGCGCCGGTGACGGGCTTGGTCTTTGCCTTCACTTCATCGGCAATGCCCAGCTTGGGGAACACTTCACCACTCACGTATTGGCCGCTGGCCGCACTCGAGAGGCCGATGGATTTGGCGGCCAGCAGCACCGCCTTGAGTTTGTCCGGCGTCGAGATGTCCGGAACGGGCGCGCCCGCTTTCACCGCGAACCACACTTTCACCTGCGCGAGGTTGGTGAGGGCCGCCTGGTCCACTTTGCCGTCTTTCACCAGCGGATCGAAATTCGCGCGTTGGAGGATGAGCAGATCGGCCGGGTCGCTTGCCGACGCGACCGTATGCAATGTGTCGCCCTTAGCCGCCTCGTACCCAGGCCGCACGGCTGCGAGTGCGCCGGCGAAGGTCAGCGAACTGCGCACATAGAGGTCCGCCGCCTGCGCCGGAAGAGACGTCACCAGCGCGGCGAAGACGACGGCGATATAGATCTGTCTGCTACCCATGAAATCCCCCTTATACTAGAGCCTACGATAAGGGCTTTCGGCGTGGCTTGGTAGGACCAGCAGGCCGGTAAAGAACGCACCACCGGCATTGTGCTAGGCGCCGCCGCTCCGGTATTTTGCCGGGCACAATTCTTCATAAGGCTCTTCGCTTGAACTCCCCTGCCGATCCACGCGCCATCGCCACCCTGACTGACCGCGCCTGGGTCGCCGACTGCCAGCGCATGTACGGAGTGGCGCGGGAGAACTACGAGGCGCTGCTGTCTGCTGTGCCCGGCCACATCTTCGCCCTGTCCCGCCTGCTGACCATCGCCGGTTACGAGGGCCGGCTGGGGGACGCCGACGTCCTTCACAAGATGCTTGTGGAGGCCGTGGCCAAAGCCGATCTCGCGGCCGTGCGGTGGCCGCATCTGGCGCTGGTCGCCTTCCAAAATGTGATCCGGCCGTTGCCGCAGCCCTTGTACGCCGCGGTGACCCGCGCGCTGGATGTTCACATGGCGGCGCTCGCTACACCGAAATTGGCTACACCAAAGCCGGCGCGGCCTGCCGGACAGAGGCTGAAACTCGGCTATCTCTCCGGCCTGCTCCGCAATCATCCGGTGGGCCATGTGACCGCGGCGCTTTTCGCCGCCCACGACCGCGCGCGGTTCGACGTACATGTGTTCACGCGCCCCGCGCCGGGGGCGCCGGATACCTATGCCGAGACCATCCGCAAGGGCGCCGAACATTTCGTACCGCTTTCCGGCACGCCGCGGCAGATGGCCGACACCATCGCGGCCCATGACCTGGACATGCTGATCTACATCGACGGCTATACGGAAGTGGACCTGATGCAGGTGGTGGCGGCGCGGCCGGCGCCGATCCAGGTGTTCTGGCTGGGCCACCCCGGCAACTGCGATATTTCCGCCATCGACTATGTGCTGGCGGACGCGACGGTGATTCCACCCGGCGAGGAATACCTCTACACGGCGAAAGTCATGCGCCTGCCCGGGGCCTATCACTGCGCCACGCCGCAGCGCATAGGCGACGCGGTCACCCGTGCCTGGGCGGGGTTGCCCGGGCACGGCTTTATCTTCTGCGCCTTCAACAATCCCGAGAAGATCGACCACGGCGTGTTCACGGTGTGGATGAACATCCTCAAGGGCGTGGAGGGCAGCGTGCTGTGGCTATCGCAGGGCTCAAGCCCTTCGGTTGCGGACAACCTGCGACGGTTCGCGGCGGCCCAAGGCGTCGACGGCGCGCGGCTGATCTTCGCAGCGCGGGTGCCGGAGAAAACCCAGCTGTAGGCCGTCAGCGCCTATGAGACAGAATTGGGGTGGTGAGTAAGGGAGGGTTTTGGTCTCATCGTAGTGACGGAGGAACGAAGATGAGATCAAAACCCATGACCACGAAGGCGCCTGCTGAGCGGGTACTCAAGGACATACGCCGG
>CANISR010000225.1 GCA_947470105.1 Fidelibacterota bacterium | reverse complement strand
CTGTTGTCGCGCCCGCCGGCGCCCGCGGGCGCCGCGAATAACGCCGTGGCTGCCGCAATACCGATCGCCCAAAGACCCGCCCGCATTGAAACCTCCCTGAAGAACTTGTTTCACAAAACTAGCAGTGCGGTTTTTGCTGTCGACACCATTTGATAATGAGCGCGGCAACCCTGACGGGAAGCGCACAGATAATGGCTCCGGCCCCTGCCGCCGCCGGTCGGCGTCAAAGCCCCATGCTTGAGTTGACGTCATGATCAACCTGCAGGAGGTCCCGTCCTGAATTCATATTTTTAATGATTTCCGCTGGTTACACAGCGAACTGATTGCTGCACTGCCGCATAAACCGGTGCAGACGCGAAAAGCCGATGGTATGCTTTTGTCACTGGCTATCGGGGGATTGCGATGAAAACCACGCATTTCGGGCTCGCAGCACCGCTTTTGGGCATGGTCCTCTTGGGCATGGGCAGCGCCGTCCTGGCGGCCGATGCGGCGCCCGAAAAGAAAGTCCTCAATCCGCCGCATACTGCGGCTGACTACGCCGCCGTCGGCAAGCTGCCCGACTGGAGCGGCATTTGGATTCCGGACCAGCGCGATCAGAACCGCCAGGCGCGCAGCAACCCGCCCCCTTGGAACGCCAAGGTAAAGCCGCGCATCGACGAACTCTTCAAAGCGTTGGACACCGGCCAACCAAAGCTCATGTTCGACAACTGCATGCCCGAAGCTATGCCGGCGTGGATGCTAATCAACCACAACGCCATGGAAGTTCTGTTCACGCCGGGCCGCGTGACCCTGTTGGGCGAGAGCGACAGTAACCGCCTGCGCCGCATCTATACCGACGGCCGGCCGCACCCCGAGGACGTCTACCCCACCTTCCACGGCCATTCCATCGGCCACTGGGAAGGCGAAACCCTGGTCGTGGACACTATTTCGATCCGGCCCCAGACCCTGTTCGCGGTGCTGGAAGCCGTAGCGGTGCCCAATAACGGCGACGTCCATGTGAAGGAACGCATTCACCTCGCAGGCAAGGATACCCTGCACGTCGAACTTGAGATCGAGGCGCCTAACGTCCTTACCGGACCGTGGAAGACCACCCGCATTTTCACCCGCGAACGCCGCTACGACATTGTCGAGGGTATCTGCATCGAAGGCGACTTCACCGAGAGCACCGACAAAGACGGCAACTCTATATTCGTCCGCATCCCCAAGAGTGAAGACGGCACCGTCTACGTCAAGAAGCCCTAAACTAGGACACCGGTAATGAAACGTTTCCTTAGCGCAACTCTCTTCATCGGCGTGGCACTCACAGCTCCGGCGCAAGCCCACCACTCCTTCGCCATGTTCGATTCCAACAACCAGATCGACATCGAAGGCACCATCAAGGAATTCGCCTGGACCAATCCGCATGTGGCCATTTACGTGGCGGCGAAGCCCATCGCCGGCAAACCCGAGGCGGTCTGGGCCATTGAGGCCACCAGCCCCGGCAATCTCACCCGCATGGGCTGGAGCAAGGGCACCTTCAAGCCGGGTGACCGGGTGAAGATGACAATCCGCCCCCTCCGCAGCGGCGAGCCCGGGGGCGCGTTCTCCAAAGCCGTCATTGTGGACACCGGCAAAGAAGTTCTGCTGAAGAACGAGTAGATTCTGGTGTCGATTGAATCGTTCTCGGTCTGGCTGGATAAAACCCCCCTCAGCCTGGAAATCAAGGGGGCCGCCTGGTTCGTGCCGGCGGTGCAGACCATGCATATCGCCGCCATCTGCGTGGTGATTGGGTCGAGCCTTCTCATGGATCTGCGCCTGCTTGGCGTCGCCAAGGACGTGCCGATCTCGGTGTATGTGCGCCGCTACAGTCCCTGGATCGGCATCTCCATCGCTGTGCTGCTGCTGTCGGGCATCACCCTCATCATCGGGGAGCCGGGCCGCACCCTGGGGAACTGGGTGTTCTGGACCAAGATGGCGCTGGTGACCCTCGGTGCGCTGCTGACGGCAGTGTTCGCTGTTCCGGTGGCGCAGGACGAGATCTACTGGGATTCAGGCAGGCGCCGCCAGGCCGCCACCCTTATTGCCACGCTTTCCCTCGCCGTCTGGGTCGCGGTCATCGTCTGCGGGCGATGGATCGCTTATGTGCTGTGACGATCATGGATAGCTTTCTCATCGCCCTGGAGAGCCAGCCCTTTGCCGTGGCCATCGTCGAGGGCGCCAGCCTGTTCCCTTGGATCGAGACTGTGCATGTGATCGCCATCGTAACGGTGGTGGGCACGATTTCGGTGGTGGACCTGCGCCTGCTGGGCGTGCAAGCCCATGTGGCCAGCGCGCGGCGCCTCATGGCGCAGTTGCTGCCTGCCACATGGATTGCCTTTGCCATCGCCCTGGTCTCCGGACTCCTCATGTTCTCTTCCAAGGCGGTCAAATATGCCGCCAACGGTCCGTTCCAGGCCAAGATGCTGCTGCTCCTGCTCGCTGGCGCCAACATGGCGCTGTTTCATGTGCTTACCCACAAGGACATTGCGGTCTGGGACACCGGCAGGACCCCACCCTCGGCCAAGCTGGCGGGTGCTTTGTCTTTGGCCCTGTGGACCTGTATCATCGCCTTGGGCCGCTGGATCGGCTTCACCGTCTGACCATGAAACCACGAACGGCCGCCTTGCTCGGACTCGCGGCCCTCCTGGCCGGCGCCGGCGCCTGGATGTGGCACGGCCGCGATCTCGATCGGCGCATGGTCATGGCCGATCCAGACGTACTACCTGCCGATCTGTTTGCCCACGCCGTGCCGTTGGGCCGTGAAACATTCGCCGCCCATTGCGCTTCCTGCCATGGCGCGGACGGTAAAGGCGACAGCGCCCGGGGCGTACCTTCATTGGTGGATATCGACCGGCTTTATGGGGCCGGAACCGTGGGCGACATCGAGCAAATCATCGCTCACGGCATCCGCGCGGCCAACGGCAAGAGCCGCGCCTTCGCGATCATGCCGGCCTACGCAACCGCGCGACCGAGCCCGACCGAAGCAATCCCGCCCCTGACTCCGGGCGATATTAGCGACGTGATCGACTACCTTCTGAAAACCGGTAACCCTGAGTCCGCACGGCGCGGTGCTACGATCTTTGGTGACCGCGGTGGCTGCTTCGATTGCCATGGCGCCGACGCCAAAGGCGATCCCGCCGTGGGCGTGCCCGATCTGACCGACGCCATCTGGCTGTCGGGCGACGGCAGCCGCGACGCTCTGTACAATACCATCGCCCGCGGATCAGCAGGTATGTGCCCGGCTTGGTTGGGCACACTCGATGCCCGGGCGCTCCGGGCCACCGCGGTCTATGTTCATAGTCTCTCCCATCCCGCCACACCCCCTCTTCCTTCCCGGTGACACCATGTCGGACTTTTTAGCGTTTCGCAGCGCCAACACCGCCCGGTCGTTCACACTGCTCGGTCTCGGCGCAGTGCTCGGCCTGGGCATCGCCGGATACGCTCTGTTCACGGCGCCGGGAACATCGACCCTGATCGTCGCGCCCGAAGACGTGGCCTCGGTCAACCAACGCCCGGTTTCGCGTATCGACTTCGACGCGCAATTGCGCACGCTCTATGACGTGAGCCCCACCGAAGCCACGCCGGAGCAGCGCAAGCACGTGCTCGAAGCCATGATCCGGGAAGAGATCTTCGTTCAACGTGGCATCGAACTCGATGCCGCCGGCGCCGACCCCGCGGCGCGTGCGGCCCTCGTCTCCGCGGTCGAGCAGCAGATCGTGGCGGAGTCACAGACCAAGCAGCCCACACCCGCCGATCTGGAGGCCTTCTACCGCCAGAACCAGGCAAAATACATGAGTGAAGGCACCATGATTGTGCGCGACCTGGTGGCCGCGACCCCGGACCAGGCCGCGGGGGCGCTCCAAGCACTGCGCGCGAAGGCCCCGCTGGACACCACCATGGCCAAGTTCGGCCTCAAGGACACCGGGCGCACCAAGGATGAGGAATACTATTTCGCGGCCAGGATTCACCTCGGCGACGCCGACTTCGCCGTGGCGCAAAAACTGGCGGCGGGCGACATCTCGGAACCGCTGGTTCGCCCCGACGGCGTACACTTGCTGGTCATGAGCCGGAACGCTCCACCGGTGGCGCTGGCGTTTGCCGTGGCCCAAGAGCGCGTGGTTACAGACTGGCGTCAGGCCAATGGCGCGCGTCTCCTCAAGGGCGATGAAACCTTCCTACGCAAGCGCGCCAATGTGCTGATCGCCGAGGATCTGCGCTGATGCGCTTCACCGCCATTCTGGCGCTGCTGGTGTGTTGGGTGGGTACGGCGTTCGCCCATACCCGGAGCGAAAGCCATTCAGCCTGGGAGCTGAACGGCACAGACGTGGACGTCATCATCACGGCTGCCGACATCGAGATCAATCGGCTTTCGCCGGACGGCGCGCGCGCAAACGACCAGGCGGTGATGGCGTACTTGGCGGAGCACATGTACCCGCTGGCCGACGGCAAACGCTGCGCCCTGGTCCCGCCGGTCGTGGCTATGCAGGCGACGCCGGGATACCGCAAATTTGACCTTACCTACAAATGCGCGGCCGCCGATCCGGCCACGGTGGACATCCAGATCCACTCGGACGCCTTCTACGAACTAGCCTCGAGCCACGTGAATTTTGCTCAAATCCAGAACGCGGCGGGCGATTTTTCAGAACAACTGCTCACCACCGATCACCGCACCGCCAATGTCTCGTCAGGCTCCGACGGCCCGCTGCAGCGGGCTCATTTCCTGGAGTTCGTGGAAATGGGCGCCATGCATATCTTCAGCGGTATCGACCACATGTCGTTTCTGCTGGGCCTGGTGCTGATTTCGCGGCGCCTGCGGGACCTGGTGTTCGTGGTGACCGGGTTCACCCTGGGCCATAGCCTGACCTTGGCGCTGGCGGTAACAGGCGT
>CANISR010000224.1 GCA_947470105.1 Fidelibacterota bacterium | reverse complement strand
GCCTAAATTCGGGGCGCGCAGACGGTTGCACTTCGGGTCAGCCTCTATTTTCGCACATCGAATATGACGATGGTCCGACCTTCCTCATCCGGGGACTCGCTTTCGTGGCGGACATATACATTGCGCACCGCATCGCCAAAAATCTTCAGAAGATCGTCGGTGCGCGGATAATGAATTTTTGAGCGGCCCGTCGGTTCCACCGCCTGATCGGCTGCACTGAGAGCTGTGGCCCCGATTGCGATAATGCCGCGATCTCCCGCGACGCGCAGAAATTCGCGGCAAGCGCGCTCGGGATCGCTTGAGTAGGTCAACACCCAACCGGCAATGACTACGTCAAAGGAATTGTCCGCGAAGGGCATGTTGTGCATATTTCCGACTTCGATCCATGGAGAATAGGAAAACAGGTCCAACCCTTTGATGTTCCCTGGCTGGAAGCCCTGGCCGACCAGACTGAGCAATTCCATCTCCGTGCGCGGCCCGACACACAGCGCTTTGAGATGCCGGGCATTGGCAAAAACCCGATCGATGGCGTAGAGCGGCCGAATTAAACGGTTGGTGCGCGCAACCGCGCCAAAAGTATCCAATCCGCCAAGGTTGTGGCTGATAGCATCATCCCAGATCGAATCGTGGTCATCGGATATCTTCAGCCGGTCTTTGGCTTCCAGGTATCGCCGGCGTGCGATGTGCTGCCGCGCGAAATCGATCAGGAACATGTCCTGCGGACGATGCTTGAAATGCTCCGCGACCGCTTCGATATCCTGCATAGTGAGTTCTAGGTTCATGGGGCGCCTCTACATAAAATCCGGATCGCGAAGCTAGGGTGCTGCGAAGCGTGCGGCGTGGCGTGCCAGAGGCGAATCGCCGCAATCCGATGGCAAAAACGCAAGATCGACGCCGCTCCAGCGCTCCAGGCTGTGGGCGTAGGGCACAACGCCATACAACACCTGAAACACGCAACGTGACCCAGTTTTTGGGACTTTTCCGCGATGAAAGCCATAGGTATTCTCGAGGAAAGACGTGCCGGGCGGCCCAGTGATTTCCCTGACCGCTCCGCCAAAAACGCTTTCGATTGCGCCGGCAAGATGGCGCCCGTTCCGCGCAAAAAACACGGCGGCCGCGCCGCTTCTGCCATTCTTCGCCAAGATGTCCTGCACCATGTCCTCCCTGTGGGAGCCGCGTACGAAGATATGTGGACCATCGTCGGCCGTGACATCACTCAGGTAGACAAACAGTTTGCAGGCCCTGAAATCATCGCGGTCGCGGTGGAATATCTGCGCACCCATGGGTGTCTCGCTCTCGGGGAGCGACCACCAGGCGTCCATTTGCAGAATGGTCGGCGCGACGCCCAGGTGGCCATGTGCTACCGCCAACAGGCGTTCGTCGGTTGCTATTCGAAAGGCATGCGGGGCGCGCGCGACATCGCGCGGCTCGTGATGCAGCACGGTTTCCTGCCGGGTTAAGGCCGTGCAGGTTTTCAGGTATGCGAGCATTCCGCGCGCCTCGCCCTCACTGACGAGACCGGACAAACCCAGAAACCCGTCGCGCGCAAAAATATCCGCGTCTGCGGCGTAAGAAGGCGGTGGTTCTGATGGCAATGCTTTCGGCGAACACACTGTTTCGGCTAGACGATCGGCGAGACGTGTGCGCAGCGCCGGCTTGTCCATCATTTTGTTGATTTGCCAGAGAATTTCGCCTTGATGCGCGGCCTTTAGCGTCAGTGCCGTTTCAAAAAACGCGTCTCCAACCGGCAGCACCGCGCCGGCGGCGAACTTGTCTATGGCAACCCGCAACACCTCGCCGGCAGGATCGCGCGCCAGCTCACGGACGGCGTCCAGGGCCGCTCCATAAATGCTCAAAACGTCTTGTCTTCGGGAACCGTGACCGCGATTCAAACTCTGCTGCATCCCATATCCATCCCGGCGCTGCCGCGCCTATTTCCCTTATGGCGGAGACTATAGCGGGAAATTCGGCTCCGTCTCAGGGGCCAGTTGGCGGCTTTGTCCGGGACGTGACCAATGCGGATTGATATGCTCGGCGCGCACGTCATGAGGCGCGCAAGAATCACTTTGGATGGAATGCCCGCACATGTTTATTGAGGAGTATCCGGGAGCCGTATCACCCGATCTTTGCAAAAAAATCATCGCACTGTTCGAGGCCGATCCGGGCCAGGAGCCCAGTTCGGTCAATGTCAACGGTAGGAAGAAATTCCAGAACATCCGCACCGGCACACGGGTCAAACCCAACTCCGAGGCTTGGCAGCCGCTGATCGAGGGGCTTGCGCCAGCCTTTATCGATACCATGCGCCGCTACGTGACAAAGTACCCAGGCCTCCAACATCTGACGAACGCCGAGGAGCTGGTCTTCGTTGGGCCGGTTATCGAACGTGTCCTTCCTGGCCAAGGTTTCGGCTGGCATGTGGATCATTCGGCCGCGACTTGGCAGCGTGTGGTGGCCGGCCTTCTCTACCTCAGCTCCATCAATGACGGGGGCAGCACGGAATTCGCCGATCAAGCCCAGCATGTAAGATCGGACGAAGGCAAGATCGTGCTGTTTCCGCCCTACTGGACGCATTTCCATCGCGGGATTACCCCGACCACGCAGACAAAGTACGTCGTGGGATACTTCTGGTCTTATCCGAGCCCTCCAAGCACGCCAGCGTGACCGCCTCATCACATGCAACTTAAACTCATACCGTACCTCCAACAGGGCAGCCTCGATAACGTTCCCACGGAACGCTATATGACGACGCTCCGCGCCGACTTTCTGGAGAAGGTGCGGCGCGGCGAAGAGGTTTCATTGGAACTGCTGTCCGCCCTGGCCGGATTCTGCTTTGCCTGCGAGTACGTTCTTGCGGAAGGCGTGGACGAGACCGCGAAGCTGGACGCCTTGAACCCCGACCGATCCGAAGCGGAGCGGCTGATGTTGGCCTGCTACCGGCCGGTTGAACGGGAAAGCCTTCCCGTTGACGACATCGAGCAACTTCGGCCGCTTACGGACGAAATCTCCAAGGCCGTCAGCGCACAATACGAAGAGAATCCTTATCCGCGTTGGCGCTTTTTGCCGCAGACGGTTGCGCGCGACGACAACCTCGACATCCTCGTGGCCGGCGCCGGCACGGGGCAAGAACCGCTGCTCGTCGCCAAAGAATTCCCGAAGAGTCGCGTGACCGCCCTGGACCTCAGCCGCACCAGCCTTGCCTACGGACTCGCCCGTGCGCGCGAACACGGCGTCGACAGCATCCGCTTCATCCACGGCGACATTCTCGATGTCGCTCTGATCGGCCAGACATTCGATTCAATCAGAAGCTCCGGCGTTCTTCACCATATGGCTGACCCTTTACAGGGACTGCTGGCCCTGAAGACCGTCCTCAAGCCCGGCGGAACGATAAAGCTGTACCTCTATTCCAGAGCGGCCCGGCACGGGACGCTGGAAGCGGCGAAACTGCGCCAGGCCCGCGGCCTGCCTGCTACCGCCACCGCCATCCGGCAGTTTCGGCAGGACATCCTCGCCCTTCCGGACGATCATCCCGCCAAGGGCGTGACTCAGGGCCGCGATTTCTACTCGATTTCGGGAACCCGCGACTTGCTGTTCCACGTGCAGGAACACCACTTCACCATTCCCATGATCGCGGAATTGATCGAGAAGAGCGGCCTGCGGCTGCTGGAGTTCGGAAAAAGCAACAAGGCCGAAAGCCGATTCAGGGAGATGGGCTTTACCGATCCCACCGACCTCAATTCATGGGAGAAGGTCGAGGATCGCTACCCCGGCACCTTCTCCAACATGTACAAGTTCGTCCTGGGCTAAACCGTCAGACGAGAATCTCGCCGACTTCCTTGTTGGTGAGGTTGCTCTTCGTGCCCCACTGGGGAATGTTTATGCCCATGATGCGCTGGACTGTGTAGCCGAGGCGCGTGCCGGCTTCGCCTTTGAGATCGATGTGCAGGCCCGACTTGATTTTGCCGCCGGCGCGGCCCGCGGTGAACATCGGCATTCCATCAAGGCTGTGAACGCGCGCATAGCCGTGGTCGGTGGTGGCGTAGATCAGGACGTTGTCGAGCACCGTCCCGTCGCCTTCCTTCACCTTGGCGAAGGCTTCCACGAAGTAGGCCCAGGCTTCCATGTTGCGCCGGGTGAACCACGACACCGTCGGCTGATAGCCGAGTTGCTCGTCGATGGGTTCTTCATGGGTACAGGTGTGGTGCGGTTTTTCGTAGCCCGCCTTGCTCGGGTCGCCCGGACGGGTGGTGTAGGCGACATTGAACACGCGGGTCTGGTCGCAGGCCACCGCCATGACCATGAGATCGGTCAGGAGCTTGTGGCGCTGCTGCATCTGGGCAGTTTCCTTGCCCGGCGGCAGGTCTTTTTTGGGGTCCAGGCCGGCCGTGTGACAAGCTCCGATCGGCTCGGGCTTGGTCAGGCGGCGGTCGAAGTTGGTTTCCAATTGGCGCAGACCGGTGAAGTACTGGTCGAGACGGGCCTTGTCCTCGGCGCCGACCGACTTCATCAGGGTCTTGGTTTCATCCATGACCCCGGACAGGGCGCTCTTGCGCACCATGATACGGGGGTCCGGGTTGAACGATGGTGCGTTGGGGTCCTGGAAGTCCGGCCCGAACAAGCGGGTATAGAACTGAAGCGGCGAGATATCGGGCGAATTGGGCGTGGTCCGGTTTTCGTAAGAATGGGTGCTCTTCTCTTCGCCGGTGCCGGTGGCCGTCAACGACTTGTAGCGGGTGGTGCGGCCGATCTCGTTGGCGATGGTGACGTCCAGTGTCTCGCCCGGGATATCGTTGTTGTCCCGCGGCGCCTGGCCGGTGGTCAGGATCACCCAGCCCGAGTAGTGGCACAGGTTCTCATACGTATCGCGGAATGCCGTGGCGTTGCTGATGAGATTGATGTGCTTCTGAATCGGCGCGAGGGCCGAGATTTCCTCGGGCAGGT